>JAFVQN010000161.1 GCA_017504805.1 Akkermansia sp. | reverse complement strand
CTGGAAAGAAAGAACCGAGCCGGGCTCGGAAGACATGACAGATTGAGAATCCGCCAGATTAATGGGCAGAGATAACTGCCCGCCGACAGGTGTTACAATATCATCATTCATAGGAGTGGAATCGTTTAGCATATTCATATCAGGGTTGTTGGTGTTACACATATACGTAATCAGTTTTGTTGCATCGGGAGCGCAGCATGCACCCCCGCAAGACCAGGAGAATAAACCGGAAATCTGCCCGCTGCAACAAATAATCAGCCCCCGGTCCATCATTCCCCCTGTTACGCAGTACCGGGCAGGGGAAGTTTGAGTGCGCAGAGGGACACTAAACAGGATTAGAATCAAAAGCCTGCGATACTAGTCGCGCAGGCGTGGATGTTCTTCAATCAACTTTCGCGAATTCCTTTTGTTTCAATGAGTGGCTTCGCGTGGGCCAGTATGTGGGGCTTACTTCATGTCTGTCACGCCGATGCGGTCGAGGAGGTTGAGCTGCTGCATGAGCGAGTCGGCCTTGAGGTGGCCTTTGAGGAGGGCGCGGTAGCTTTCGATGAGTTCTGTGGCTTTGTCCGGGGATTCATCGAGCAGTTCAATGCGGAAGCGGTTCAGGCCGCAGCGGCGCATGCCGTCCACATAGCGGGCGGCGGACTGGGCCTGGCCGTTGAACAAGGTGTTGCGGCAGGCTTCGTCGCTGCGCAGGTAGTGCATGGCATGGGCGCGGTCCATGATGCGCACTTTGTGGTGGTCGCAGGGCTGACCGCAGTCCTTGAAGCTGTGCCCCTGGCTCAGGAAGGTGCAGAATACGCAGTGCTCGGTGTGGAACATGGGGATGTGCTGGTGCAGTGTGAGCTCCAGCGCCGGGCCGCAGCCGCTTGCCA
Source organism: Akkermansia sp. (assembly GCA_017504805.1). Lineage (GTDB taxonomy): Bacteria > Verrucomicrobiota > Verrucomicrobiia > Verrucomicrobiales > Akkermansiaceae > Akkermansia. The sequence goes on along the minus strand of JAFVQN010000161.1, from coordinate 16,149 downwards.
GGAGGTCTGCCAGCTGAGCTGCGTTCAAATCGTATGATACGGTGAGGTAGCGCAGGCCGAAGTCCTGCCAGAGTGCCACGCTTTCCGGATTGGCAGTATTGAGCGAGAAATCGCCAATCATGGGGACGCCCTTGTTCCGGAACCAATAGGCGGCACCCAGGTTGCGCACCAGCACGCCGTCCGGCTGCGCCTGGTTGATGAATTTGAAATAGCCTGCTTCATGCGGCTTCATGATGCGCATGGTCGCTATCCAGATCCTGGTTTCCGGGTAGGTGTCTCTAATGTTTTTAGACACCTGTGCGTATTGGCGGATGTTCTTGAAATCGAGGTAGATGCGTTTGATGCCTGCTGCTGCGGCAGCAAGAGCCTGCTCTGGTTCGCGGCAGAGGACGGAGAGCTTATAGCCCCGGGCTGGAGCCAGTGCGGGGAAGGAGCGGCTCCACCCGGACCAGCGCACGTGGGCGCGAGCCGTGGCTCCGCTCTGCGGGAGCTTTTCGATAAGCTCGCGGCGCATTCTGTTCAGCACGGAAACCGGGAGAATAAGGTTATCTGCAAGGGTGTAAGTACATGCGCCTAGTGAGTATCCGGTGCCACCTAGTCTCGAGAATTGGGATTCAATGCTCTGCGGGGTGAGTGGCCGCTTTTCGGCGGGCTCGAGCGGGATGCCGCTGCCGACGGTGATGCCGCGGCAGGTGGCGGTGAGCTGGCTGCCGATGCGACCGTCGAAATGGATATCGAGCGATTGCCCCGGGGTGGAGGCCGCGTGGCGCCCGAAATCAGCCCAGGTGGCATGCAGGTGCTTATCCAGAGCGGGGTCGGCGGTTTTCCAGAGTAACTGGCCGGGGCGCACGAAGCGCCAGTTGATGCGGCTGCCTTTGCCGTGGAAGAAAAGCCGGCAACCCTGAACGCGCCAGATGCGGCCTCCCTGTTCCTCGTTGCGGTCCTGGCCGGCATCAATCACAAAGCCATCACCGGGAGAAATGGGCATGGCGGGCAGGGAGTCCAGCTCGACCCAGCCTTCGCCGCTGCGGACAATGCGGCCGGCCAGGGCGCCGCGCTTCTTGCCGAAGCGTCCGTGGGTGAGCAGGGGGTGATCGGTGCCATCCAGCCAGCCGGTGGAGAACCCGCGGGAGAACGCCATCTGCATGGCGTAGAGGTCGCGGGCGCGATTTTCGGGGCGGAGCGGAACGCCAGCGAGCGCGGCATCGACCGCGCGGCGGTAGGCGCGGGTGGTGGCGGCTACGTATTCCGGGCTTTTGAGCCGGCCTTCAATCTTGAAACTATGCACCCCGGCGGCCAGCATATGGGGCACGCGGTCAAGGGCGCATAAATCCTGCGGGGAAAAGATGTAGCGCCGCTCGCCGAGGTCGCGCAGGCGGCCATCCACCTCGATTTTGTAGGGCATGCGGCAGGCCTGAGCGCATTCGCCGCGGTTGGCGCTGCGCTGGCCGAGTGTTTCGCTGGTGAGGCACTGGCCGGAATAGGCCACGCAGAGGGCACCGTGGCAGAAAACCTCGATGGGTTTGGTGGTGGCTTTGGCACAGGCTTCAATTTCGCGCAGGGAGAGTTCGCGCGAAAGCACAATCTGCTGCGGGTCGAAGAGCTCGTCGACCAGGCGGACAGCCTCTGGGCTGCTCACCGTCATCTGGGTGGAGATATGCAGTTCAATGTTCCAGCGGCCTGCCTTGCGGTGCTGGGAGATGAGGGCGGCAAGCCCGGTGTCCTGGACGATGACGCCATCGACACCGGCTGCATCCAACGCATCCAGGTACTCGACCGCCTGTTCGAATTCCGCCGGGAAAATCAGCACGTTCATGGTCACATACCCACGAACGCCGTGGCTGTGCAGAAAGGGTATGAGGGAGGCCAGATCATCCCGCGTGAAATTGTCGGCCCGCATGCGGGCGTTGAACTGGTCGAGCCCGAAGTATATGGCATCCGCGCCGTTGGCCACGGCTGCGCGAACGCAGTCCCAGTTGCCAGCCGGGGCGAGAACTTCAGCTTGTTTAGGATGAGGTGTCATGCTACCTGTGTCAGGCCATGCTGCGGATGCGTGCTCGCTCAAAATCTGCGGGGCAGATGGTGACAGCTACTTTATCACCGGGTTGAATCACCTCAAGCAGGTGAGCTTCCTTGCGCTGCACAAAGGCGACCGTGGGTTTGCCGTTGGGCAGGGTGGCATGAAATGCCGTGGGGGCAAAGCGTTCCAGAATGGTGCAGATGCAGTCGATATACTGGGAGGGATAGGAAGAACTCATGGTCAGAAGATGGATTTGAGGAGTGAGCCGGCGGCGTCGGCTGCATCCTGGAGCGGGTTTGAGGGTGCGGGAGTCGGGGAACCAGTGTTGGGACCCTCTTCTGGGGCTGGTTTCTGCTGGAGCAGGAGATTAAGCAGAGCAGAGGCGGAGCCTTTCGGAACATCAACCAGCATGGAGGCCAGATTCCGGCTCACAAGAGTGGCGATGCGGACACTCAGGTCCTCCTCCGGCTGGTCGATGGTACCGCTGAGGTTCATATTTACCCAGAGGTAGCCAGACTCCTGCCCCTGAGCGGTGAAGAGCTGTTCGGTCAGTTGTTCGGTGGTGACCGGGAGAGATGCTACGACATGTTCCGGCACGCCGATGGTGAGGGAGCCGCCCAGGCGGCGGTCGGTGCCGATAAGCACTTGTCCGCGGATAATCAGAGAGCCGTCTTTTGCCTGCAGATGAATCTTGTCGAACAGCCAGGCATTCTTCATTTTGCGGGCAGAGAAGGGAAAGAGAATCTGGCTTTCTGCCTTCTCGAGTTCAATGGTGCGGTAAGGGTAGGTATTGCCCACCGGGAGCTGGGAAAGGAAGGGCAGCCCTTCAATTACGCCGTTCTGCAACGAGAAAGAACCAACACCGGAGGTGACGCTGCGGCCTTTGCCGGTAATGGCCATGCGGCCGTACAGGTCGCCGTTGATGCGTCTTTTCCAATCCTCGCTGAGGATACGGTGCACATTGCCCTTGTTTACCTGCAGATCCAGAGTCCACTGCGACTGCTTCAGGTCGAAATGGCCTTTGACGCGCATTTCTCCCGGAGTGAGCATGACGCGTGCATCGGTGAGGTCAAGGCCGTTGTTGTGGTATACAACGGTTGCAGATTTGACGCTGCTGTCCTGGAGGTAGTAGAATGGCGTGCGGAGGCGGGCGTTCTCCACGTTGAGCTGCCAGGCATTCCTGCCGATGCGGGGGGCGGGCAGGGCAGTGATGCTGGCGCTGAAAATCCGGTAGGTACCACCCGGGCTCCGCAGCGACAGGTCGGCATCCTTGCATTCCAGTACGTCGAGCTGGATATTGTCCCTGCTCAGGAGAACTGGTGAGTCTGGTGCAGCTGGTTGCGGCTGCGGCGTTTTGGCTGTTTTGCGGCGTTTGCTGGACTTTTTGCCTGCTTTGCGGCCGGAGCTGGCTGCGGGATTGGTGGCATCCAGCGCGACAGCAGCTTCCTCCATGCTCAGCTTGCGCAGGTGAAGTTTCCGGCTGATGAGGGCGGAGCGGTCGATTTCTGCGTTGATGCCTGTAGCCTGAGCCTGGCTGACTGCACCGATTTTCTCCAGTGTGAGTGATTCGGTGGTAATGCGAGGGCCATCGATTCTGAGGTTTCCGGACATCTCCACCCGGGTTGCGCCACAGGCGGTCTGTATGCCGGATTCAGCCTTCTGGCGGAAGGAATCGCTCTGCAGGTACGCCAGTAGCTGGTAGTATCCCACGACCAGGCATGCGCAAAGGAGCATCAACCCGGCAACGCAGCCGATGATGATGCGCCGCCGTATGGCAATCGCGCCGCCTCTGCCGTGCGATGAAAAGAGTCTGCCTCTGCCGTGTCGTGCCATTTCAGGCATTCTTATATCAGGCCGGGGGCCTTTTTTCAAGCGTTTAATCATAGACTCCTCACAGAATTGCCCAAAAAGTGGCTCTGATGCGAAATTTGTGTTGACTATCTATTCTGAATTTGATTGAATACACACCGGAATCAGCTAACCATATACTGTTATGAAATTCGCCACTCTCATTGCTTCTATTGCCTGCGCAGTTGCATTCAGCTCCTGCTGCTGCCAGCCTCAGTCCATGCCTAAGCTTCGCTCCATGCCGAAGGATCTTGTCCCTGAGGAGCAGCCTGCCCAGGTTGCTACTCCTGAGCAGCCTGTCAAGGTGCTGGGTACTAAGGGCAAGTAAAGCAAAAAAACAATTTTCACCAGGCCGCTGTGAGGTTTTCACAGCGGCTTTTTTGCGGGCTTGCATCTTGTGGGGCTGTGTGCTAAGCTGTACGAGTGAAAACAATCTATTTCAGTCTGACGGTCGCTTGTTCCCTCCTCGTTTCGAATTGCGCGCACGTGTACACGCATGCGCGCGCGCACGATCCGGAGCGAGCCTTCAATCAGGAGCAGGCTGCTCCCGTGGCTCGCAATGTGGTGCTGATGATAGGAGATGGTATGGGGGCGGAACATGTGTGGGCGGCCTGGTTGGGCAATAAGGGGGCTCTCAATATCACATCCCTGCCAGTCACGGGATGTTCCATCACGACTTCTGCTTCCCATACCATCACGGATTCTGCGGCGGGCGGCACCGCCATCGCCTGCGCCTGCAAAGCGGTGAACGGGCAGCTTGGTATGGATGCTCAGGGGAATCACCGCGAATCACTTGCCGTTCAGATGCGGCGCGCAGGGAAATCGACGGGGTTGGTGGTGACTAAATCGATAACGGATGCAACCCCGGCGGCTTTCTATGCGCATACGACGAATCGTTACAATACGGAGGAAGTTGCCGCCGCGCTGGTGGAGGCCGGCTTCGAGGTCATAGCCGGTGGCGGAGCAGGTGATTTTACGGAGGAGCAGCGCGAGCTTCTGCAGAAGCGGAGTAAGCGATGCAAACTGGTTGCGACGAAAGAGTGCCCTCCGGTTTCCGAGCGAGGAAACTGGCTGCCGGAGCAGGTTGCCGCAGCGCTGGCCGTTCTGGAAACGGACAGTGACGGCTTTTTTCTGATGGTGGAAGGCTCCCTGATTGATGCAGCGGCGCACAAGAATGACCTGGCAGAGACAGTGCGTGAAACGCTGGATTTTGACCGCGCCGTGGGAGTGGTGCTGAAGTGGATGCAGCAGCACCCGGACACGCTGCTGGTAGTGACGGCAGATCACCAGACCGGCGGGCTCAGTCTGCGGGGCGGTAATCGCGAAAAGGGAGAAGTGAACGGCCATTTCAGCACCTTTTCGCACAGCGGTATAGCGGTTCCGGTGTATGCGGCCGGAGCCGGGGCTGAGCAGTTCTGCGGCGTGCAGCAAAATACTGCTCTGGCGCCGAAAATCCGTCGGGCCGCTGCGGTGGTGCCGTGAGCTGTACGGCAAAATAGCAGATTTTTTTCAGGAAAAATCCTCGAATTTGCAATTCTTTCTTGCCATGTGGGAAGAATGTGATTAAATAGAGAAGTCAATTCTGCATTACCAAACTATGAAATCCATGATTACTCGTTTCAGTGTTCGTGCTCTGTCCCTGCTGACGGCTGCAATGATTACTCTCCCCGGAATGGTGTTCGCTCAGGAAGAAGCTGAGGCTGCTGCCAAGCAGACCAACATGCTCCAGAAGTGGGTGATTGATGGTGGCTGGACCATGATTCCGCTCGTGATTCTGTTCTTCATCACCATCATGCTCGTTGTGTATTGCGCCATGCAGCTCAACAAGAAGCACTTTGCTCCCGCCGCCCTGCGCGATGAACTCGTCGCCCTCATGAGCGAATGCCGCGTGCAGTCTGCCATCAAGCTCGGCACGGAGAGCCCCACCTATCTTGGCCGTCTGGTGGCTTATGCTCTGCCGAATGTGGATGCCAACCGTCCTGAGGACCTGGGCAAGGATGCTGTGTCCGACGCCGTGGCAGATTTCACCGCCAATGAGCGCCCCGCACTGATGCGCTACGTTGACCTGGTGGCCCTTTCCGGTTCCATTGCTCCGACCATCGGTCTGTTCGGTACCATTCAGGGTATGGTGGAAGCCTTCGCCGTGCTGGCTGAAACCGGCCAGGCTGACCCGACCACGCTGGCAGGCTCCATCTCCGTGGCACTTCTTACCACCTTCTGGGGTCTGATTATCTCCCTTATCGCCCTTCCGGTGTTCTACTTCCAGAACAAGCTGGCCAAGGCCCGCGAGGCAGAATGCATCAATGCCATCGAGGACATGATGAACGCCGCCATTAATACTCTGAACGGTGAGGCTATGCTTGCCCGCATCCCCGAAGGTTTCGGTGGTGATGACGAAGGCGAGGAAGACGCCGACGAGGAAGAGTACGAGGAGGAAGCTGAAGAAGAGGAGGAGGCCTGATTCCCCTCCCGCAATTCGGGCCGGCCTTGATGCCCGCGAGTAGCTCAAGGCCGGTGTAATGAAAGAACCCCGTTTTATAATATGGCAAAGAAAAAAGCACGGTCTGAAGATGAAACGAAGGCTGAGCTGAACATGTCGTCTATGATGGATGCATGCTTCCTGCTGATTATTTTCTTCGTGGTGAATGCCTCCCAGATTACGGTGGCCAAGGATCCCTGCGTCAAGATGCCCAATGCTGTGACCTGCTCCGAAATGAAGGATGCAAACGGCTGCGTGGTGGTCAACGTGTTCCCGGATACCGAGAAGATGGATGAACGCACGGCCAAGAAGTTCGGTGAGAGCTATGCCCCCGGTATCATCTGGAGTGTGTCTGATGGCGCCAAGACCATCGGCTACCAGGCTCAGCAGACTCAGGACCTGACCGACTTCATCACCAAGCAGATTGAGATGTGGAAGGCCAAGAATCTGGACCCGGCTCAGATCCGACTTTACATCCGCGGTGACCAGAATGCCCCCTGGGAGCGTTCCGCAACGGTGATTCGCTGCGCTGCCGCAGCCGGTCTGTCCAACGTCGTTTTCGGCACGCTTCCTGCCCATTAATGTTAAGCAATAGAAAGATTATCTGATATGGCAAGACGTAAACAACGCGAGGCCGAGCCGGAAGAGGAGCCGCAGATGAACATGTCGTCCATGATGGACGCCTGCTTCCTGCTCCTGATTTACTTCATTGTGGCAACTTCGCTGGTGAGTGAGAAGCGCCTGAGTGTATCGCTGCCCGGCGCACCATCCTCTGGTGGAGCTCCGCCTCCCCTGGAGCCTGGTCGCATCAAGGTGGAAGCCTCCGGAGCCATTTACTGGAATGGAGACATGCCCATGGCAGGAGCCATGAATCCCGGTCTTGACCCGCGCAGCCCTGAGTACCGCGAAGAACGCGAACTGGGTGAGCTGGTGGAAGCTCTCAAAAACCTGGCAGAACAAGCACAGGCCGCAGATACGAACCCCATCGTCATGGTGGAAGGAGCCCCGGCAACGCCGCACCAGCGCATTGTGGACGTGATGGCCGCCCTTTCTGAGGCGGGAATCTCGACCGTGGGCCTGAACACATCGGCGCAGGAGTAACCCTGGAATCGGGTACAGGTGGGGAGCGTGTCGGACAAATCATCCGCGTGCTCCCCTTCTTTGTCCCTGACTATTACACAAAAGCGAACATTTTTCTAACTCACGAGAAACATTTATGAATAATTACACCACAGCAGTATCTGTCATGGCAGCATTGGCATTCACGATGCCGATGGTCTGCCAGGCGCAGGACCCGCTGTCCTCCCTGAACAAGGTGAAGGCCTTGGCCAAGCAGGGTAAGACAGAGGACGCCGTGAAGCTTTGCGACGCGGTCATCAATCGATTCAGCGGCAAGGGAGCTACGGCAAAGCAGTTTGCCTATGTGCTGCCGTTCTATGCATGGGAAAAGGCAGAATCCTACTTCAAGGGGAAGCGGTACGATGAAGCGTACGACGCCTACAAGGCCTTCATGGAGGATGCCCGCTGGAAGGACCCCGCCCGACTTTCTCAGGCAAAGTCGAAGATACCGGGACAGCCGGAGGCGTATGAACCGTTCTTCACCTATGCCATGTTCCAGATGGGTAACTGCCGCTACAAGCAAGGTACAGGCGAGAACCCGGACAAGAGTAAGCTGGAAGACGCCATCACCTGCTACGAGAAGTATCTCGACCTGGTTCAGAAGGGCAAGGTGAGCAACACGGAGAAGAAGCTCAAGATTGAAGGCCAGATTTGTTTCATTCTGGTACAGGCCTATATTCTGCGCGAAAAACCTGATTTTGAGAAGGCGGCCAAGTATCTGGAGATGAGCCGCAAGGTGAAGGGTCGCGTGCCGGATGACATGGCAATGGAGGGGCTGAACACGATTGTGCGCGTGGCTATCTCCAACCCGGACAATGTGGGCTGGGTGTACAAGCTCATCGAGGCCAGCCCCGCCAGCTACAATCTGGATCCCGCACGTGCCGGGCGCAACGCCAATAAGTTCTACAAGCTTGGCCAGAGTGCCTACAAGGTGATGGAGGCCGCTCTTCGCTCGGGCAACGACAAGCAGGCTGCAGAAGCCGCCCGCACCGCCAACACGCTGTTTGGTCTGGTGGCAGATATGGCACCGGTGCGCACTTCCCTGACCGCTCAGGTGAAGGGGCTTTCCGGATACAAGAAGGCGCTGACTGACCCCGGAACCGGTGTGCGTCTGAATGGCGCCAGCAGCAAGAAACTCCTGGCTACCTACCGGGGGCTGGAAGAGAAGGGGACCCTGTTCGACGGTTTCTCGGTGCTCTCTTCCTCCACCATTGCCAAGGATATCGGCTCCAACCGACTTGCCAAGGGTGGTTTTCAGCTGCTGTATGACCGTTATGGCAAGCTGGCCCTGCCTGGCAAGGGTGAGGGTGCAGAGCCGCGTCCGCTGCGCAATACGGTGATTCTGCAGCTGGGTGCGCTCTGTCGTCAGACGGGAGATGACGAGGCAGGTCTGAAGTATGAGAAGATGCTGGAAGGTCAGGATATGGGTGACCAGAACAAGGTGCTGGCGTTCCAGAAGATGACCCGCGCTCTGGATGAAAAGGACTGGGCTTCAGTGATTCCTGCTGCTCAGGAGGTTATCGAGCAGTTTGCCAACGATAAGACGAACAAGCTGTATCTGACTGCCCGCTACATGGTGGTGGCTTCTCACTACCAGCTTCGCGCCTTTGAGGAAGTGGTGAAGACCGCAACCGACCTCATCAGCAGTGGTGAGATGAAGGCCACTGATACCAAGGAAGGCCTGAAGGAGAAGGAAGCCGCCAACTATGATAACCAGGTCTATTACTTCCTGACCGACGCGTACGCACGACTTGGTGCTCAGGACGCTGCTCAGCGCGACAACGCCATCAAGACCTTCGACGAGTACGCCGCCAAGTACACCACAACGGATCTGTCCATGGCCCCCATGGCAGACAAGATGTACTATGCCGCCATTGATCAGTACATGAAGCGTTCCCAGGACGCTGCCTCGGACAAGGATGCCGAGTCAGACAAGGCCATGGCGCTGAAGTACTGCAATCACATCTGCGCCACCTGGCCGACGAGTGACCTGTATCCCACCGCAGAACTGCTGGCAGCCGGTATCCTGCTCAACGACACGGATGACGCCGTGAAGGCTACCTCCATTTCCCGCCTGCAGAAGGCTGCTGATGGCGGCGTGGCGCTCAAGAGCACGAGCGGCCGCAGCACGGCTTCCAACGCACTGTTCTGGCTGGCGTCCTATGCCGGTGAGTACCCTGCAGAGGGTGAAAGTGAGGAGGCAGCCAAGGCCCGCTGCCGTGAGTATGCCGAGCGCTACTGGGTGGATGGCGATGCCGAGGGCGATCCCTTTGTGCTGCCCATGGTATCCCTGTATCTGAACATGGCCAATGACAAGGAAAGCTTTGACAAGGCCGTGAAGCGTGCGCAGGACACCATTGCCCGCGAAGCGAACTACATGTTCAAGAACGACAAGGCTGACCCCGAGCTTGAGAAAACCATCAACACCTACGTTGATATCTACGTGAAGGGTAACAAGGAGTACAACAAGAAGACGCTTACTCTGGAAGAGAAGACGGCTCACTTCACCTCCTTCCCCGGTATTGACCCGGCCGATAAGTACACCAACGCTATCTTCCGCATGGCTCAGATTAACTCCATGAACATGGAGCTGGGGGCGCTGAAGGAAGATAAGGCCGCACGCGAGAAACTTGAGGAGGAAATTATGGGCGTGTTCCGCGACATGACCAACTCCTTCAAACCGACGGACCTCACCAACTACATCTGCGTTCAGGTGGGTGACTACCTCGTGAACTATGTGTCCAAGTTCCCTGATCCCTCCGCACGTACGGAAGAACTCGACCAGGCCGTGGCATACTATGATACCGTGATTGAGCGCAAGCGTGACCTCGTGCAGGACGCCGAACGCGGCAAGGCTAACGCCCTGGCTTATTCCAAGGATGCCGCCAAGCAGCAGGAGGCTGCCGCGCTGTACACCAAGGTGGCTGCCAATCCCTCCCCGGACGTGGGTGGCCTGGCTCTGGTGGGCCTCACCAAGCTGCACCTGCGCACGGGTAATGCCAAGGCGGCCATTGAGACGACCACTAAGTACCTGCGCAACCGCCAGAACCAGCGCGACCGACTGGATATGATGCTCATGCAAGGTGAGGCATACGACAAGGCCAACGACCCGAAGAATGCACTGCTTGCCTACATGAACCTGTTCAACCAGTATAAGGGCAAGGTGCAGTACTCTGCCAAGGCATGTCTGGCTATCATGGAAATCTTCTGGAAGCGCAACAACCCGCCCCAGGGCGACCGCCTGCAGAAGGGCTTCCAGAACTCCGACCGCTGGACCGCCTGGAATACCGGCCTTCTGTATGAGAACCTCATCCGCAGGAGCGGTGTGGAAGCCAAGCTCACTCCCGAAGAACGTGACGAATTCAACAAGGTGGTTACCGCAGTGTACAACTACGGTAAGGACCCGGCCGTGATGAAGGAAGATAAGGAGAACAAGGAATTCAAGCGAGCCGTGCAGAGCAGCAAGAAGAAGTAACCCTAACCCCCCCGTTTATCATTATATGAAATTATTTAAGTATATTGGTCTTACTCTGGCAGCATGCTCCTGCCTGCAGTTCGCTTCCGCTCAGCAGGCAGCCAAGCTGAAAGCCTACGTGCAGGTGCCGGGTGGCAAGCCTGCTCCGATGGAACTGGAGCGAGGCGATGGTAAGGGCTCGTTCTTCTACATGGTGAAGGGCACGGACCAGCTCATGACAGCCAGCGCTGCTTCCTGCAAATTGTTCTACATCATAACCCCCGCAGAAATGGGCAACGCCCTGCGCGATTACTATGGTGGTGAGACCGCAGAGGCTCGCAAGCAGTTTGCCGCAATCAAGAAGAAGTATGCCGCCTTTGCCGGCTTGCCCGGCTCACCCTGCACTCAGTCTGCTCTGCATGAGCTGACCTGTGCAGTGCGCATGCTGGACTTCCCTGCCGTCAAGACACTGGCGGCAAGCATTCCTGGAGTGGACAGCCTGCAGGGCTCCGATGCCGCCCGCGTGGCCGCCGCCAAGATTGCCGGCATGATTACGGATACCCCGGACAGTCTTGCCGCCATTCAGGGTGCCATTGATGCGCTGAAGAAGGATTCAAAACTCTATCGGGATGTAGATACTGAGGCATACAGCTGGCTTTGCTATGCGCTGGGTCGCGCTCATGCTGCTCAGGTTCCTGCCGAACAGCTCAGCGGCACGATTGCCGATGACAAGAAGAAGGCTGCAAGCGACGCCGTGGACTGCTACTGCCAGGCTGTGATGAGCTCCCACGGAGCCCAGAAGAGCCTGCCGGCAGATGCTCTGAACCGGGCTCTGGGCCTGCTTTGGGCCATGCCCGGCGTGAAGGAGGCTGCAGCTAAGTCGCCCGCGCCGATGGATAAGGCCGCCTGGGCGAAGGCTCCGGCCGATTTGAAGGATGCAGCAGCCATGGCTCGGTACTTCAAGATGATGTATGACAGCGAGAATGCCGGCGAACTTGTCAACAAGATTGATGCCTACTACTTCAACGCGAAAGAAGGCACCGGCAAAGGAGACTAAGACTTGTAGAATCCACATTCATCCGCGGGGCCGCAAGGCCCCGCGGGTTTCTTTTTCACTGATATGGTAGATATGCTGGTTCGATTGTACGCCTTGCCGGAAGGCGCACCGCTGCGGGGTGCGCTGGCAGAGCAGGGGGTAAGGGTGAGAAGTTGCCGCCCGTTTGAAATGCACGCTGTCGAGGAGTGGATAGCCCGCACCTTCAGCACACGCTGGGTGAGCGAATTCCAGGTGGCCATGGCGCATCAGCCCTGTGGCTGCGTTATTGCAACACATGAGAAAAAAGTCATTGGCTTTGCCTGTTTCGATGCTACAGCACGCGGCTTCATCGGGCCGATGGGCGTAGATCCGGAACAGCGCCTGGGCGGCGTGGGAAAAGCACTGCTCATCACTGCGCTGGAGCAGATGCGCGCCATGGGATACGGCTACGCCATTATTGGCGGAACCGGGCCTCAGGACTTCTACGCACGCACGGTGGGTGCCACCGTCATCGATGGTTCAGACCCCGGTATTTATGCCGATATCCTCCCTGAACCACGCTGAAGCGGCCTGCCGAGCGAAAAAACTACTATTTTTTCCCGAAACGTCATTCTTTACCTTGACACGAGAGTGAAATCCTGCTAATTTTTGGAACGTAGATTATCTTATTCCCTCCATGAAACGTTTTCTCCTCATCCCCTCATGCGCCCTGCTGGCTTTCGGCATGCTGACTTCCTGCCAGAAAGAAGAAAAGACTGCCCAGCAGCTGGCAGAAGAACTGACTGCCGAACTGCAGAAGGTGACCGATTACAAGACGGCTGAGGCCGTTGCTCCCCGCGTGGAAGCTCTCAACAAGCGCTTCCAGAACGCCAGTGTGCGCGTTTTCAGCGCTGATGCCAATGCTCTTGCAGCCAGTGAGGCCAACGCCTATTCAGACGCCGTGTGCCGTCTGGTGCGCGAAATGGGGCGAGTGCAGGCTGGTAAGCCTGTGGCAGCCGCTGATGGCGAAGTGGATGACTCCAGCCTGATTCGCGCCGTGGGAATAGGAGCTGGTGTAGCAGTTGATGCTGCCCCCAAGGAGCAGTTCACCAAGGGTCAGCTCTATACCTACAATGCTGATTCCGAAAGCAACAATAACCCGCCCGCAATGCCTGAGTACTACGGCTCTCAGAAGCTTGCCACTGCTCTCTCCTATGTGGCTGCCACTTCTGACAACGGGGCGTTCAAGTTCGCTTCTGAGGAAGATGTGCCTGCTATTCCGGCAGCTGTAGACGTGGAGGCTGAGCCTGCTCCCGATATGGAGGTCATGCCTGCCGATGATGCCGAGGAACCCGCCGATGCTGAACCTGCCGATGCTGAACCTGCCGATGCGGAGACCGCGGATGACGAGACCACGGAAGAGGAAACCACTTCTGACGAAGAACCTGTGGCAGAGGAGGAATCTGCTGACGAAGAACCTGTGGCAGAGGAGGAATCTGCTGAGGAAGAATCCACCGGGGAGGAGCCCGCTGAGGAAGATTCTGCAGAGGAGGAATCCACTGAGGAGGAGCCCGCCGATGCAGACTCTGAGGAGGAAGGCCTCGGCGAGGACATGGATATGGATATGGACCTCGAGCTGTAAAACACCATTTTCACCTTGATTATCACGTTTTGATGATGCACGCCGCAGTTCTCCGCAAGTGAGGACTGCGGCGTTTGTTTTCAGCGGCTATGGCTCGTATCCTGTTTACCTGTGCGTATGATGGTGCTTCCTACTGTGGCTGGCAGAGCCAGAAGGAAGGTGTTTCCGTGCAGGATACCCTGGAAGCAGCAATGGGGCGTATTCTGCGCGAGCCAGTGCGCATAGCCGCGAGCGGACGTACGGATGCCGGGGTACATGCGCACGCGCAGTGTTTCCATGCTGATATACCAAACGGCTGCCGCATGAACCCGGAGAACTGGGTGGCAGCATTGAATGCGCATTTGCCCGCCAGTATACGTATGATGTCTGCGCGGGAGGTTGAGGCAGATTTTCATGCCCGGTTTGCAGCTGTGGGCAAGGAGTACGAATATCTCATCAGCCGTGCGGCGGTGCTCTCCCCGTTCATGCATGGGCGCGTCTGGCATCTGCCCCGGCCTTTTGATGCAGCAATGCTGGCAGAGGCAATGCAGCAATATGTCGGTACGCACGATTTCCGCCGTTTTGCGGCTAACCGCGGAAATGAACCAGAGACCCCGCCGGCCGATTTTTATGTGCGCACGATTTACCGGTGCTCCGTGGAGCGGGAAGGGGAGCTGCTGAGGCTCCTGGTACATGGAAACGGCTTCATGTACCGTATGGTGCGCCTTCTGGTGGGAACGGCGCACCAGGTCTCGCGCGGACGACTCTCGCATCAGGGCCTGCAGGCGATGCTGGATGAACCACTAGGCGAAAAGAGCCGCTACTGTGCGCCAGCTGCCGGGCTGTACCTGCGCCGGGTCTTCTATTCTTGACCCGGAATCGGAATGTGAGCAGCCCCCGCCGGAAGGGCAGGGGCTGCAGTCATGCCGGATTAGTTCTGAGCCGGTGCGGCGGGGGTGTCCGCCTTCTTTTCCTTACATTCCTTTGCTTTCTTATCGCAGATTTCCTTGCACATCTTCATGTACTTCTCGGCCATGGCCGGGTCTTTCTCGACTCCCTTGCCTTCAGAATACATGCGTGCCAGGGCGCAGCAGGCTGTGGCGCTGCCTTCATCGGCAGCTTTTTTGAGCCCGTCTACGGACTTGCCGTACCATTCCATGGCTTTACCGGTATCCGGTGCCGTGTTTTCATCGCCCACTTCAGTGAGGTACGCGATGGTATACTGGGCAATCGGATCTCCGTTTGCGGCTTCGATGGTTACGGTTTCAATATCTAACCAGGCCTTTTCGCCGCAGCAGACGCCCTTGTCGGACTTGCTGCACATCGGGGCGCAGGGTTTGCATTTTGCTTTGTCAGCGCAGCAGGCGGTGCCGGTATCGCAGCAGGGCTTGGCTGGGGTTTTATCGCGGGTCGGATCTTCTGCGGCGGTCAGCTGTGCGAAACCGAGCAGAACGGCGGCGGTTGTGAATGCGAATTTCTTCATAGACCCTCATTGTGCACCCAACTTTTGTACCTTTCAACCCAACTTTCCACCCGTTTTGACCCGAAAATAGTGCATTTTGGGGTAGAAAAATGATTTTTTGCAAAAAAAATAGAAATAATCATTGACTTGGTGGTCGAGAGCGTGTATACTTCCCCCGCTTTCACGTCTCACCTGTGTGGGACGCCCGGAGTCAAGTCGCTTCTGTAGCTCAGTGGTAGAGCGCATCCTTGGTAAGGATGAGGTCGCGGGTTCAAATCCCGCCAGAAGCTTTTTGATTTCTTGCAAGAATAAAGCAGCCCTAACATAATTTACTAATATGGCCAAAGAATCATTCCAGCGCACCAAGCCCCACGTGAACGTGGGTACGATCGGTCACGTTGACCATGGCAAGACTTCCCTCACTGCTGCAATTACCAAGGTTCTTGCAGACAAGGGTATGGCTGAAGCTCGTGCTTACGATCAGATTGACGGTGCCCCCGAGGAACGTGAGCGCGGTATTACCATTTCCACCGCTCACGTTGAGTACGAGACCGAGCAGCGTCACTACGCACACGTGGACTGCCCCGGTCACGCTGACTATGTGAAGAACATGATCACCGGTGCTGCCCAGATGGACGGCGCTATCCTTGTGGTGTCCGCTGCTGACGGCCCCATGCCGCAGACCCGCGAGCACATCCTGCTTGCCCGTCAGGTGGGTGTTCCCTACATCGTGGTGTTCATGAACAAGATGGACCTTGCTGACCCCGAGCTCGCTGAGCTTGTGGAGATGGAGATCCGCGAACTTCTTTCCTCCTACGACTTCCCGGGCGATGACCTGCCCATCGTGATGGGTTCCGCCGTGAAGGCTCTGGAGGGTGATGCTGAGTACACTCAGAAGATCCTCGACCTCATGGATGCTGTGGATTCCTACATCCCGACTCCTGAGCGTCCGACTGAGAAGCCCTTCCTGATGCCCGTGGAGGACGTGTTCTCCATCTCTGGCCGTGGCACCGTGGCTACCGGTCGTATCGAGCGTGGTATCATCAACAAGATGGAGGAAGTTGAAATCGTGGGTATCAAGCCCACCGTGAAGACCTCCGTGACCGACATCGAAATGTTCCGCAAGCTTCT
>JAFVQN010000160.1 GCA_017504805.1 Akkermansia sp. | reverse complement strand
CGGCATTTTCTTGCTCACGCCCCTCACAAAAAAAAGTCCGCAAGCCTCAGCCTGCGGACTTTTTTATTGAGAACCTTATCTCTGAGCGGAAACCTTACAGAGCAGCCTTGATGATGGCGGCGAAGGACTCAGCCTTCAGGGCGGCGCCGCCCACAAGGGCACCGTCGATATCGGGCTGGCTCATGAGCTCGGCAGCGTTGTCGGGCTTCACGGAACCACCGTACTGCAGACGCACAGCCTCAGCGGCAGCAGCGCCGAAAGCCTCGGCCACCACGCCACGGATGAAAGCATGAGCAGCCTGGGCATCAGCGGAGGAAGCAGTCACGCCGGTACCGATAGCCCACACGGGCTCGTAGGCAATCACCAGACCAGCCACTTCTTCAGCGGTCAGGCCCTCAAGACCTTCCACCACCTGGCTCTTGAGCACGGTCTCGAGCTCGCCACCCTGGCGCTGCTCAAGCGTCTCGCCGATGCAGTAGATGGGGCAGATGCCAGCGGCAAGAGCCTTCTTGATCTTCTTGTTGATGTAGGCGTTGGTCTCGCCGTGGTACTGGCGGCGCTCGCTGTGGCCAAGCACCACATACTTGCAACCCAGCTCGTTGAGCATGGTGGTAGAAATCTCACCGGTGAAAGCACCGTTGTCGCGGTCGCTCACGTCCTGAGCGCCCACACCGATGCAGGTGCAGCCATTGAGAGTCTCCATAACGGCGGGAATCGTCACAAAGGGAGGAACGATTACCTTGTCAACAGCCTTGCACTCGCAAGTAAGTTCATCCTTAAGGGCGGCGAGGAATTCCTTGGCTTCCTTCGGGCCCTTGTTCATCTTCCAGTTAGCGGCAATGATGGGGGTACGGGACATAGTATTATAGATGTCTTGTTATGACAGCGATTAGACTAGCGCGAAAAGCCCGCCAAGTCAAGACCAAATCGCGGATTATTGCGCATGGTTCTCCGCCATAAAATGCTTGCTGATACGGGCGTGACCTGCTAGAATCCGGGGCGTTAAACCCACCATGCCCCGCTTCATTCTCCTGATTCTCTCTCTATTCATGATTTTGCCCCTCCATGCTGAAGAACCCCGGGTCACCCAGGCGCGCCAGCGGGTGCAGGCCGGGCTGGGACAACACTTTGGCAAGCCGGTCTTTATCCGTATCATCAAAGCGGATTACGAGCTGGAACTTTGGCTGCAGGCCGCAGATGGCAGCTGGGGTATCCACAAGGTCTACGATATTGCCGCCATGAGCGGCGACCTGGGGCCAAAACAGGCAGAGGGCGATGAACAGGCCCCCGAGGGCTTCTACCGGGTGGTGCCGGGCAACATGAATCCGCGCAGCAGATTCCACCTTTCCTTTAACATAGGCTACCCGAATGCCTACGACCGCAGACTGGGGCGCACCGGTTCCTTCATCATGGTGCACGGGGGAGATGAATCCATTGGCTGCTTTGCCATGACCGACCCCTGCATCGAAGAAATCTACACCCTGGTGAACGAAGTGTTCAAAGCCGGGATTCCGAAT
>JAFVQN010000159.1 GCA_017504805.1 Akkermansia sp. | reverse complement strand
GCCCCCGACTTCGTACGCGACGTGCTCGGCAAGATTGTCATTGGCGAAGGCGACAGCGTGAAAGTATCTGAAATGCCTGTGGACGGCACCTTCCCCAGCGGCACCACCCAGTATGAAAAGCGCGACCTGGCGCTGGAAATTCCTGTCTGGCAGCCCGAGAAGACCGAAACCAGCAAAGCCTGTATCCAGTGCGGCAAGTGCACCATGGTGTGCCCCCACGCAGCCATCCGCGCCAAGATGGCAGACCCCGCCGATTTGGAAGGCGCCCCGGAAAGCTTCAAGAGCGCCGATGCCAGCAAGATGCACAAGAACTGGCAGGGCAAGAAGTTCATCATTCAGGTATCTGCCGCAGACTGCACGGGCTGCACACTCTGCACCCGCGTATGCCCCACGAACTCCCTGACCATGACCCCGGCAGCCGAAGCGCTGGAACCCGAAACCAACAACTGGAACTTCTTCGAGAAGCTGTCTGATGCTGACCGCACCAAGTTGAATCCCGGCCAGGTGAAAGACCAGCAGTTCATGCGCCCGCTCTTCGAATTCAGCGGTGCCTGCGCCGGCTGCGGTGAGACTCCCTACATCAAGGCACTGACCCAGCTGCTGGGCAACCGCCTGGTGGTGGCCAACGCCACGGGCTGCTCCTCCATCTATGGCGGCAACCTGCCCACCACCCCCTGGACCCACGATGCCGATGGCCGCGGCCCCGCCTGGGCCAACAGCCTCTTCGAGGACAACGCCCAGTTCGGCCTTGGCTTCCGCGTCTCCCTCGACAAGAAGCAGGAATACGCCCTGGAGCTCCTGGAAGCTGCTGCCGACAAGATTGGCACTGAGCTGGTGGAAGCCATCAAGAGCAACCCGCAGAAGACCGAGGCCGAGGTGGCGAACGCACGCGAAACCGTGGCCGCCATCAAGGCAGCCTGCGGCGATGACCCCGAGCTGGCCGCCCTCAAGGCACAGGCCAACTACCTGGTGAGCAAGTCCGTGTGGATTCTCGGCGGCGACGGCTGGGCCTACGACATCGGCTACGGCGGCCTGGATCACATCCTCGCCTCCGGCCGCAATGTGAAGGTGCTCGTCATGGACACCGAGGTGTACTCCAACACCGGCGGCCAGTGCTCCAAGGCCACCCCGCGCGCCGCTGTGGCCAAGTTCGCCACCCGCGGTAAGGACCAGGTGAAGAAGGACATCGGCTACATGGCCATGACCTACGGCAACATCTACGTGGCCTCCATCGCCATGGGCTCCAACGATGAGCACACCCTCAAGACCCTGGCTGAAGCCGAGGCTTACGATGGCCCCGCCCTCGTGATTGCCTACAGCCACTGCATCAACCACGGCATCAACATGGCCCAGGGTCTCGACCGCCAGAAGGACGCTGTAGACTGCGGCCGCTGGCTGCTCTACAACTTCAACCCGGACAACATCAAGCAGGGCAAGAACCCGCTCACCATCAAGAGCAAGGCTCCCAAGATGTCCGTGCGCGATGCCCTCATCGGTGTGGACGGCAAGGGTGGCGAAAACCGCTTCAAGATGCTCGCCAAGACCAACAAGGCCAACTTCGAGAAGCTCCTCTCCCTGGAAGAGCAGGATATCCAGCGCCGCTGGCGTCTCTACCAGGCCCTCGCTGCCATCGACTACAGCGCCGAGGCCGAAGCTGCCCCCGAGGCTTAAGCCCCACCGGCAGCCCCGTTAACTTCAACGGCGTGCGGTTCACCACCGCACGCCGTTCTTGTGTTTTCAAGTCCTTGCTTCACTATTATGCCATGCATACGCACCCCAAAGTGTGAATACTCGAACGACAAATTGGAATTTGTCGGGGAACTCTGTCGGAGCACGGGACTTCAGTCCCGATTGGAAGCACCGTTATTTCGGGACTGAAGTCCCGTGCCCCGACAACGACAAACATCAATTTATCGGTCTTCGCACCCTCATTAAAGTACACTTTAATGATGATTGGAGAAGTGTGTCTTTTTTGCCACAGGGAGTGTGGCTTTTGAATCACGCAGCGCAGCTTGAAAGTGCGGGAGGGTGGTGGTATACCGGGAGGCAAACAGAACAACCACCATGCAACGAACCGACACCATGTTCCGATACACCTGCCTGGGCGGGGCTGCGCTGGCCCTGCTCCTGCTGGCGGGGAGTCTGGCGCAGCTGGGGCTACACTCCGCACCGGCCTGGCAGCATTTCGGCCTTTCCTTCCTGTGGGGGAGCGACTGGGACCCT
>JAFVQN010000158.1 GCA_017504805.1 Akkermansia sp. | reverse complement strand
TTGCCGCCGACGGTACCAGTAGCCTTGAGTGTGGAGTGCTTAGACATATTTGTGTGTTTTGTAAAGGTTAGCTCCGCATCACTGCGGAATGGTGGTCGCCTCTTATACAGCAGAAATCTTGAAATTGCAAGCCAAATTTCTGACTTTTTTGCAAATGTTATGACGTTATGACGAGAAGCACCGGAGAGCCTGACTCATGGTTCGTCGTGGTCAGGGGGGGGATTGGGCTGAGACCTGCTGCCCCCACTTTGCACTTCGTCCTTTCTTATTGTTGACTTTTGGTGGAGTATAGTCTAAGATTGGCGCATGGAGACCCGAGTGATTGAGGTGGATCCGCTGGAGGATTGCCGCAGTATTTATAAGGAAGCCGCTGCAGTGCTGGCAGCGGGCGGGCTGGTGGCTATTCCGACGGAAACAGTGTACGGCCTGGGGGCTGATGCGTTTAATCCGGATGCCGTGGCTAAGGTTTTTGAGGTGAAAGGGCGACCGAGCTTTGACCCGCTCATCTGCCACCTGCCGAATGGCAAGGCGCTGAAAGATATTGCCGAGGTGCCGGCAGAGCTGCAGCCGCTGGTGGATAAACTGATCAAGGAATTCTGGCCGGGGCCGATGACGCTGGTGCTGCCGCGCAAGGAATGCGTGCCGGATATCGTGACGAGCGGGCTGCCCACTGTGGCCTGCCGCGTGACGAGTCACGAGGTGATGCGCGCTGTTTCCCGTGCGCTGGGGCATCCGATTGCCGCGCCGAGCGCCAACCGCTTCGGTCATATTTCTCCCACAAGCGCCCCGGCGGTGATGAAGGAACTGGGTGGTTCCATTCCGCTGGTGCTGGATGCCGGCGCCTGTTCGGAGGGGCTGGAGAGTACGATTCTGCAACCCTGCTTCGATGAAAAGGGGGCGCCCGCTGTGCGGGTGCTGCGAGAGGGACCGGTGACCCGCGAGAAGCTTCGCAAAATCTGCAAGGTGGTGAAGCCCGGCAAGGGCAGCGATATCGAGGCCGCGACTCCCTGCGCCCCCGGTATGCTGAAAAGCCACTATGCGCCCACCAAGCCGCTGATTCTGCATGACCCGAAGGAGCCGTTCACCCCTCAGGAGGGCGTGAGCTACGGCCTTATCACCTACCAGGGGGATTCCCCGCTGGCGGAGCAGGATTGCTGGGCCGAGGTGATGCCGCTTTCCCCCGGCAGCGGTCGCCTGGCAGAGGCCGCAGTGCGCCTGTTCGCGGTGATGCGCGCCATGGATGAGTGCGAGGAAGTGCAGGTGATTGTGGCTGAGGAGTTGCCGAAGATGGGGCTGGGTCTGGCCATGATGGACCGTCTGAACCGGGCTGCTGCCCAGCGCGGGGAGTAAGCCCATGAAGCTCGCTTTGCAGAAACTGACGGTGGGCATTGTGCTGCGAGTGGTGCATGCTGCGCTGGTGGAGCTGTATGGGCTCGATTCCCGGGTGCGGGACGAGTTTGACCGCATGCCGGAGGGCATGAGCTACGCGCTGCAGACCGGTCATGCCGCGCCGGAGCTCTATGTGCAGTGGACGGGCGGCAAGCTGCTGAATCTGAATAAGATTGATAAGCCGACCTGCGCCCTTCGACTGAAATCCACGGGCATTTCCTTCCGCATGTTCACCGGGCAGATGGGGCTGGCACAGGCCTATGCCCAGCACGCCTTCAGCATGCAGGGAGAGATTGCGGATGTGATGCGTCTGGCCCGCCTGGTGAACCTGGTGGAGGGCTACCTGTTTCCGAAGTTCATCACGAAACATATTTTAACCGATATTCCGGCCTTGCAGGTGAACCCGCTGCGAGTGTATGGGCGCGTTCTCTGCGGGTTCCTGACCGGGCGATATAACTGACCATGAACAAATACTTTGAATTTCAGAATGCCGTGAAGCTGCTCTGTGGCGACTCTGCCCTGGAGCGGCTGGCAAATGAGCTGGAGCACCTGGGTGCCAGGGCTCCCATGCTGCTTTCGGATGCGGTGCTGGCGAAAATCGGTACCATGCAGCAGGTGGTGGATGCCATGACGTCCGAGGGCTGCACGCCTGCCTGCACCTTCACGGATATTCCGGTGGATTCCTCGCTCAAGGTGGTGAATGATATTGCCGCCCTCTACCGCAGCAGTGGCTGCGATTCCCTGGTGGCCGTGGGCGGTGGCTCGGTCATCGACACTGCCAAGGGCGTGCGCCTGGTGCTCTCGCAGGAGGCAGATGACATTCTGGCCATTGGCGGGGTGGAGAATCTGGTGCGTGGCAAGTACATTCCCTTTGTGGTGGTGCCCACCACTGCCGGCACCGGCTCCGAATGCACGGGCGTGGCCGTTATCCGCAACGATGCCAACGGCGTGAAGATGGAGTTCCTTTCCCCCTTTGTGGAGCCGGATGTGGCGGTGATTGACCCGCGCATGACCGCCGGGCTGCCGCCCAAGGCCACGGCCAGCACCGGGTTCGATGCCATGGTGCACGCAATCGAGGCCTGCACCTGCCTGCAGGCCAATCCCATGAGCACCGCCTACGGCACCACGGCCATCAAGCTCATCTGCGAGAATCTGGAGGAAGCCACCCGCAACGGCTCCAACAAGAAGGCCCGCTACGCCATGGCTCTGGCTTCCACCATGGCCGGTATCGCTTTCTCCAACAGCATGGTGGGCGCGGTGCATGCCATCGGCCATGCGCTGGGCGGCGTGTGCCATGTGCCGCATGCCGTGGCCATGACCATTCTGCTGCCGCACGTGATGCGCTACAACCTGGAGCGCTGCACGGAATCATACGCCGCGCTGCTGCCATGGCTGGTCGGCATGGATGCCGCCATGGCCACCCCGGCGGAGAAGCGAGCCGAAGCCGCCATTGAGGCCGTGACCGCGCTGGGCCGCCGGCTGCATGCGCTCTGCGGGCTGCCGCTGACTCTCGAAGCCGCCGGGGTGAGCAAAGACGATTTCGCCAAGGTGGCGGAGTTTGCCGTGAACGATGGCGCGCTCATCGTGAATCCGCGCGCGGCTGATGAAGCCCAGGTAATTGAAATTCTTAACACAGCCTACTGATATGCACGAAATAGTCGAGACACAACGCCAGTTCTTCCTGACCCACGTCACCCGCGATGTAAAGTTCCGCATCCGCGCGCTGAAACTGCTGCAGAAAACCATACGCGAGTGGGAGCCTCGCATCAGTGAGGCACTGTATGCCGACCTGGGCAAGAGCGCAGCAGAGGGGTACATGTGCGAAATCGGCCTGGTGCTGGGCAGCCTGCGCGACACGCTCAGCCACATCCGCAAGTGGAGCAAGCCGCGCCGCGTGATGGCCTCGCTGGCTCATTTCCCGAGCAGTTGCCGCGTGGAGCCGCAGCCCTATGGCGTGGTGCTCATCATGAGCCCGTGGAATTATCCGGTCCTGCTGTGTCTGGACCCGCTCATCGCTGCGCTTTCTGCCGGCAACTGCTGCGTGGTCAAGCCCTCGTCCACCTCGCCGGCCACCTCCGCCGTGCTGGCCGAGATGCTGGGCAGTATCTTCCCCCCGGAGTATGTGAAAGTAGTGCTGGGTGGCCGCGAAAACTGCAGCGCCTTGCTGGAGGAGAAGTTTGACTACATCTTCTTTACCGGCAGCCCGAGCGTGGGGCATGGCATTATGGAGGCTGCCGCACGCAACCTGACCCCCGTGACCCTGGAGCTGGGTGGCAAGAGCCCCTGCATTGTGGATGCCACCGCCAATATCAAGGTTGCAGCCCGCCGCATCGCCTTCGGTAAGATTCTTAACGCCGGCCAGACCTGCGTGGCGCCGGATTACCTGCTCATCCACCGCAGCTGCAAGGAGGAGTTCATCACCGAGTTTCGCGAAGCCGTGGCCGAGATGCTGGGAGAGCATCCCGTGCAGAACGAGAACCTCACCCACATCATCAACCGCCGCCACTTCGACCGCCTCATGGGGCTCATGGAAGACGCTACCCCGGTGGTGGGCGGGCAGGGCGTTCCCGAGACCCTGCGCATCGAGCCCACCCTGCTGGATGGCGTGACTCCCGGTTCCGCCAGCATGCAGCAGGAAATCTTCGGACCCATCCTGCCGGTGCTCTGCTGGGATAAGTGGGAGGAAGTGGAGGCTTTCGTGCTTTCCCGTCCGCGCCCGCTGGCCTCATACTACTTCACCACCGATAAGCAGGCTGAGAAACGCTTTGTGCAGCACCTTTCCTTCGGCGGTGGCTGTGTGAACGACACCATCATCCACCTGGCGGTGCATGGCATGCCCTTCGGCGGCATTGGTGACAGCGGCATGGGCTCCTACCACGGCAAGACCGGGTTCGATACTTTCACGCACTACAAGTCTGTGCTGAAAAAGGCCAACTGGCTGGATCTGCCCTTCCGCTACCAGCCCTACAATAAACTTAAGAGCAGCCTGCTGCGCATGTTCCTGCGATAATGAATACTGCTCTCACCGCTGAAGAAGAGGCTCGCCTGGCCGCCGCCCTGCGGCCGGGGGAGCAGTGCCTCTGGCAAGGGAAGGGGGGCGCGGAGGCCGCTGTTCAGCCCGCCGGGTTCCTGGCGCGCTTGTTCGGAAAGAAAATGCCGCCCGCCGGGGGCGCCGTGCTGTATGCCATCACCGCTAAGCGAGTGCTCGCAATCCCCCCGCAGGGAGAGCCCCGGGAGTGGTTCCTCATGCTTGGCCTGATTCAGAATGTGAAAGAGCAGGCGGACGGCAGCGGCAGCATCATCTTTGATTATGAGGAGCAGGACGGACAGAAAATTCCCCGCGGTATCATCGGTGTGCCGCAGGTGGTGCAGGTGAAGAATCTCCTGGCCGATGCCATTGATGCCGCCTATAATGCCTCCCCCTGGTCGGTGTGATGTCTTAATCAGCGGGCGAAGAGGAGTGCGGAGCGTTCGATGTCCTTCATGCGCTCGCGGTAACGCTTCCGGCGGCAGCTGAGTAGTGGCAGCCTGGTGGTGGGGCTGCCTGTATAGTACAGGCGGGCATCCTTCACTACGAAATCCGGGAAGCGGTGGCTGCAGCTCTGCTGCAGCCGGGGCAGGCGCTCTCGGAAAAACTGGCGCATCAGTCCGGCAAAAATCCCTTTTTCCCCGGGATCCGCATCGTCGCAGAACCACCAGAATTCATCGTTGCCCTCGTGCCAGTTGTGCCATTCCTCCATCGGAGGAATGGTTACACCATTGAGCATGAGGGGCAGGAACCAGGCCATGGCCGAGCCGTTGAGCGCCCGGCTGAGCAGGTGTCGGCATTCCTCCTGCGTGGCGCCGTTCAGGCGTTGGAAAAGAATCAGCGCATAGCGGTGCTCATCCCTCGCCCGGAGCCTGGAATAATCCAGCAGGGGGGCCTGGCTGAGCAGAGTCCCCAGGGCTTTCAGAATGTGACTCCGTTTTATATTGAAGCGGAGCAGGGCATCCGCCATGCTCCAGTTGCACATATCGACCGCCTGATACAGGGCGCTCTGCCATATGCTGCCATCAATATCTGCTTGATACCCATGCCGTATGGCGCTTTGCAAGCTCACAAGATTGCGCTTGTGGCGTCCCCGTGCGCCTCGCTCGGCCAGCATCGTCACCAGGTTGCGGTCATAGCAATCGACCGCCTGGGGGGAGCTCCCCCATTCTTTCACGAAACTCCTGGCGTCTGCCGAATAGAACATGGTTCTATTATAGGCGGCGGTTCACCGGCCTGCAAGCGTTTTTTTGCTGAGCTCCGATAACCGCCCTCTGCCGGCAAACGGCTGATTTCCGCCATTTTCGGTGTGGTATGATGGAATTTTAATGCACAGATTGTTATTTAGTCGAAAAAACCAGTTGCCATCACCCGAGTTTTAGAGTATACTTAATGCACATGGTTGAGAATATTCTGTACATTGTCGCAGCCTATCTGATTGGTTCCGTGCCGTTCGGTTACATTGCCGGGCGCCTGAATGGTATTGATTTGCGGGAGCACGGGTCCCGTAATATCGGAGCTACCAATGCGGTGCGTGTTCTGGGGAAGGGATGGGGCATACCGGTGTTTGTCATGGATTTTCTGAAGGGCTTTGTCCCTCTGCTTTGCATGAAGCATCACCTGGGGGGTGATGTGACGGCATTTGCACCGGAGCAGATGGGGTGGTTCCTGGGTATGATGTTTGCGTTGATTCTGGGGCATACCTTTACCTGTTTCCTGAAGTTCAAGGGAGGCAAGGGGGTGGCTACCACGGGCGGCTGCCTGTTTGCCCTGTCTCCCTGGGTGGGGCTTAGTGCACTGCTGTTCTGGATTGGCAGCATGATTATCACTCGCTATGTGTCACTTTCCAGCATCATGGCCGGGCTGGGCATGATGATTGCCGCGGCGGTGGAATTCGGCGTGTGTGATGAGTCGTTTTCACCGGCTGATTGGATGATTATCGGCTTGCTGGCTCTCATCCTCGTTCTGGTTACGTGGAAACACCGTACCAATATCGTGCGCATTGCCAATGGCACGGAACCTAAAGCTTTTTCTCCTAAAAACTGATTTTAATAAATATGGAAAGAACTTTCAACAAGACAGCAGTCATTGGCGCAGGGGCCTGGGGTACAGCCCTTGCATTCACCGCTTCTCAGAATGGCGGTGAGGTGGTGCTCTGGACCTACATGGAAGCAGAGGCTGCCAGGATTCGCGAAACCCGCATGAGCCTGGTACCTGTCAAGGGCGCCCGCCCGCTGCCGGAGAACGTGAAGGTGACCAGCGACTGGGCAGACGTTGCCGGATCGGACCTGGTGATTGTGGTGGTTCCCAGCGTGGTGATGCGCAGCGTGGCCCAGAGTCTGGCTGATGTAGGCTTGGCTGAAAATGCAGTGATCGTGACCTGCTCCAAAGGAATCGAGAAGGACACCAACCTGTTGATGAGCGAAATAATATCCTCCTACGTGAAGTATCCCGTGGGATCCCTTTCCGGCCCGAACCACGCAGAGGATATTGTGCAGGGGCTTCCCAGCCTGACGCTGATTGGTTTCGATGATATCGAGATAGCCAAGGCGGTGCAGAAACGCCTCAGTACCGGTTTCCTGCGCATCTATGCCAGCAGCGATGTGGTGGGGATGCAGATTGGCGGTGCCATCAAGAATGTATTTGCGCTGGCCAGCGGTATATGCGCCGGTCTGGGATTGGGTGACAACGCCCGCGCAGCTCTTTCCACCCGCGGTCTGGCAGAAATGACCCGACTGGGCATTGCCCGGGGCGGGCGTATGGAGACCTTCATGGGGCTTTCCGGCATGGGAGACCTGGTCGTGACCTGCTACTCCGACCACAGCCGCAACCTGACAGCCGGTCGCATGCTGGCCAAGGGCATGCCGCTGGATGAATGCCTGAAGCAGATCGGGCAGGTGGTGGAAGGCGTGCCGAATACGCTTTCTACTTACCAGATGGCACGCAGCCTTGGGGTGCGTACGCCTATTGTGGATGCCATGTATGATATCCTTTACAATGGCAAGCATCCGAGCGAGGCTCTGCAGGAGCTCATGGTGCGCGACCTTCGCGAGGAATCGGTGAAGGATTAACTCCGGCATCCTGTGTGGAAAATTTGAGGCGGTCTGCGTTTCTTGGAATAAAGGGGAAGCGCCAGACCGCCTGATTTTTATAGTATGTGTCCTGTTCCTGATAATCTGTGGCTTGCAGAGCAGTGGCAGCAGTATCGCGAACGTCTGCTGCGCCTGCTCGTCATGCGTATGCCGGCTGTGCTGCAAGCTCGGCTTTCTGTGGAAGACCTGCTGCAGGAAGCCTACCTGGCCTGCGGCCGGCGCTTGGTATACCTGCAGTCAGAACCAGAGGTTCCCGTGTATGTGAAGCTCCGCCGCATCGCGCTTCAGACGCTGGTGGATATGGAGCGGCACCATCTGGCAACGCAGAAGCGGGATGCCATGAAGGAACGCAGCCCTGAGGATGATGCAGCCGCGGCAGATGCCTGGGCCCAGTTTGCTGATACGATATCCAGCCCGCGCACGCATCTGGAGAAACTGGAGCGACAGGCCATGGCCCGCCGGGTGCTCAGTCTGCTGTCCGCCACGGACAGGGAAATCCTGGAATTGCGCCACTTTGAGGAAATGAGCAATAACGAATGCGCAGCAGCGCTGGGGATTGAGCCCAAGAATGCCAGTATACGCTATGTGCGTGCGCTCAAACGCTTTCAGGAGTTAGTATTACGCGAGAATCCCTATGCCTGATCCAGTAGATACAGAAGAACAGGTGGCCGGGCTGGTGGAGGAATACCTGGAGATGCTGCGCAACAATTGCGCCCCCGCCCTGGAGGCGTTTGTGGCAGCGCATCCGGAGGTGGCGGATGAGTTGCGCGAGCTGCTGCAGGGAATGGTGGAGATGGAGAGCCTGAGTGTTTCCACTCACAGCGCAGCGGTGCATCCTTCCCATTATCCGGAGATACTGGGCGGCTACCGCCTGCTGGAGCGTATCGGTGCCGGCGGTATGGGAACGGTTTTCAGAGCCATGCAGGAGTCGCTCAATCGTGAAGTAGCAGTCAAAATACTTTCTCCTGCCTGGAATGATGATGACCGCCACCGCAAGGCATTTGAGAATGAATCCCGCCTGATTGCCGCCCTGCATCACACCAACATTGTGGAGGTGTTCGGTGCTGGTCAGGAGGGCGATTATCGCTATTATGTGATGAGCCTGGTGCAGGGGCAGGGAGTTACTCCGGCTTGCATTCGCAGTGCCTTTCCCGGTGTGCCATTTGAGACAGCGGTGGCCCGGGTGGGACTTCAGGCTGCCCGGGCTCTGGCCTATGCCCATTCCTGCGGGGTGCTTCATCGCGATGTGAAACCCGGCAATCTCCTGCTGGATGCTGATGGCGTGCTCCGCGTAGGCGATTTCGGTCTGGCAACAGTGCTGAATGATGGCGAAGCGGCACCGCTGGTGACGCAGAGTCACGATGGAACGCTGCGTTACATGCCGCCGGAGCGCCTGATGAAAGGGGAAAATTCCTATGCGGGTGACCAGTACAGCCTGGGTGTGACACTCTATGAGCTGTTGAGCAACCGCCCGGCGTTCAAGGAATCAGCCCCGGGCAAGCTCATTCACCGCATCTGTAATGAGCCGCTTTCTGAACTCCGGGGTGAAGGTGAACTCGGGGCTATTATCAACAAGAGCATCAGTTTTGATCCCGCAGACCGCTACGCCTCCATGGAGGATATGGCGGCGGACCTGCAGCGGTATCTGGATGGAGTGCCGGTTTCTGCCCGTCGGGCGTCTTCGCTGCGTCGCTATGTCATGTGGCTGCGTCGGCGGCCGGCTGTAGCGGCATGGAGCCACGCGGCAGCTCTGCTGGTTGTTCTTCTGGTAGGCAGTCTGCTGTGGGGATATGCGGCTGAGAGTAAGCAGCGTTCAATCGCAGAGCGTAACGCCGGGATTGCCGATTCTGCCCTGCATCAGATTTTTGCCAGCATGTCGCTCCAGGATTCCGGCGATAATACACTCTGGCAGCCTTCCAGGGCAGATGCGCAGTTGCTTCAGCAGCTCATGCCTTACTATGAGGAAATTGCGCTGATGGCCGACAACGGTAAGGATAAGATGGCTTCTGCCTGCCATACTCTGGCCATCATAGCCTTGCAGACTCAGGATTTTGCCACTGCTCAGCAGTATTTTGCCCGCGCCGCTGAACTCATGGAACATGGCTCGGCTGATTATGTCAGCGCGGTGAATGGACTTTGTGCTGCCTTATATGCGCAGAATAAGCAAGCCGAGGCGGAGGAACGCCTCAGGAAACTCGTGGAGTCTGCCGAATCGCAGCCGGATGCGGCCACTCGACTGGAGCTGATTCGTTCCCTGCAGATGCTCAGCACAGGCTCCCGATTCCGCAGACGCTGGCAGCCCGGTGCAGAGCGCCAGCGGAACGCCGTACCTCCGGAACGTCGCCGGGATGAGCGTCGCACCCGCATGGCATATCTGCAGCAGGCGTGCGATATGCTGCTGCCGCTGCTCAATGAAAATCCCGATGATGAGAAGGTGCAGATGCGCCGGGTGGAGCTGCTGATGCAATTGCAGCATCCCGGCTCGCAGCGCAAATTGCTTACGGAGGGCCAGTCGGTGGTGCAGCTGCTGGATTCCCTGCTGAAGCAATTCCCCTCCAATCATCTGTTCAAACGGGCGTATGTGCAGTGGGCGCTTCGTCCCTTTGCCAGGCATCATCTGGCGGTGCTGGAACGCGCCTCTCGTTTCGCCCGTATGATGCTGGCGGATAATCCCGGTAATACGGAGATGCTCATGCTCTACATCGCCCTGCGCGACCGCTTTGCCGCAGCTCTGGACAAGGCCGGGAACCACGACCGCGCCGCCCGTGAGAATGAGATGACACTCGGTGTGCTCTCCCTCATTACCACCCGAGCTGATTATACGCCGGAGATGCGCGAACGCCTGGCCATGTTGTTCTCCCTGCATCCGCAGGCGGATGCCGACCGCTCGCAGCAGGAGGCGGAAATCTCCCTCCTGCTCGAAAATCTGGATGAAAAACGTATGCAGGAAGTGCGGCAGCGTATCAACACCATGCGTGCCCGCCGACCCAGGCATCACCGCGGTGCCACCCGACACCGCGATATGGAAAAGAATGCCCGTTAGCCGCAATGAGTGAGGATAAACGATATTTCATTGGTCTTTGCATCATCTACGCCCTGCTTCTGACACTGGGGCAGTGGGATAACCTGACACCACAGGGGCAGTGGCGGGCCGAGGCAGCCCCCTGGCTGGGGGAGCCTCCTTCCGGGCTGCATGCTGAAAATGTGCGGGCCGGGGAGGACAGAATGTACCCCGTCACGGTCTATTCTCTCCCTGCCGATGAGGAACTGCGCCGCAGAATTATTGATATCTTTCAGCTGGAAAAAACAGGAACCAACGCTGCCGGTGAAGAAAAATACGGTAACAGGCATGTCCTGCCGGATTATACTGCTGACACGCGTCCGGTGCTGACAGGCCTGAGCGTTTGTATTTCCCCCTGGCTGGTGGTGCGCCCGGATGGCTCCATGCAGTTCTGTGCCAATGATGCTAATGTGGAGCAGGGCGAGTATCCGGTGACTTCACTGGTGGCGCACCCCTTTCCTCAATATCTGCCCCGGGGCAGCTGGGAGCTGATGTACCGCCCGCTGGCGCTGGCCGGTTTGTGCTTCCTGTTCCCGGCTTTATTCTGCTGCGCGGGGTGGTTGTGGGTGCAGCGACGCTCTGTGAATGCCGCTGAAACAAAACGCATTTGCCTGCATATCCCTGTGCTGGTGGGATTCCTTGGCGCCTTCGCCGATTTTTACGGGAACGGCTTCGATTTCCCCTATTCCCTCTTCTCTTCCGTTTTCAGTGCCATCACGAATTGCGTAGCAGCGTTGATGCTGGTGGGAGGCACGACTTTGGTGCGCAAGCTTTTCGGGATAACGAACTGAGGTCATCAACATCAATTTTCAGAAATAAATAAAAACCTCTTGACTTGGTAGGAATATGATGGTATTATGAGCCCGCACCCGCGAGAGCGTGGTTCAGTAAAAGAGAGAGAAAAGTTGACACGCCCCGGTATTCTGAAAAGAGTACCGGGGCGGTTCATGTGTTATTATGTTGCGATGAGATTGGCAGTGGTCAACTGAATGAAAGTTATTCTGGAATTTTGTAGGAGCATTGATTATTCACATAAACACTTTTTACTATATGTGAAACTGTTTCTTCAGTCAGAGCGTAATCTGGTGGAGGACCTTCAGGATTCAGCAACAGAAGGAGAAGGTTATAGCTGTTTTTGTTAAATATTTTAGCGTATTTTTTTATGCATTTGGTATTTGCGACTAATTGTTCGTGTTTCTTCCATTGCTGCTTATCCCCCTCCAGATAGAAAGCATTTTGTAAAAAAAGAATACGCCTGTCATGTTGTGAGAGCATTTTCCACAGTTCTATTTTCAGCATATTTTCCCTTTCCTTGTCACTTTTCTGGAGTTTGGCCATTTCAAAGGAACATCTATCACACCATGAGTTGAAAACACGTCGCATGGTTGAATATTCTTTGAGCCCTGCCCGTATTTTGTTTGCACAGATGCAGATTTTTATGATATGCTCCGGATTATGTGCGAGATCTGTATTGCTGCTTATTTCATCAGAGAGTTTTGCAAGTGTTTCTATTTCGCTGAATATGTTGCTTCGGAGTACTATGTGGTTTCTTGGAAGAGACTGTCGCATGTAGTCTAAATAAGAGAAAAGAGATGCCGACAGATTCTGCATGGCATATTGTTCGCTGGCAAGACGTATTTCCTCCCTTGTTGCTTTCAAATCTTGAGATTGTTGAGATATTGTGACAATGAGACCAGCGAAGGCTAAGCCTGCAAACAAGGTGTTTAAAGCTCCGAAATAGTCACCAAACATTCCCAGGTTCAATCCCCAGAACGTGGAGAATTGTGAGCAGAGTCCGTTCCTCCAAAAGTAAATTATTGTGAAGAAGCTAATCAGAAATATGATCCAGAGAACAAATACTACTCCGCACCATATCAATAACTTCATGCTATAACTTATATTCCGTTTTGATTTCATAACTGTACTATAAACTAACACGAATTCTTTTGCTCGTCAATGTTTGATTGAAATTTAGCCTGATATTTTCACAACTTCACAGGAAGTCAGGCTAACCAATGCCACGTGAGGAATCTAGGAGGCATTTTGCATTGGAAACATCTGCATGTCGATGGCAGTATTGTGCCATATCAGGCATTTATGCTTGAAGAAAAGCAGCGAGTGTGGCAAATTAGGGGAGTACAAAGAATCGTAGATTTGATTATGTCTGATTGCACGATGAAGAGCATAGAAGGAGGCGTGACCGCCGCGAGGGGATTTGTGGCCAATGCGCTGAGCTGTGGTATCAAGAAGCCGGAGGCTACGCGTCTGGATCTGGCGCTGGTGTATTCCGAGCTTCCGGCCACCTCTGCCGGTACCTTTACAACGAACCGCGTGCGCGCAGCCTGTGTGCGTGTGAGTGAGCACCACCTGAGTCGCGGCAACATCCGTGCCATCGTGGCCAACAGCGGCAATGCCAATGCCTGCACCGGCGTGCGAGGGGTGGAGGATGCCCGCCTGGAGTGCCGCGTGGTGGCAGAGCAGCTGGGGCTTACCCCGAGCGAGGTGGCGGTTTGTTCCACCGGCGTGATTGGGCTGCCGATGCCGATGATGCGTATTACCCCCCGCCTGCCGGAGTTGTGCAGCAATTTGTCCGCAGCCAAGGGGCATGACGTAGCTTCTGCCATCATCACCAGCGATACGCGGGAAAAAGAGGTAGCTGTGGAAATCTCCATCGGCGGCAAGCCAGTCCGCATTGGTTCCTGCTGCAAGGGAGCCGGCATGATTTCTCCCTGCATGGCTACGATGATCTGCCTTATTTGCACGGATGCCGGCGTGGCTCGTGAAGATCTGGAGGCCATTGTGCGCGATGGGGTGGAACACTCCTTCAACCGCATCACGATTGACGGCGATATGAGCACGAATGATACAACGCTCGTCATGGCCAACGGGGCTTCCGGGGTCCAGCTGGCACCGGGTGCAGACGGCTGGCAGGAATTCGTGGATGCGTTGCACCACGTCATGCTTGAGCAGGCAAAGCGAATCGTGCAGGATGGGGAGCGAGTCACCAAGTTTGTGACGGTGAAGGTGGAAGGCGCCCCCTGCCAGGAAGAGGCCAGGAAGGTGGCCGAAGGCGTGGCGAAGTCCAACCTCGTGAAGAGCTCCTGGAACGGAGGCGACCCGAACTGGGGGCGCATCATCCACGCGGTGGGTTATTCCGGTACCCGCGTGGTTGAGGAGAAGATTGACATCGACATTGCAGGCTTGCCCGCATGCCGTGGTGGCGAACAGACTGATACCCCGAGTGATGATCTGCGCGAGCTGGTGCAGGCACGTGAGTTTGAGATTCGTATCAACCTCAACCTTGGTGATGAGGAATACGTGGTGTACACCACGGATCTTTCGCCCGAGTACGTGGACTTCAACCGCTCCGAATATGCGTATTGGAACCAGGCCAAGCGCGATGGACTCACCCGCTGACCATTTGAGCTGATATGCTGAAAGCCCTTTATCTGCTTCTTGGTCTGCTGGTGGCGCTGGCGCCCATGTCTGCAGTGGCAGATGATGATGGCGCACCCAGACGCCGCGGCCGTGTTGTCAAGGAGAAGGAACGCAACGTTCGCAAGGCTGCCAGTCGCAAACGCAAGGAGTTGCGTGAAATGGGGGTGAAGAACGTGCGCGTCAAATCGCCCGGCGACTGGCCCCGCAAGATTTCTGTTCCCAAGGATACTGATGTGCAGCAGGGGCAAGCTGCCCCGGGCGGGGCGGTGACCTATACGTCCAACAACTTCATCTATATATCACCGGTGCCGTTGAAGGCTGATGCGCAGAAGACTGTGGCTCGTCTTTGCGAATGTGCCTATGCTGCCAACAAGGCTATCGGCGAGGTATTGCCTGTGCGCCGCCCCACGGCGGACCGGGGGAACAAGAAGTTCTGCGTGGAATTGCAACCGACCATGGAGGCGTACCATGCCGCTGGCGGCCCTCGCGGTTCTGCCGGTGTTTTCCTGGGGGCACGCCGCGCAACGGGACAGCCGCCCACCGAGGCGGATATCGTCATGGATAAGGTGATGATTCCGTTCTCATCACTAGGCATTGGCCGCAGCGGTGGTGTGGAGCGTGAGGATATCGACACCCACGCTCTGGTACACGAGCTCACGCACCAGCAGTTCCTGCTCAACACGCTGCCCATCTGGGCAAATGAGGGCTGGGCTGAGTATGTAGGCTACGTGCCTTATGTGGGAGAAGACCTTGACTTTGATCGCGGGTTTTCCCTCATCCTGCATGCGGCCAAGCAGCGTGCGGCGCATGGTGCCCTCGACTTTGATTTCAAGCTGGAGGAATTTCTCACGATGGACCAGCAGACAATGTATGGCTACATGCCCCGCGGCAAGGATACATACATGCTTTCGGTCATGACGATAGCCTTCTTTGTGCATCTTGATGGCAAGAAGGGAGTGGATGCCATGAAGGCCTATCTTCAGGCTTTGCTGGATGGCAAATCTCCGGAAGATGCGGCCCAGGAACTCATCAAACCTCACCGCTCAGCTGACCGCCTGCAGCAGGATTTTATCCGGGCCTGGAAGAGCAAGAAGGTCAAGGTTTCCTTCCCGAAGAAATAAACCAGACTCCTTTCAGCAAGAACGCCGCCTCCGTGAGAAATTCCGGAGGCGGCGTTTCTTTCAGATATATGCGCGATTTCACTTTTTCCTGCTCCAGAGCGGATAGGAAATGATGGCAGCATATATCAGGTCAAACAGGCCGACGCCAATCCAGAGGAGGTCTGAATCCTTGTAGAATCCATAGCCCAGTAGCCCGATGCCCAGCATTGCAAAGATGAGGGTGCGGATGAGGGTGACGCGGGGAGAGGAGTAGTCTGCCATAGTGTGAGGGGCTTGTTTACTTGGTGAGACTCAGCAGCTCCATTTCGAAGATGAGAGTGCTGTTAGGCCCGATGCTGCCGGGGCCGTTTGCTCCGTAGGCGAGGTCGGAGGGAATCGTGACGCGCCACTTGGCACCCACGGGCATGAGCTTGAGGGCCTCTGTGAAGCCGGGAATCACCTGGCGGATGTTGAACTTGACGGGTGCCTGGCTCTGGTCGAACACGGTGCCGTCTACCAGGGTTCCTTTGTACATAACCTCGGCGGTGGGCGCATCGCCGTGCAGGGCTGCATCGTAGCTTTCGCCGTTGCCGGGGGTGATGACTTCATACTGGAGACCGGAGGCGGTGGTGGTCACGCCTTCGCGCTTGCCGTTCGCTTCCATGTACTTCTTGCCGGTTTCCAGGTTCTTCTGTGCCTTTTCATCGCCACGCTTCTGCAGCATGGAGAGGAAGGTCTGCTGGTATTCATTTACGTGCTCATCAATGAGGCTCATGTCCATGCTGCCGGAGAGGCCGTCCTGGAAGCCTTTGCCCAGCATTTCTGCCAGTACGTCATCGCTCTGGAGCCCGGGCAGCATCTGCGGCATCACCTGGCTGCCGACCCGGTAGCCGATGAGGTAGGACATCACTTTAATCATCTGGTCGTTATCCATGCCAACACTCTAGCACGCGATGGCTTGAGATGCAAGCGGCAGGAAAGTCATAACCGTGGCAAACGGCAGTGTCGCGTCAATTCCGGCGCTGTCTTTGCTGGCGGTATGGTGCGCCGCCGACTTTGCTGGCCGGTATGGCTTCATCATCTGTCACCTGGTAGTTGCGGTATGGCCCGAGTGAAAGCTGGTTGCAGGAGGTGAGCAGAGAGCATGCAGCAAGAAAGAATAAGAATGCGGACTTCATGGTGTGAACAGGGTGGGGAATTGCTCAAGCAGGGCTTTCCCGGTGGTTGAGGGAACAAGATAGAGCCCGTATCGTGCACGAGTACAGGCTGTGTAAAGCTCTTTCATATCA
Organism: Akkermansia sp.; assembly: GCA_017504805.1. Taxonomy (GTDB): domain Bacteria; phylum Verrucomicrobiota; class Verrucomicrobiia; order Verrucomicrobiales; family Akkermansiaceae; genus Akkermansia. Next base: position 19,149 of record JAFVQN010000158.1, on the reverse strand, counting down.
AAACCGCGGCTTTCACCCAGACCGATGATATCTGCCACAATGACGTAGGCGGCTTCCTGGCCTTTGAATGATTTGACGGTTGAGGCGAATATACTTTCTGCGCCTGCTTTGCGGCAGTCTGAGCGGCGTTTCGCTGCCTGGTCAGGCGATTCTTCTGCCGTGGCGGTCGCTAATCCAGGCACCAGGTTCAGGCAGCAGCGAGGATGGGCCGGTCGCCATGGAGAAAGTACGACAATGTCGCGTCGCTGGATCTGAGCATCTCCCTGAAGCAGTTGCCGGATGATGTCCTGCACCAGAGCGGCGCGTTCCCGGGCTGAGTCTGCAGGTGGGCAGATAGTGACCCCGGCGCCGCTCATGGGCAGGATGGTGCAGTGCTGGTCTGCTGGCGGCAGCATAGCGCGGCTGAAGCCGGCAATCTGGCAGGCATTGCGCAGGTTGCGGGTCAGGTTCAGGCGCGTGGGCAGTTCCGGCATCTGGTCATAACGGTCGTATAAATCCTGGTTCTTGTCGCCGAAAATGTAGAATCTGCCATCGGGAGTGAGAAGTGCGCGGATAACCTGCCACCAGGAGCTGCGGAAATCCTGCGCTTCATCCACAAAGATGGCATCATAGTGAGGCACTCCGGGAAGAAGCTCCGCTATTTTCTGCATGGCATCTTCAGGCAGGCGGTCACCCTCGCCGGAGTAATTGACCAGGTGTTCAAAACCTGCAGGCTTCAGGATGTGCCGGATGCAGAAATCGTGAAACGTGCTCACCAGCATAGTTTCACTTTGTTCTGAAAGCAAGGGATGCAGCAGCAGCTCATCGGCCATGGCGTGGTTGAAGCAGAGCATGAGCACGTGGTGCTTTCCATCCAGCGGGGCCTCTGCTGCCAGCCGGGCTGCTTCTGCGCAGGCCATTACCGTTTTTCCGCTGCCGGCGCAACCTTCGACCCGTATGCCGCCCTCGCTGTCACTGAGTGCCGGCAGCAGTTCCAGCAGGTGCGCGGCGGCCATATCCATTTCCTGCAGATAGTTTGCGATACTGAGTTGAAAATGCACGCTGGGTGCCAGAGTATCGGCTATTTTCTGCACGCGTCGGTCGGACATGCGCTCCGGCTGATTCAGAATAAAGAGTGATTCGAGGCGCTGCTGCAACTCTGCCAGCGCAGCAGCTCCGCAGAGATAGAGTGATTCAAATGGCAGGTTGCCACAGGCTGTGGCAACCGGGTCGCCCTGGGTGAGGATGGCCATGTGCCGGTGCTCCGGCCAGCTCTGGGGTGACTTGGGCAGGCAGCCGCAGTGTACCAGGCTGCGCATGATTTTCTGCAGCGCGATGTTGGCTTGTTCCAGCGGTGAGTGTACGTGCTGTTTCCACGGAGCGTCACGGTGCTGCCGGCTTTCCCATCGGCCGTGCTGAATGCGGATATGAGGCCAGTCTTTCACCTCGATGACTATAAGCCCTCGACCGGGAACCAGGACCACGAAGTCAGCCTCGTAGTGTACATAGCGGTTGTCGTCGAGATAATCCTCCTTGCAGCTGTGGAATATCACCCAATCCCGAGGAAGACACGCCATGGCATCATACACGAGGCGTTCGCCACGCTGCATGTTCTGCACTGGAATGCGGGAGTGTAGCTGCGCCATGGCCGTGAAGAATCAGGCTTGCTTTTTCTTGCGGGGACTCCGTTTGCGGGGGGCTGCAGAGGCAGCGCTCTTCTTATTTCTGCTGCCAGCTGTTTTCCCCTTGGTCTGCGGGAGCCGGGGGGCTGGCGCCTTGCGGTCACGCAGAAGCAACCAGAGCAGAAGACTGCTTACACCGCAGCTCAGCTGCATGCAGTGCCATCCCCAGACAAATTTCCACTTATAGACGTGGGCCTGGCTTGGATCCAGCTCCGGGGTGATGACTGCCACCTGCTGGCCGATGGTGTAATCAGTGTCATCTGCATCAGTCATCATGCGTTCGATGACCAGACCATTTGGCACGGTATAGCGAACAATGGCCTGGTAGGATGTGGTGCCGCCCAGAGCGAGGTTGCCGTGGCTGAGCGCTTCGCTTGTGGATTCAAACGGTTTCTGGCGTACGTCTGTGACAGTGGCGGATACAACGACTGCTTCATGCACATACATGGCGGTGCGCAGCAGATTGTACAACGCCAGACAGGTAAGCAGGATGCCGGCTACCAGGAACAACCTGTTAGCGCGTGTGCCGGCCACGCGTTTGAGAAATGATTTTACCATATCAGTTTACTGCAACACGGTGTTCAAAGGCTTCGACTCGTCCGCGTGCTGCACAGCCGCGTGCCCACTGCAGCACGACTCCGGTATCCGGCATGGCGGCAGCCGCCCGGGTGGAAAGTTCGCGGTGGCGCGGGCGGGCCAGAGTGCTCTGTGGCAGACTGGCCAGCAGGGTGCGGGCATCATCCGTACTGAGCCGGAATATCTCGTCAGCCCGGGGCATGGCTTCCAGTGCAGGTTCGTCTGCATCCAGACAGCGGATACCCACACCGTAGCGCGCTGCCAGATCGGTGAGTTCTGCCTCGTTGAGCGCGCCGGGCAGTAGCAGAAGCTCACATTCCTGAGCCCATTGACCGCAGGCCAGAGCCCTGAAAAAAGCCTGCCGGCAGTTCTCCTCATCCTCCGCAAAGCCCACGCAGATTGCGCGGAACGAAAGTTCGTCCTCTCCTCCTTCCATGATGTAGGCCCCATCGGCATCCCAGGCGCCCGACGGCCACTGCACAGCAACCAAATCGGGGTGCCCCCAGCTTTCCACTCCATCTACCGGGTAGACAAATACCCCCTGGCCAGCGGTGTCGTACAGGCGGACGGCCAGCGCCATGGCCCGGTGCAGCGTGGTGTCACTATCTGCACTGCCGCCAAAGACATTCTGCAGGCTGGGGGAGTCTGCCTCGCTGCGCAGATAGTATCCCTGGCCATTTTCCACACGGGCCAGGCAGGATGATGCATCAAGCACCATGAATGAGAACTGGGAGCGCAGCGAGTGGTCGGAATACGCATCGCCCAGCACGGCACGCACACGCGAAATCAACTCTTTGCCTTTGATGGCCTGATCTGCGCATTCCGGAAGAAGTGTCGGCAGTATCTCGTCAAGTTTTTCTCGTAGTCCCATGATTATTTGCGGAGCTGTACTCCTGCGAGTTTGAGGTTCGGGTCGACAGGGGTGTCCAGCGGTGAGAAATCACCGCTTCGGGCGCGGAGAAGCCCGGCAAAGGCAATCATGGCGGCGTTATCCGTGGTGAGACTGTTGGGCGGCAGAATGAGTTCGATGCGGCGGCGCTCACACATGGTGCGGAGTTGGGTGCGCAGCCCGCTGTTGCATGAAACGCCGCCGGAAACTGCCAGTACCTTGTGGCGGCTTTTGCGCAGGGCTTTCATGGCCTTGTGCAGGAGCACGTCGATGATGGCTTGCCGCACGCCGGCGCAGAGGTCGCAGAGTGTCTGCTCGTCCAGGTCATGCGGGTTGCCGCTTTTCACCAGTCTGGGCAAGGTATAGAGCACGGCAGTCTTGAGCCCGGAGAAGGAAAAATCCAGGTGGTCCTCATGCATCATGGGACGGGGCAGCTTGAAACGCTCCGGGTCACCTTTTGCCGCCAGTTTATCAATCTCCGGCCCCCCGGGGTAGGGTAAATCGAGCATCTTGGCCACCTTGTCGAAGGCTTCTCCTGCAGCATCATCACGGGAGCGCCCGAGCAGCGTGTAGTCACCTGGGCCTTTCACATCAATGAGCAGGCTGTGACCGCCGCTTACTACAAGACTCAGGTGGGGTACCAGACCAGCCGGGTGCGTGATGAAGGGGGAAAGCATGTGCCCTTCCAGGTGGTTGACGGCAACAAATGGCCTGCGGGCTGCCAGCGCCAGCGCTTTGGCTGCGGTGTTGCCCACCAGCAGCGCCGCTACAAGACCTGGCCCCGCGGTGCTGGCAAACACATCCACCTGGTGGATGCTGCGGCCTGCTTTCTCCAGCGCTTCCTGCAGCACGGCGGGCAGGTTGGCGGAATGGTTGCGTGAGGCCAGCTCCGGGATCACGCCGCCGTACATGCGGTGCAGGGGAATCTGCGTTGAGATGACTGAGCTGAGCAGCTGCGGCTGACCGCTGCCGGTATCCTCTATGAGGGCCACGGCGGTTTCATCGCAACTCGATTCGATTCCCAGTACCAGCATGATTATTTCTTTGTTGTTTTACGGCGTGTGATTTTCGGCTTGGCTTTGCCCAGCACTACGGCCTCGGTGATGGTGACGGTTTCGATGCTCTTATCGCTGGGTACCTCGTACATGATATCCAGCATCAGATTCTCGAAGATTCCGCGCAGGGCGCGGGCACCGGTGCCACGTTCGATAGCCTGCTTTGCCATGGCGCGCAGAGCGGCTTCCTCCACCTTCAGTCTGGCCTTGTTCATGGCCATGAGCTTGGTATACTGCTTCACCAGGGCGTTTTTCGGCTCGGTGAGCAGGTGCATGAGCTGGTCCTCTGTAAGGGTGGTGAGCGGCGTGAAGATGGGCAGACGCCCCATGAGCTCGGGTATCATGCCAAACATGAAGAAATCCTCCGGCATGGCCTTGGAAAGAATTTCTTCCTCGGTATATTCCTTGGCGTCGCGGTCTTCCTCGATGGAGGCGAAGCCCATGGCCGAAGAGCCTATGCGCTTGCGGATGATACCTTCCAGCCCCACGAAGGCGCCACCGCAGATGAAGAGTATATTCTCAGTGTTGACGCGGATGTACTGCTCATTCGGGTGCTTGCGGCCACCCTTGGGCGGAATGTTGCATTCCGTACCTTCCACGATTTTGAGCAGAGCCTGCTGCACACCCTCGCCGGAGACGTCGCGGGTGATGCTCACGTTCTGCGTCTTGCGGCCAATCTTGTCGATTTCATCCACATAGATGATACCACGCTCAGCTTTGGCCACATTCATATCTGCCGCCTGGAGAAGACGCAGCACGATGTTTTCCACATCCTCACCCACGTAGCCTGCCTCCGTCAGCGTTGTGGCATCCACAATGCAGAAGGGAACATCCAGAATCCGGGCCAGGGTCTTGGCCAGAAGAGTCTTGCCGCTGCCGGTGGAGCCGGCCATGAGAATATTGCTCTTCTCAATTTCCACTCCATCCTCGGTCTTAGGCTGGCGCAGGCGCAGGTAGTGGTTGTACACAGCCACACAGAGTGTGCGCTTGGCTCGTTCCTGGCCGATGACGTAGGCATCGAGCATCTTGTGCATCTGCTCCGGGGTAGGCAGGGCGTCCTGGTCGATGGTCTCCACCTCCATCACCGGGGAGTCATCCGTTTTTTTCGTAGGCACGATTTCCGGGTGCGTACCCTTGATGAGTGCCAGAATGCGGTCTGCGGCTACGTCTCCCATTTCTGAGCGGAACATGTGGTAGGTCATGCCTTCCACGCACTGGAAACAGATGTGGGTGCCATCCAGGTCAAGCATGGGGCGCCCATCGCATTCCTTGCCGCCGCAGATGATGCAGGTTTTCTTGTTTTTTGCCATGAGAGGGCAGGGGGGTTACTTCTTCTGAGCCGGGGTATGCTCCAGAATACGGTCAACCAGACCGTAGGCCAGGGATTCCTCGGCGGTCATGTAATTATCGCGGTCCTGATCCTGCTTCACTGTGTCAAAATCTTTGCCGGTGTGCTGGGAGAGGATGCCGGTGAGCCGTTTGTCCAGGCTGAACATAAATTTGATGGTGCGCTCCACATCTGCTGCCGTTCCCTGTGCGCCGCCTCGTACCTGGTGAATCATCACATGCGAGTTCGGCAGGCAGAAGCGCTTGCCCTTGGTGCCGGCGGCCAGAAGCACGGAAGCCATGCTGGCGGCGATACCGATACAGTAAGTGTTGATATCACAGGAAACGAACTGCATCGTGTCGTAGATGGCCAGCCCTGCTGTTACGGACCCCCCGGGAGAGTTGATGTAGATATGAATATCCTTCTTCGGATCTGTCATCTGCAGGAACAGTAGCTGGGCAATCACCGAGTTGGCCACGGTGTCGTCAATTTCCGTGCCGATGAAGATAACTCGGTCAAGCAGCAGGCGGGAGTAGATGTCGTATGCTCGCTCGCCCTGGCTGGTCTTTTCAATGACGGTAGGTATGTAGTAGTTCTTGGGGGTGTCCATAACGTGTCAGACCTCACTTTAACACAGCGCTTCAGCCCGGAAAAGTGATAAGTGGGGCATACTGCTGCGTATGCCACAGTTTCCGCCGGATAGCGGGCTTTTTCCTTGCTATGGCCGGGCTGTGTGGTAGACTGTGCTCATGCGCTTATGCTCCCTTTCAGCTTTGCTTACAGTCATGACTTCGCTGGCTATGGCTCAGGAGGATGCTGTGGGGCATTTTTATGCCGACCGGCTGGCTGAGTTTAACTCATACCTGGATGCCCGGGCGCAGTCTGCGGCCGATGATGCAGAACGCAGGGCTGTGGCTGCTGAGCGGAATGCATGTAAACGCCGCTTGGAAAAGGCCCGGCTGGGCTATACCGGTATGTCCGCCGAGGAACGGTTATTCTGGGATAATCTCCGCACCGAGCTTGATGCTGTGCTGAATCTCTGGAAACAGTCCGCCGAGGCTGAGGAGGGTGAGAAGCAGGCAATTCATGCAGCGGCGCACGCCGCGGTGGATGCCGCTCAGAATGCCTATGTGGCGCAGATGCGCTTTGCGTTGGCTCAATTGGGCCTGGCCGCCTGTATGCTGGATGCTGATACTGCGGCTGACTGTGCGCATCATTTCCGTAATGAGTTGCAGCGTGAGTACCGCCAGGATTTCCTGTCTGTCATCTATGCTGTTCCCTGGGGACTGGAGGAGGCGGAGGACGAGGAGGAAACGGAGGAGCCCCCCCATTCCGACCGCAGTGAGGAAGAGGAGGAAGGAACCGTGGATTTGCACGCGGGAGATGATGTTGCACCTGAAGTGCTGAACGCCCCGGAGGCTCCGCTGATGGTGCATGAGCTGGCCCATGAGAGTGCTCATACAGAGGCGGCCCGCTCTGCTGCCGCGGGGCGTGCCTCTGCTCTCTGGAAGGACTACCTGTCCCTCTGTGTCCGGCAGATTGAGCTTTGCTTCGGGAGCGAACGCGGCAGCCTGCTGGTTTCCGGTGTGCCACTGCCCGGGGTCGTGGAGCTTTCTCATTATAATGCCGTGCAGGAGTACGTCAGAAAACTGTTCCTGGAGGCTGAAACCGCCTGGAATGCCTACGTTGAGGCCGTAGTGGCGGCTCATGACCCGGGATGGCTGGCGTCTGAGGGGGCTCTGGCTCATGCAGATGTTTCAGCAGAAGCCCAGCTGTTGCGCTTCCCTCTCTATGCTACTCATGAGCAGTATCTTGCCTTTATTCTGGCTCCGCATCTGCAATATGCGGAGCCAGAGACTGTGCCGGATACCGACATAGTGGAATAGGCGCCGTCTGCCAGAATGGATAAGCCCCGCGTTCCTGTAGAAGCGGGGCTTGTAATTTATCAGCGCATGTCGAGCATGGGAACCAGAAGCGGGTCATCCGGTCCCTTGTAGGCAGCCAGCGGGCGGTAGAGGGTGTTGTCCTCCAGCTGCTCCAGAATCTGAGCCACCCAGCCGGCGCAGCGCGCAATGGCAAAGAGGGTGGTGAACATACGGGTCGGTATGCCCAGACTGTAGTACACTGTGGCAGAGTAGAAGTCCACGTTGGCGTTCAGATTCTTGCGGGCACGCATAATCTTGGCGATGCGGTCGCTCATGCGAATCCACTTAGGCTCACCGATTGTCTGGGTGAGGCGGATGGCGATGCGGCGCAGGAGCGGTGCGCGCGGATCCAGCGTGCGGTACACGCGGTGACCGATGCCGAAAATCTTTTCCTTGTTGGCAAGCTTGCGGTTGATGTATTCCTCCACGTTCTCTTCCTCGCCGATTTCCTTGAGCATTTCGATGACTGCCTCATTGGCGCCGCCATGCAGCGGGCCTTTCAGAGAGCCGATCGCGGAGGTGATGGCGGAGTACATGTCGGACAGCGTGGAGGCCGTCACGCGGGCCGAGAAGGTGGAGGCATTCATGCCATGGTCTGCGTGCAGAATGTAGGCCACATCCAGAATATGGGCCTCTGCCGGGTCGGGCTCGGTTCCCTTCAGCAGCCACAGGAAGTGCTCGGCCTCGCCCAGGTCGCTGCGGATGGGCGGGAGATCCAGCCCCTGGCAGATGCGATAGTAGTAGGCCGCCATGACTGGCAGCTTGGCAATGAGCGACAGCCCGATTTCCTTCATCTGGCTGGGGTCCTTGGTGCGGTCGTCGTACATGCCGAGCATGGAAACGGCGGTGCGCAGGGCGCTCATCGGGCGGGCGGTCTTGGTGGCCGTCTTGAAGAAGTCGAGAATCGGCTGGGGCAGTTCGCGGTCGTTGCGCAGACGCTGCTGCAAACCTTCCAGCTCCTCGCGGTTGGGAAGTCGCTTATTGAGGAGCAGGTAGATGATTTCAGTGAAACTGCAAAGGTCCACAAGGTCTTCAATCTCGTATCCGCAGTACAGGAGGCGACCCTCCTCACCGCGCACGTCACTCAGACCGGTCTCGGTTGCTATCACGCCCTTGAGACCTTTTGCGTATATAACTTCCTTCTTCTGCTTGGGCTCGTACTCGTTCATCTTGTGTCTTATAGGGAAGATGGCAGACTACAAGGCCGTCTGCCGGGGCTTATCTGGAAATGACGGGGCAATCAGCAGCTGGCGTACCAGGCATCCTGCAGCTCGCCGAAGGATTTGAGCTCCACATCGCTGCGGGCTTCCAGCCAGTTCTTCACAGCGGCTCGCTGGGCTTCGCTGGTCTGGGTGGGATCCACGGCCTTGGCGATGATGTTGCAGCTGTCGTCCGTGATGTTGCCTTCGCAATCAAGGCCGTTGGCCTCAATGCATTCCTCGACAAAGGCGTGCAGGAACTGCTCGCACTCGGGCGCGGCTACATCGCCTTTGTAGTCAAAGGAAAATTCAAAGCAGAGTTCCTTGAACTCACCAACGCGGTATTTCTTGCGGAGTCGCTTCTTCATGGTGCGTCGATTCTACGCGGCTTCCCAGCGTTTGTCAATGAAAATCACTCCGGCTGTCACACTGGCCACGCGCGTTTTTTTTCTATTCTGCGCACTCATCATGGTTAGATAACACGCCTTTCCCTTCAAGCTTCGGGACACGAGTACACACAGGCACTCAGTGGCTCACCTCGAGCACAGGGACTTCCTGAGTACCTGGCGGTATGGACTGGCAACCAGATACGGTTAAAACAACAATGGTGACAGCAAGCAGATAGCGCATAGACAGATGGTCAGTTAATCGTTGAGCGGACGGGGCAGGGTGTAGTACTCTTCCAGAACGGGGGGCAGGGGCTGGCGGTATGTTTCGGGCGATGGGGGCGGCATGGGACCAACCACCTGTTGAGAAAACTGGCTGCATGCGTTGCATATTACCAGGCTGATAACTGTTGGAAGAACTATTTTCCGCATACGTGTCCATACTAGGTGGTAAAGCTCGCTTTTTCAAGCAAAAACTGACTTGAATAGCTGAATTTCGCTTGACTTTTCTGAAATAAAGCGTATTCTGGGCGTCCGCCCATGCTTTCGCTGGCATGGGTGAGACCCACCCGGCGGGTGACACAGGCGCACCGACGTCGGCAGAACTCCAAACAAAACTCAATTTCAACGTATAGAAAATCATAACGATGACGACATACTCCCTTAAGGCCACCAAGCGTGAGGCCATCGGTACCGGCAAGCTGAACGCTCTGCGCGCTCAGGGTTACCTTCCCGGCGTGGTGTACGGCCCCGCTGTGGCTGAGAACATCAACGTGCAGATCAAGGTTTCTGACGTGCGCGCCCTGCTCGCCTCTGTGGATACGGATTCCATCCTCGTGAACCTCGACCTGGACGGCCAGTCCATCCTGACCCTGGTTAAGGACGTGCAGCGTAACTTCCTGACCGACAACACCACCCACATCGATTTCTGCGCTGTGACCGCTGACACCGTGGTGAAGACCCGCGTGCAGGTCAAGCTTGTGGGTACCCCGGTGGGTGCTGCCATGGGTGGCGTGGTGCACCAGATTGTGCACGAGATGCCTGTGAAGTGCGCTGTGAAGGACATCCCCTGCTGCATCACCGCCGATATTTCCGGCGTGCAGCTCAAGGAATCCCTCCGTCTTGCCCAGGTGGAGCTTCCCGCCAATGTGACCACTCCGTTCAACGGTACCGTGGTGCTGGCTTCCGTGGTGAAGCCCTGATTTCTGGCATTGACAGGTTTTATGCAGAGTGTGCGGTCTGGCTGCCAGACCGCACGCTTCTTTTTTATCCCGTGTAACAAGCAGCGGAGCTGAGACGAGAGTCTCAACTCCGCTGCTTGTTTGAATAATATCGCGCTTAGAGCAGGCTGATGGGCAGGGCTGTACCCGTCTCGCCCAGGGTGAATGAGATGCCGAAGCCCTGTTCCTTCTTACCACCGTTATCACGGAGGAACACCGTGGCGCCGATATACCAGGCCCCTGCATGTCTGAACAGGGAATACTGATGGATGGGCAGGCGGCCTTCCGTGATATCATAATACCACTTGGCAGAGATGGTGTACTTCTCATTGAGTCGAACATTCGCCTGGAGCCTCAGCTGCTCGGAGTCAAGCTGAGTCGGGTGGTCTGTGATGGAGGAGAAGGTGAAATATGTCTCAAGCCAGGCGGCCGGGATGATTCGGGAGGTGATGCTGTACTGCCTGAATCCTTCGCCGTTGTTGATGGTCGGGGTCTGGATGGTTCCGTAGAACTCCACCCGGTTGTTGAAGCTCAGGCTGATGACATTGTACAGGTTGGAGAAAGAGTAGTCTGAATTAGGATTATCCAGATTGTAGTCCACAAAGGTATCCCAGCTCAGGAAGCGGTGGCGTTCGCCATCCACCGTGGTGGAAAGTGAGTTCTTGACGCCCAGACGCCAGATGTTCCAGTTCCCCCAGCCGTCGATGCCGGCGTAACCGCTCAGGTCCATGGGAATCGGGCTGATGGTGCTGCCGCCCATGGTGCTGGACCACGCGTCAATCCGGGGTACGTGCTTATTAGAAGACGAAATGGTACCCTGGGAGTAGTTGGCATATGGCTGAATGAGGTGTGAAAGCCCCTTCATACCAAAGGATTTCCAGGCGAAATCAGGGTAAGAACCGTGGAACTTCAGGTTGAAGTCGCAGCCGATGTAACCGAGGAATCGGTTATCAGACCCGATGCCGCCCACATCGTAATAACCGGTGTAGGCACCGCCGGTTTTCGGCGTGATGTTCAGGAACTTGAACAGGGTCAGATTGGTCGTGAACTCGTGCGTGGTGTTGACTCGGAAATAGCTTTCGGTATTCAGCAGTCGTGAATAGTAATCCTTCAGGGCACCATCCCGGAGGTTGTTTACGCGGTCCTTGTAGTTCTGCCTTATATCGGTGGGCAGGTACTGCCGCATGATGCAGGCCGAGTTGTTGGTTTCGTAGTTGATGCCGGTATTGCCGATGGCGGAGCGCACGCGGTAGAATGAGGCCTCGATGCGCTCATCGGTCATGTAGTAATCATTCGGCGCAAAGCGTGTGTATATCATGCTTTGCGTGGAGTCGGTCCGGCGCACCAGGCGTACCGTGTTATCCGGCTTGTCATCCGTGCGGCTGATATCCGGAAGGAAATCTCGCAGCATGTAGCGGTCGCTCACCACATTGACGTTGGATACCAGCTGCCATTCGCTGGTTGTGTCGCTATCAGGCGTGACATCCCAGAGCGCTTTCAGAGATACCTGGTATCGCTGGTGGTTGGTGGGTTTGCGCGGGGTGTCCAGGGGGTTAATCATGGGGTCACTGTCCTGGGCAAAATAGGAGGCGAACCCCGTCATGTCCTTGTGCTTTTTAGTCATGCCGATGTCCTCCAGATCCAGTCCCGTGGCAAGCCCACGGCGGGTTCGGACATCCAGATGCAGCGTTGCCAGGTAATCTGCTGTCGGCATGATGCCGTCCACGCGCCTGTTGCCGAATAGGATACCGTAGCTGTTTTCCAGATAGGCGCCCCAGTCGGACCTCGTGCCGGCCCCGGGCATGTAGCCTTCACGCGGATTCAGAGAGTGAGAGAACGTGAACCAGCCCAGTATCGGAATGGTGTATTCGTCATTTTCTGTGGCAATGCTCAGGCGCGAGACCCTGCCGTAGTCGCCGGGGTAGATGGTCAGTGTCCCGGTGCCCAGCCAGGTGGATGGCTTCTGGACGTCCTCCGTGGTGACATAGGCGTCGTACACGGTGATGAATTCCTTACCTTCAGCATCGGTGGCGTATTCGATGCGCGAGCCGCGCACCATCAGACCATTGACCTTGATGCGCACATCCTTGACCTCCGTCCGCTTCTCCTTCCAGTTATAGAAACCTCCATCTGCGCCCTTGATCAGCACGTCCTCCTGGTATACCTGCATGGGGCCGGAGATGATGGCTTCCCCTGTTTCCAGTTTCGCTTCCAATGCCGGCGCAATGATGTCCGACCCGCTATCAGTGCGCAGTCGGATCGGATTTTCAGTGGACCCCTGGTAGAGAAAACTGTTTTTCTCATGATCGTAGGAGATGGTGCCGTTCTCGTTGGTCACGTTCAGCTCATTCGGAATTTCCGGAGCCTGATTCCCCAATCCCGCCACGGTGCGGTGCGTAATATCCATGATGGGATTCGGATCCCCCTGGTTGTCAAAGATATCCTCCGGCAGAGGTACAAAATTCGCCCCTTGCACCGGCAGCTGCGCAATGCCACCTAATACAAGGGCTAACGCTACCCGTGAGCGCCTTCTGGATGAATGTTTCTGATGCTTCCCCATTTCCAGTAAAGATTTTGCCTGAATATTACGGATTTGTCAAGTGTCTGCCGCTGTCAGGGCTCAGATTTTAACGGTGCTCCGCAGTAGCGCGTCATGAGTCTCTCCGGTGCGTGGTACAAATCTACCACCACCAGAGCATCCAGCGTGTGTCCGAACTCGCTGTCCACATTGAAGGATATCATTTCGCCGCCCAGGCGCAGATATTGCCTCAGCAGCACCGGTATGCTGCGACCATCCGGCTCAATATCGCTGACCATGGCGGAAAGCAACCGCAGATCCGCCAGCCCCGCGGGAATGAGCCGAGCGTCCTCGCTGAGCATGTTCATTCTTTCCGGTGGCGTCTTGGCCTGCACATGCTTTGCCATCTGGCTGTTCATGCAGTGGTGCTGCAGGTATTCCAGAATCAGCATGCGGGAGCGGGGGGAATAATCTGCAGAAACACTGACGGTCCCATACAGGTAGCGGTACTGCGGGTGCCTGAGTACGAAGCGGCCTATGCCCATCCAGAGTGTATCGAGTGAAGCTGGGTGCTTCTGGTACGGAGCGGTGATGAAAGCCCGGCCCATTTCCATGCCGTGGTGTACGTAATCCAGGAACTGGCTGCCCAGGGTGAAGAATTCGGAGTTATAGATGCCGTCCGCGCCGTGCGAGGCCAGGATTTCATCTGTGCGCCCCATGCGGTAGGCTCCCGCAATCCGGTGCTCGGCCGGGTCCCACATGATGAGATGGTCGTAGTACTGGTCGTAGTCATCTGTATCACAGGCGGTGCCTGAGCCTTCCCCTACGGCGCGGAAGGTGATTTCACGCTGCACCCCGATTTCGTGGAGCAGTCTGGGTATCTGCCTGCCTTTGGCCGTGTAGATCTGCAGCCCGGTACTGCTGTGCGTGTATAACAGGTGTTCCTCCTGGGGCAGGGAGTCGATTTCCTCCTGCAGCAGCAGCGGGTCCGCCGGTGGCGCTATGTCTGCCATCTGGCGCACCTCCCCGCCGCAGGCTGTGGTGCCGGGCTCATCATAGCGCAGCAGCATGCTGTTGAGACGCAGGAAATCAGACAGTGCCTGGTCGCTTTCCAGCAATTCAAGCCGGCTCGCAGGTATTGCCTTGCCCACACGCACCTGGTGCAGCGTCTGGCGGTCCCGCTTGATTTCGCGGGGCAGGAAGGCAGAACGCCGGCTCTTGCAAAGACGGGTTACCAGCTGGAATAAGGCCCCGTTTTCGCCGGAAAAGTGCATGGGTACCACCGTAGCTTTGGTCTTGCGGATGATGCTGGCCATGTTGGTCTGCCACGGGTCATCAATCACGCGCCCGTCTGCCTCTGACCACGAAGCCGCTGAGCCGCTCGGGAAGATAATGAGACAATGCCCGTCCCGCAGCCACTTGAGCATTTCGCGCATGCCTGCCATGTTGGCGCGTTTGGCTTCCTCTCCTCCGTAGACATCCACTGTAATCTGGTACGGGCGCATACCTCGCACACAGTGCAGGAAATCATTCACGACGATGCGTACATCGCTGCGCACCTTCATGGCAACATCGCCAATCATCAAGCCGTCCGACATGCCGTGCGGGTGGTTGCTCACGATGACACATGCCCCCTCCGCCGGTATGTTCTCAATCCCCCGGAGTTCATAGTTCAGGGGAAGATGCTTGCAGGCCAGACGGAAGAAATTCTCCGTGGACCCGGCTTCCTGCTCTTCCTCGATTCTGGAGTGCGCAACGTTGAAAATATGAAATCCCAGAAGTCGTTCCCCCAGATTAAGGAGCCACTCCGGCCATTTGCTGCTCCCCGGCAGATACTCCCTGAGATCCATGATTTTTGCTTTCATAACATTGCGCAGGTGTGTCTTCAACACCTCATTCCAATGTTATCATATCATACGCCTTCCGGTCAACGTCAAAACGCTTTGAATCTGTTATTTCTTCGTGTCGGGTGCGGAATCTGCGGCGTAAATGACGGTCGGATTGATACGCGGAATCACATTGATGCTGCGCGGAGCCCGCTTCGTTGCCCGGCAGTGCTCCATAATCATCGCAAGGCGTTCCATCTGCCCCTTGATATCGTATACCTGCATCAGCACTTCCGCTCCGCCTTCCAGTGAGACGATGATTTTCCACTCCTTCGGGCGGAAAATCTCGCGGATAGCGGGTATTTCAATGAGGGTGTAGTGATTGGCTGCCGCCACAAGTTCGACAATCGGACGCCGAGTTTCCTCATTGATGACCGCTCCGGCCTGGAATGCATCCACATCCCCATATTGGAGATACCATACCGGTACCCCCATGAAATTACGGTGAAACTCCGGCTCGACCGGGAAGAGTACCCCTTTCGGGTCCATGAAGAAACGGGACCGGTTACCGGTGTCAGTGCCGGTTTCCTGCTCCACGTAGACCACGGGAATACGTTCGTTCACTTCAATGTGGAGCGTGTCAGGGAACTCCGCCCGTACCACCGCAGATTCGATGCAGAGGTTTTTCTCCAGAGTCTCCACCATGGCATCGGTATTAAGCGTTGCCATGTTCACGGAGCCTTCAATACCCAGCAGCTGCATCGCCTGTTCCTTTGAAATCAGCTTCTGCCGGGCATCGTAGCTGATTTTGTCGATACTGAGGCTGTAAGCTTTCTCCACTGCCGTCATGCCGCCCCATATCAGAGCGGCTACCACCGGTATCACCAGCAGCAGAATAAGTGTCCACTTGCGTAACCGGCGCAGACCGCGCCGCAGCGCCACTATGCTGAAAAATCGGTGCTTCAGCGAGAGCGCCGCCTCCAGAAGGCGTACATTCGTCCGCCCCAGACTATCATCACTATAATGGTGCCTGTACTTGTTGCGCTTTTTCATGCAGAATCCGCTGCGGGGGAGGGGGGAATCAGCCTCTCGGCTGGTTCAGAGACACCTCCGCAATGCGGGTGCAGAGCTCTCCGTATGAAATGCCGGCTGCCTTGGCGGCCTTGGGGAAAAGCGAGGCGCTGGTCATGCCGGGAATAGTGTTGATTTCCAGCACATACGGCTTGCCATCATCAGTCAGCAGCACGTCCACACGCCCGTATACCTCTACATTCAGAGCCTTATAGGCTGCGACCGCTGCTGCCTGCACGGCTCTGGTCTCTTCCTCAGTGATATCGGCGGGGCAGATGTAGTCTGACCCCACACCGCCATACAAGGAGGGATACTTGTTGTTCATATCATAGAACCCGCTGCGCGGGCAGATATGGACAACCGGCAGGGCCTCGCCGTTGAAAATAGCCACGGTCAGCTCCTTGCCCTTGATGTATTCCTCCACCAGAATCTCCTTGCCATATTGTGAGGCATCCTCCACGGCGGCAGGCAATTCGGCAGCGTCATGCACAATGTGAACGCCGACGGAAGACCCTTCGCATGGCGGCTTGATGACACAGGGAACGGGCAGGGAAGGCATCTGACCTGCCGCGATGGTCTCGCTGCGAGGCGTTGGCACACCCCCGGCAATGAAGAACTTCTTGGTGAGTACCTTGTCGAAACAGTTGCGGCTGGTGGCAGAACCGGCGCCTGTGTAGGGAATGCCAATCTCTTCCAGGTAGGACTGCAGCCCGCCGTCCTCGCCGTAAGTTCCGTGAATCATGTTATAGCACAGCTCAGTCCCCTCCGGAATCCCGGGGCGCTCGCAATCAACCACCACCGGGGTCACCTGGGTGAATCCTTCTGCGCGCAGGGCTTCCAGCACTCCATTGCCGGAGGCCAGGGAAACGTCGCGTTCCGACCCGGGGCCGCCCATGAGCAGCGCTATCTTTGTATCCTTCTTGAGCTCTTTCATGATGTTAGAATTGGGGTTCGCGGTCGCCGATAACCTGTACCTCCTCTTGCAGGGTAATGCCGCGCTCTTTCTGCGCAACTCGCACAATATGGTTGATAAGCTCGGTCACATCCGTAGCCTTGGCGTTGCCGGTGTTGATGATGAAGTTGCCGTGCTTGGTGGAAACCTGAGCTCCGCCGATGCTGTAGCCCTTCAGCCCCAGCTCCTCGATCAGCTTGCCTGCGGGAATCTCCTCCGGGTTGCGGAAAGTGCAGCCTGCGCTGGGCTGGATGGGCTGGCTGTTCTTGCGGCGGGTGCGGTAATCCTCCATGGCTGCTTCGATGGCGGCCTTATCACCAGCAGTACCGCGGAATGCGGCTTCCACCACCATGTTATGCTCAAAGTCAGGGATACTGCGGTA
This sequence comes from Akkermansia sp., assembly GCA_017504805.1. GTDB lineage: Bacteria > Verrucomicrobiota > Verrucomicrobiia > Verrucomicrobiales > Akkermansiaceae > Akkermansia. The sequence goes on along the minus strand of JAFVQN010000158.1, from coordinate 2,162 downwards.
ACGGGCAGGCTCCATGTCATCCTTGTGGAATCGGACCACATCGCCATCTTCATCCATCGCAGTGGCCGAGCTGAAAACCTGCCACATATCACCGCCCATGCAGCCGGCGTTCATCCGCAGAGAGCCGCCTACACAGCCGGGGATCCCATCCATCCATTCGAACCCGGAAATCCCGTTCCTCGCGGCAAAGGCCGCCAGCTTCTTGAGCTTCACGTTGGCTCCCGCCACAATGGTTGTAGCATTCACCAGCTCAAGCCGTTCGAACTCGCCGCCGCAGGGGTGGATAACTGCGCCGCGTATGCCACCTTCGCGCACCACGAGGTTCGAGCCGCGCCCCACGACATGCACTGGAATGTTGCGGTCCTTGAAGTAGTTCACCACGTTCTGCATGGCCTCGATCGTATCCGGCTCAATCCAGAACTGAGCCACACCACCCACACCCAGGGTCGTGTGCTGGCGCATCGGCTCGTACAGGCGGGCAGGGAAGTCCTTGCCGCACTCAGCCTGCATCTCGGTGAGAATCCGCAGGTCTTTGGCAATCTTCGTGCCTGCCTCGTGTACATTGCCGGCTCCAAGCGTCAGGAAGAGGTCACCGGGCCTGAGCTGGTTACCCACCACGTGGTGCGCCTGTGGCATATCCGGCAGGAAAGTCGCATCCACAGGCCCGTGCTCCTGCACTGCATCCACAATAGTCTGCCCCGAAATACCCGGAATCGGCAGCTCACTGGCCGGGTACACATCTGCCACAAACAGTTTGTCCACATTCTGCAGCACGCGGCCGAAATCATCACGCAGCAGCTTGGTGCGCGTGTATCGGTGCGGCTGGAAGAAGATGACCAGGCGATCAGGCTTCAGACTCTGCGCTGTCTGCACCGTGGCCGCAATCTCCGTGGGGTGGTGACCGTAGTCATCTACAATGCGGTAATCCTTGGAAAGATACTTGGTCTCAAATCGGCGGCGCGCACCAGCAAACGAGGCCAGACCTCGAGCCACGCTCGCAAAATCCGCCCCCATCTCCAGCGCAGCGGCCGTAGCGGCCAGCGAATTAAGCACATTGTGGCGGCCGGGAATACCCAGCTCCACGCGGCCCAGTTTCTGCCCCTTGTGGTTAATGGTATAGAGCGTGCGACCCCGCTTCACCGTCACATTGGTGGCGGTGTAGTCGGCATCCTGCCATCCGTAAGAGACACTGTTCGGGTACTGGCCGCACACATCGGCCGCACCGGCATCGCTCTTGCAGTAGAAAATCGTGCCGCGGGTCTGGCGGCAGAGCGTGTGGAATACCTCTTTAATGTGGTCCAGGTCCCGGTAGAAATCCAGATGCTCCGCCTCCACATTCAGCACAATGCTGTGCTCCGGTATGTAATTCACCAGAGTGCCGTCCGATTCATCACCCTCAGCAATCAGGTAATCACTGTCTGCATTCCAGTGGGCATTGGCGCCCAACACTGGAATCTCCGCTCCCACATAATGGCAGGGGCGCAGACGCGCCTCGCGCAGCAGATGCGCCGTCAGGGCAGACGTGGTCGTCTTGCCGTGCGTCCCTGCCACGACCACTCCCTTCTTATTGTTCAGAATAGCAGCCAGACACTCAGCGCGGCGCAGACACAGGCTGCCCAGGCGCCGGGCCTCCGCAAGAGCCACATTGTCCTCGCGGATAGCACTGGAATAAATCACAATCTCTGCATCAGCCACGGCATCTGCCGTGTGCGGACAGGCAAATTTCAAACCGCCTTGCTGCAGTCGCTCCGTTTCCTCACTTGTTACACGGTCGCAACCACTTACCTTGTGCCCCATTTCCAGGAGCATGCGCGCAATGCCGCTCATCCCCGCACCTGCCACGCCAATAAGATGAATGCGCACCGGGTTCTCCCGGTCCAGAAGCCTTTTGCGTAATTGCTCAATCATATCTACTCCACTCATTATATACGAAACGCCTGCACAAGCAAGGCAAATATCCGTTGGCTCGTCACATTTTCGCTGCCGTGTTCTGCTCCCATCGCAAGCCCGCCAATGCTCGATTCACCTGCTAACCATTTGATATCAACCCTCAGTGCCAGCCCCTTGCAGCCTTGCACATGCTGTATACTTCACACGTCGGGCGTATGGGAGAACTTTCCATCGCGCGAGGAATATCCCGCACCCCGGCAAAACCAATTAAC
>JAFVQN010000157.1 GCA_017504805.1 Akkermansia sp. | reverse complement strand
GGGTGCCACCATCAGCAGCCACCAGCCACAGAAGTGCTGGGCTTCGTATACCACTTTGTTGCCATCGGCGTCACGGTCCTGCCCGGAGAATGTTTCCATCTGTTCGGGGGTCTGTTCGGGGGGGGGGTAAATCTTAGCGGCGTCCGCGGCCCTGCTGCTTCATCTGGCGGTTGATGGCATTCACATCATCCTGCATGGTCGGGGCAATCTCCGTGACCGGACCGGCTGTATTCAGAGATATGATGAGGGGCTTGGAGCGATTACCGCGGTTATCGTACTTATAAATCACGCGCTGCACCAGCTTACCCTGCGGGTGGGAGTACATGCGCTCCTCCACAAGGCGGGCGCGGCTGTCATAGCCATATGCCACCTTGTAGATGATATTCTTCTTGGTGTGGTCGTATATGATGCAGCCCACCAGCTGACCGTATTTACCTTCGGTATAATCGTTCACAGCAGCCAGACGGCCGCTGGCGGTGTACGACGAACAGCGCATGCCGCGCCAGCCTTTCTGCCGCTGGTAGATGGCCCGGGTGCCGTCCGGGTGGCGCATCACGCGCACCATATCACCGGTTTCGTTCATGACCTCCGCGCTCTGAGCCTGCACAGCAGGCACAACCGAAGCCACAGAAACGGCCATCATCAGCATCCAGCGGTAAATCATCTTCCTCATGACCACATTCTACCTATTCGCACACGCCTTGGCAAGCGGAAAGTCAGTCTTTAGCCACGTCTCTGGTGCAACCGGAAGCGAACCCAGCATGCCATCTGAAAAGGCAGCAAACGATTCCTGAACCAAGGACGCATATTATCCATGACCTTGTTGCGGCACATGCACCACCACAACAGTCGGTGAATCAGATTCATATCCCACCAGCGGGCCACCATCCTGGCAGTATAACACATTCGTTGCAGCATCTCTTCCACAGTCCCAAGCTGCGTTTCCGACCAGTCCGAAAGCCCCGGCGTCTCTATGGCTCGCTGCACATCGCGCAGCATTGCCTCATAGGTTCGTTCGTTGAAACGGTGATAACGAACATGAAAAATTTCATTATCTTTCCAGGCCTGCAGAGTATCCCATTGTCGAGCCCTGTTCAGTATGTTTCCGGAGTGACAACGGTAATGGCATGCAACCTTAGTACTTCCCACTACAGGTCCGCTCAAAATACTGCGCAACTCTATCGGCGGATCCTGAGCTATACGCTCAAGCGGAGCTTCCGACAATTTACCCCAACGCAGAAAAACACTTCGTCTATAAGCAGAGAAACAACCATATGCAGATATCTTCTTATCCGTTTTACCACCCACATAATTCTGCACCCTATCCATCTCTGAATCAAGGTACAGCTCATCCGGCACATCATTACTTCCGAAACAATAGTTCGTACGCGAATACGGAATCCCATTTTCATCCACATTTATCGCCGAAAGAATTACCATCTGAGTTTGGGGATACCGCCGAATCAACTCAGCAGTATCTCTGCATCGGGACGATAATTGCACATCATCCGCATCAGCCTCAATAATCCATTCATATTTTGCATGAGCAACGGCTACATCCACGGTGGCAGCCACCCCTCGGTTTACTTCATTGCGCAGCAACAAAGTCTCTACCGGTCCCTGATATGCGTCCAGCACCGAACTAATTACTTCCAAGCTGTTATCAGTTGAACAATCATCCACCACAACGAGCTGAAGCGCCCCCTCGTAATCCTGCCGCAATACAGATTTAAGTGCTTCGCGAACATACAGGCCCGCGTTATAACACGGCATGATAATTGAGAACGGCACGAACATAGTTTTTTCCTTTATTGGTTATTAGCCACGCGAAGCGCGTACTGCATGGCGGCCACTGTGGCATCGATATCGGCCTCGGTATGGGCGGTGGAGATAAAGCCGGTCTCGTAGGGCGAGGGCGCCACGTACACCCCCTGCTCCAGCATGGCATGGAAGTAACGGCGGAACATGTCGAAATTGCCGCTCATGGCGGTGTCCAGGTCATAGACATCCTGCTCCGTGAAATGCAGGCAGAACATGGAGCCGTCGCGCATGAAGGTGAGCGGCAGATTCTCATCTCGCAGAATGCGGCGCACCCCTTCTTCCAGCCGGGCACCGAGTTGCTCCAGGCGGGTGTAGGAATCGTGCTGTTCCAGGTAATTCAGCTGGGCCAGCCCCGCCGCCATGGCCACGGGGTTGCCGCTCAGCGTGCCGGCCTGGTAAACCGGCCCCAGCGGGGAAACGCAATCCATAATCTCGCGGCGGCCACCGAAGGCTCCCACCGGCAGGCCACCGCCGATGATCTTGCCCAGGGTCGTGATATCCGGGGTAATGCCGATCTTCCCCTGCACACCGGCCGCTGAGATACGGAAACCGGTCATCACCTCGTCAAAAATCAGGAGAGCACCGTTCTTCTCCGTTATCTCGCGCAGGAACTCCAGATAGCCGGGTTTCGGCAGGAAAAAGCCGGCATTGCCCGGGAAGGGCTCCACGATGATGCCGGCAATCTCACCCGGGTGCTGCGCAAAGGCACGCTCCACCGCAGCCCGGTCATTGTACGGCAGCACGATGGTGAGGTTTGCGAACTCGGCAGGCACGCCGGCGCTGTCCGGCTCACCATGGGTGAGAGCCCCGCTACCCGCCGCCACCAGCAGACTGTCCACATGCCCGTGATAACACCCGGCAAACTTGATGATATACTTGCGCCCCGTGTAGCCACGAGCCAGGCGCACCGCGCTCATGGTGGCCTCCGTGCCGCTGTTGGTCATGCGCACCTTCTCGATGCTGGGAATCCAGCGGCAGATGGTCTCGGCCATGTCCACCTCGATACGGGTGGGAATACCATAACCCAGTCCCTGAGGCACCGCCGCCTGCACGGCAGAAATCACACACTCCGGAGCATGTCCCAGAATGGCGGGTCCCCAGGTACCTACGTAGTCGATGTACTGCCGGCCGTCCTCATCCGTGAGGTGCGCCCCGGCTGCCTTCGCCACAAAAAACGGAGCTCGATCCAGCCGGCGGAAAGCACGCACCGGAGAATTCACCCCGCCGGGAATTACCCGGCACGCCCGCTCAAAAAGCTCTTCGGAAATAGCCATGGCAAATATTTGAAAACAGTATTATTTACAGAAAGCGCAGCCAGAGGTAGAGGGAGGAAATCCCGACGCTCATGAGCATGAGCGGGAAACCGATGACAAAGTACTGCATGAAGCTCACGCGCAGGTTATGCTGGCGGGCCAGGCCCAGGGCCACCACATTGGCACTGGCACCGATGACGGTGCCGTTGCCGCCAAGGCAGGCACCCAGGGAGAGAGCCCACCAGAGAGGCTCCAGATTCGCATAGCCCATGGCGCCCATATCCTGCACCAGCGGAATCATGGTAGCCACAAAGGGGATGTTATCCACAAAGGCGCTCATGATAGCGCTGAGCCAGAGCACACTCATGGTGGTGGCCACGGGTTCCCCGCCGGTCAGGGCCATGGTCTGCGCAGCCATCCAGTTGATGATACCGTTCACCTCCAGACCACCGACCAGCACAAACAGCCCCACGAAGAAGAAAATGGTAGTCCACTCCACCTTGGACAGAATGAGTTCCAGGGCCTTCTCGCGGTCAGGCATGGTGAGCAGCAGCAGAAGCGTGGCACCGGTCACCGCGATGGTTCCGCTCTCCAGCCCCCAGTTCGGGATGAGGCTGTGACTGCAGAAGAGCACGATGGTGAAAGCCAGCGTAAACAGGCAGCGCCACAGCAGCCGCGGACTGCGGATGAGCCCCGAGAGCTTGATGTTCATGATGCGGTTGTGATTCTTGCTCGCCTTGGCAAATTCCTTGCGGTACAGAAAAATCAGAATCGCCACCGTCAGCACGAAGGAAATCAGGCAGGGCAGCGTCAGATTCACAATGAAATCATTAAAGCTCAATTCCTTCACCTTACTGGCAATCATGATATTGGGCGGATCGCCAATCATGGTGCAGGTGCCGCCGATGTTCGATGCCATAATCTGAGCAATCACAAAGGGAAGAGGAGAAATTTTGAGATCCCTGGTCAGAGTAAAGGTAATCGGCACAGTGAGCAGCACCGTGGTCACGTTGTCCAGCAAGGCGGAACACCCCGCCACCATCACCGAAAGAGCGATGAGCAGCGCCACCGGATTGCCGTTTGTCTTCTGCGCCGCCCACACGGAAAGGAAACGGAACACGCCGGTCTTGCTCAGCACCAGCACCTGAATCATCATGCCGATGAGCAGCGCCAGCGTGTTGAAATCTATATGCTCGATAGCCTGCTGCTGACTGATGACACCGGAAAGCACCATAAGCATGGCGCCAAACAACGCAATCACCGTCCGCTGCACCTTTTCCGATACAATCAAGGCATACGTAGCAAGGAAGATAATCAGCGCGGTTGTGACGTAGTAGCTCATGCAGAAACAAAAGAAGGTCAGGTACAGTACACCTACCCCTCCGTTTTGGCAAGCTTTTTCCGCCTTTAACAGCCAAAATTTGCTTTTCCCACAAACTAACTTGGCGAAAAAGCTAGATTTTACTTCACAAATGCGCGGAAAGTGTGTAGAATGCATGTACGAGTTATGGCTACACGCATGCAAAAGACCCTCGCCAAGTGCACCTCCACCCTGGAGGGCACATCGCTGCACACCGGTCAGACGGTGAAGCTCATCATCAAACCCGCTGAACCCAATACAGGCTTCAAGTTCCGCCGCATCGACCTGCCGGACAAACCGTTTCTGGATGCCTCAGCAGCCAAGGTGCAGTCCGTCGAGCGAGCCACCACCATTGCGGATGGTGCGGTGAAGGTGCATACCGTGGAGCACATTCTTTCCGCACTCACGGGCATGGGGGTGGACAACGCCATCATCGAGATGGATGCGAACGAACCGCCCATCGGCGATGGTTCTGCCCTGCCCTATGTGGAAATGATCAAGCAGGCCGGCATCGTGGAGCAGAATGCCCCGCTGAAAGTCTGGGAAATCCGCGAACCCATCAAGGTTGAGAACAAGAACGGCTCCACCATCGTCATCATGCCCTCGCGGGATTTCCGCATCTCCCTCACTGCCGTGGGGCCGAATGGCCGCGTGACCCAGTATTTCGACAGCGTCATCACGCCGGAGACCTACGAGAAAGAGCTTTCCAACTCCCGCACCTTCTGCTTCTACGAGGATATCCAGCCGCTTCTGGAGAAAGGTCTCATCCAGGGAGGCACACTCGATAACGCCATCGTCATCAAGGGCGAGGAATACCTCTGCGCCGGCGGCCTGCGCTTCCACAACGAATGCGCCCGCCACAAGGCCATGGACCTCATCGGCGACTTCATTCTCTGCGGGCACCGCATCATGGGACATGTGATTGCCATCATGCCCGGTCACGGCATCAATACCCAGATGGCCGCCAAGCTTCAGCAGAAATATGAGAGCATGGAGGCCCTGCGTCCCAAGCCCATCACCATCCCGAACGGCGAAGCAGTGCTGGATATCATGGAAGTGATGAAGGTGCTGCCGCACCGCTACCCCTTCCTCATGGTGGACCGCATCATCGACTTCGAGGGCGACCGCAAGTGCGTCGGCCAGAAGAATGTGACTATGAACGAGCATTTCTTCCAGGGGCACTTCCCGGGTCACCCGGTCATGCCCGGCGTGCTGCAGGTGGAAGCCATGGCGCAGGTTGCCTCGGTGCTGATGCTGCGTATGCCCGAAAACGTCGGCAAGATTGGCTACTTCATGAGCTGTGACAAAGTAAAGTGGCGCAAACCCGTAGTACCAGGTGATGTTCTCATCATTGAAACTGAGCTGACCAAGATGCGCGGAGCCATCGGCATGGCAACCGGCCGCTGCATGGTCAACGGAGAAATCACCTGTGAGGCTGAATTGAAATTCATGCTCTCTGATGCATAAATTTTCGCAGAGAATGCGAAAAAATGAAGAACGGTGCTTGACATACGCCAATTTTGGGGTATCATATCGCACCCGGCCGTTTCATGCGGTCACACAGAAACCACTTCAAAACAAGATAAGAAATTATGAGCAAGAGAACATACCAGCCTTCCAAGCGCTGCCGCAAGCGCCAGTTCGGTTTCCGCGCCCGCATGGCCACTAAGAACGGTCGCGCCATTCTCGCCCGCCGTCGCGCCAAGGGTCGCAAGCGCCTTCTGCCCAAGGGTGCAGAGGTGCATTACAAGCGCCACATCATCCAGCACGGCTAAAGCCCCGGCAGGGTTTCTGTAAGAGAGTACCCCGGGTGCTCCCTGCCCTGCAGGAGAAACCAACGCCCTGTTCACGATGCAGCTGACGCGGCACCAAACCATGAAGCGAGCCAGTGAGTTCGCCATGGTGCGTGCGCAAGGCTCATCCGCAGCAGGGCGTTTTCTTGTACTCAGCACCCTGGCCTACACCGGCGAGGGTGCGGGTGCGAAGGGATCCCGCTTCGGGATTATCACAACCAGACGGCTGGGGCATGCTGTGGTGCGCAACCTGCTTCGCAGGCGGGTACGTGAGATACTGCGGACCCACGGGGAGCCCATGGCACACGGGCATTACGTGGTCATCATCCCGCGGCACACAGCAGCCACCGCCACCTATCAGGAGCTTGAGAAAGACTTTCAGCGTCTTCTCAAGCGCAAACATTTCACGAACTGACCCACGCATGCTGAAACGACTCGTCATTCTGCCGGTACTGTTCTACAAGCGCTTCATCAGCAAGCCGCTTCACGTACTATGCGGGCCGGACAGCGGGTGCCGGTTCACTCCCAGTTGTTCCACCTACTTCATCCAGGCTGTGGAAACCCACGGAGTGGTGAAAGGCGTGGGGCTGGGCATCTGGCGCATTCTGCGCTGCAACCCGTGGGGCGGGTGCGGGCACGACCCGGTGCCACCCCGCCAGTAAACAAAAAGCTTTCCCCTCCCCAAAAAGCATTTAACCTCAGACTAACCCAAAATAACAGCTATGGACAAGACAGGATGGATTGTCGTATCGCTCTGCGCGGCTCTGCTGGGCCTGCAGTGGTACTACAACAGCAACCAGGAACCAGCACCGCAGGCGCCCGCAGCCCCCGCTGCCGCAACCGCACCGGCGGCCCCCGCAGCAGCCGCAGCCACCCCGGCCGCACCGGCAGCCGTGGCCACCACCCCCGCCCCGGCAGCACCTGCGGCCGAGAAGAAAGTGATTGCCACCCTCACCAGCAAAGATGCCGAGGGCAAGCCCGTGGCAAAGTATAATTTCTGCAACATCGGCGGCGCCATCAGCGGCGTGGAGATGCTCGGCCAGGTCATCAACAGCACCCGCGAGGAGCTGAAAGGCACCGATGTGAGCATCAACTCCAACCCGGATGCCGGCATCGGCGCCCTGGTATTCGGCCTTTCCAACGACCGTGCCCCGCAATTTGACCAGGCCGTGTACGAGTACCGCGCCGACCTGAGCAATGAGAACCAGGTGACCCTGCTGGGCCGCGTGGGCGACCTCATCGTGCGCAAGGTCTACACCCTGAAGCCCCTGAAGCAGGGCGACAAGACCATCGATGGCAACGCCTACGTGCTGAACCTGAAGGTGGACGTGCAGAACACCTCCGGCCAGACGCTCAACGCCCGGGACTGGGGGCTCTACGCCGGCGGCATGGGCCAGATTTCCAAGGATGAATCCTCCTACTACACCTACTACGTGCATCTGGAGGACGGCAGCTTTGAGAAAAACAGCGCCAGCGACTTCCGCCCCTGGCTCACCAAGGCAAAAGACCGCACCTACGACAAAGACTTTGATTCCCTGGAATGGGCCGGCGTGATGAACCAGTACTACGCCTCCATCGTGAAGCCGGACAAAGCCAGCGCCAACAATGCCCTGTATGCAGCCCCCGCCCAGTACCCCCTGCAGGTGAGCGGTGACAAGACCGAATGCGTGGAGGTTGCCCTCGGCATGCCTGATTTCTCCCTTGCCGGCAAGACGGACGCCATGATGGGCGGCCAGAAGAGCTTCTCCTTCGATATCTTCACCGGTCCGAAGCTCAACCTCATGCTCAACGACATGACGGATGACTTCCGCATGATTGACCGCGTGATGGACTACGGCATCTTCACCATCATCGCCTACCCCATGAATTGGCTCGTGAACCTCTACCACGGCTGGCTGGGCAACTGGGGCTGGGCCATCATTGCCATGACCATCACCATCCGCCTGCTCATCTGGCCGCTCTACCGCAAGAGCTACACCAGCATGAAGCGCATGAGCCTGCTGCAGCCGCAGATGCAGGCCCTGAAGGAAAAGTACCCGAACGACCAGCAGAAGGTGCAGATGGAGATGATGAAGCTCTACCAGCAGTACGGCATCTCCCCCATGGGAGGCTGCCTGCCCATGCTGCTGCAGATGCCCATCTTCTTCTCCTTCTTCTATGTGCTGCAGACCGCTGCCGAGTTCCGCGGCGAGGGCTTCATCGGCTGGGTGACCGACCTCTCGCAGATGGACACCGTGTTCTCCTTCCCCTTCATGGGTTATGAAGTGCCGGTGAACATCCTGCCCATCCTCATGGCTGCATCCACCATCATCCAGATGCACATGACCCCCGCCACCGGCGATGCCACGCAGGTGAAAATCATGCGCTGGATGCCGCTCATGTTCTTCCTGTTCTGCTACACCTACCCGAGCGCCCTCGGTCTCTACTGGACTACCAGCAACCTTATCTCCATCCTGCAGACCATCATCATCCGCCGCATGCCCGCCCCGGAACTCGTGAAGGTGCAGAAGAAGAAGGGAGCCAAAAAGTCCTTCATGGAGCGCATGATGGAACAGCAGGCCGCCCTCGAGCGCCAGCGCCAGGCCCAGCAAGGCAAGTAACACCAAGTCCCCATTCCTCGCCCCGCAGCACCCCTGCGGGGCGATTTCTTTTCGGAGCACAGGACTTTAGTCCCGATTAAGTTTTCCAGGATTTACGGGACTAAAGTCCCGGGCCCCGACAAATTGCACAAAATCATTGGGTGATCCCGCTGAAGTTGGTGATTTTTCTGACATTGGGCGTGACGAAACGGGTAGAATGTGGTAGAATGGCGCGCGCATCCAGCATACAGCGATGACTACAACAGACTTTCTAGTAATCGGCAGCGGTGTGGCGGGACTGAGTTTTGCCCTGCGCGCCGCCGAATATGGCAAGGTGACCATTCTCTGCAAGAGCGAT
>JAFVQN010000156.1 GCA_017504805.1 Akkermansia sp. | reverse complement strand
TCTCGTCGCCAGCTGTGAAGTCAACCGGAGCGGCCGATGCGGGCGGGAAGGGAGCAGCACTTTCAGCTACAGGAGCTTGTGCGGCCGGAGCCTGAGCACCTACACGCTCTACCTTCCAGGCACGGATGTCGTTGAACCTCCTTCGGTGACTATTTCAAGAAAGAGGCTATCGCCTGGGCCTGGGAGCTCATCGTGGAGCGCTGGGGGTTCCCCGTGGAGCGCCTGTATGCCACCGTGTATGCCCCCGATAAGTCCAAAGGAGACCCCGGCGAGTTCGACCAGGAAGCATACGATACCTGGGCGGCGCTTTTTACCTCCAAGGGCATGGATCCGCAGGTGCATGTGGTGAATGGCAGCGTGAAGGATAACTTCTGGATGATGGGCGAGACCGGCCCCTGCGGTCCCTGCTCCGAGTTGCATGTTGACCTGACCCCTGAGGGTGACACCCAGGGCCGCCTGGTGAATGGAGACAGTGATAAGTGCATTGAAATCTGGAACCTGGTGTTCATTCAGTACAACGCAGAGAGTGACGGTACCTTCCGCCCGCTGCCGGCCTGTCACGTGGACACTGGCATGGGCTTCGAACGTGCCTGCGCCATGATGCAGTGCACCAAGGGCTTCACCGATTTCTCCCGCCGAGTCTCGAACTACAGCACCGACGTATTCCGCCCGATTTTCAGCCGCATCGAGGAGATTTCCGGTCGCAAGTACGTGGACATCTATCCGCAGGATGCCACACCTGAGCAGAAGGAAACCCTGCGTGAAAGTGTGGCTTTCCGTGTGATTGCCGACCACATCCGCACGCTGAGCTTCTCCATAGCGGACGGTATTCTGCCGGGCAATAACGGCCGCAACTATGTGCTGCGCCGCATTCTGCGCCGCGCCGTGCGCTATGGCCGCACCCTGGGCCTGGAAAAACCCTTCCTGAGCGAGCTGGTGGATACACTGGCAGTCGAAATGGGTCGTGTCTTCCCCGAACTGGTGGGACGCAAGAGCACCATCAAGGAGGTACTGCTGCGTGAGGAGACCAGTTTCAACGAAACCCTGGACCGTGGTCTGGAGCTCTTCGATAAGGAGGTCGCCGCCAGCGGCAAGGTTTCTGGTGACTTCGCCTTCAAGCTGTATGACACCTATGGTTTCCCGATTGACCTGACCGCCCTCATGGCCCGCGAACGTGGTCTGGAGGTGGATTCAACCCGCTTTGACGAACTCATGGAAGAACAGCGCCAGCGCGCCAAGGCCGCCCAGAAGAAGCAGGTGGTGCGCGCTCTGGATCTCAAGACTGACCAGGTAACTGAGTTCACTGGCTACACTGAGGACTCCACCACGGCCACCGTGACCGAAGTGCACGAGGCTGAAGGTATCCTTTTCGTGATAACGGACAAGACCCCGTTCTACGCGGAAATGGGTGGTCAGATGAGCGATGGCGGCACCCTTTCCGTAGGTGGTGACAGCTGCCCGGTGCTTGGTGTGCAGCAGATTGGCAAGGCCCGCGCCCACCTGATTTCCATGGCCGACGGTGTGACCCCCGCTGTGGGTGACTCCGTGGAGCTGCAACTCGATGTGGAGCGCCGCCGTGCGCTGGAATCACACCACAGCGCCACGCACCTGCTGCACAAGGCGCTGCGCACGCTGGTGAGCGAGGATATTGCCCAGCAGGGCTCTCTGGTGGATGCTGACCGCCTGCGTTTCGATGTGAACAGCGGCGCTATCTCCAAGACTGACCTGCGCCGCGTGGAAGTGCTGGTGAATCAGTGGATTAACGAGGATTTGCCGGTGGTATGCAACGAGTATCCGATGACCGAAATCAAGAAGCACCCGGAAATCTGCCAGTTCTTTGGTGACAAGTACGGTGATGTGGTGCGTCTGGTGCAGATGGGCGGTGAAGCCGGCGCCTTCAATGGCGTTTCCATGGAACTCTGCGGTGGTACGCACGCTGCCAGCACGAAGCAGCTGGGCTTCTTCAAGATTAAGAGCGAGGGTGCCATCGCCAGCGGTGTGCGCCGTATCGAAGCTGCTACTGGTGCCGCTGGTTATGCCGTAGTGATGGACATGGTGGCCGCCCGCGTGCCGGAAGCTAAGGAAATGCTTGATAAGCTGAGCGAAGCCAATGCCCGGCTGGCAGAGCTGGGGCAGCCTGAGGTTGCTGTGCCTGCCAGCGATGGCAAGCCCGGCTTGAAACTGCGCGAGGCCAGGGACATTGCCACCATCAACTCCCTGCTGGATGACTACAACGCCTACTGCGACCAGCTGAAGGAGGCCGCCATCGAGGCCGAGAAGCAGCTCAGGAAAGCCCAGATTGCCGCTGCCGCTGGCGCAGCGGATGCTCTGCTGGCTGAAAAGCTCACCGGCGGCAATGTGGTCATCTGCGCCGAGGGGGGCAACGAACTGCTTACCGAGCTCTTCAACGGTCTGCGCAAGCGCCACTACACCGCAGCTGCCTTCCTGGTGGCTGATGACGGAACCAGCCTTTCCCTCGGTGCGTATTGCGGCGGGGAAGCTCAGGCGGCCGGCCTGAAGGCCGGCGACCTCATCCGCACGTTGGCTCCCATAGTGGGTGGCAAGGGCGGTGGCAAAGCGGATATGGCCCGCGGCTCCGGCAAGGACATTGCCGCCAAGGCTGCCTTGCTGCAAAAAGCAACAGAAGCACTTTCATAACACAAACTTACCAACCAATAGAAAACAAACACCATGTCTACTCCCCAGCCCCCGGTTTATCCGGATGAACCCAAGATTCCGGTACTGCCGAATCTGCTTACCGCCGGCAACCTCCTCTGCGGCTTCTTCGCTATCCTCACCATTTTCGAGGGTATGAAGTTTGCGGCAGGCGATGCGCAGGCCTTCGTGCATTACCAGCATGCCACCTACCTCATCTTTGCCGCCTGCATTTTTGACCTGCTTGATGGCCGCGTGGCCCGCATGTGCAAGAGCGATGGTCCTTTCGGCCGTGAGTTCGACTCCATTGCCGACGTTGTATCCTTCGGCATTGCGCCGGCTATGCTGCTGGCACAAGCGGTTCTGTTCAATCTGGATGTACCCTACCTGGGGTGGGCCATAGCTGTGCTCTACCTGTTGTGTGCAGCGCTGCGCCTGGCTCGTTTCAACTGCATGGCCGCTGCACCCAAGAAGCCGAACCAGAGTATGGACTTTGTTGGTCTGCCGGTGCCTATGGCTGCCGGTGCTGTGGTGAGCACCATGTACCTGGTGATTGATCTTACCTCCAACCGAAACCTCATCATTCCCCCGGTGTGGCAGTACATCATGGCCGCTGTGATGGCCGTGGTGGCCATCCTGATGATGAGCCGGGTCATCTACCCCAGCTTCAAACACGTGAATTTCGAAAAGCGCGGCACGGCCATGGCCATCCTCATGGCGGTCATCGTCATCTGTGCCTTCATTTTCTTCCCGTGGATTGCTCCGGCCTTTGTCTTTGTGTGCTACCTGGGCTACGGCCTGGTGGTGCGTCCCTTCCTGAACCGCCGCTTGCGCCGCGCCATCGAGGTGGCCGACGATGATGAGGAGGCTCAAATCTGACGAATCCTCATCATCGACAGAACATGCCGTCCTCACGCATTCAATGGATAGATTTCTGCCGCGTGTGGACGGCATTCTTCGTGGTGCTGCGTCATGTGGACAGGCCGTATGGCAGTTTCAACTACATCATTGATTTGTTCAACTACCGCAGCCTGATTTTCTTCTTTTTTCTGGCAGCGGGATATTTTACGCATAAGGCCGCTGCAGGGCAGTGGCTGGATTGGAAACGCGCGCGCACGCTGCTGGTGCCATTCATTTTCTGGACGGCGGTAGCCTCCATCCTGCTGCTGCAGCCTATGATGCACTGGGGGCAGACCCTGGCCGGGGATTTCAGCTGGTTCAACTGGGAGCTGGTGCCGCGGGAAATGGGGCTTCTGAACTGGTGCTACTGGGATTTTGACAATGTGCCGCTGTGGTTTCTGCGCACGCTGATACTGCTGGCTCTTTTCAGTCCGCTGCTGCAGCGATTGTCTGGCAAGCTGCTGCTGGTGCTGGTGCTGCTCTGCTTTGCGGGCAGCGATGTGCTCTGCGCCCGAGATTTCGAGACGGCCCGTAGTCACAAGTCCTGGTATGTGGGCTGGCTTCCTTTCCGTTTATACGAGAGCATCCTGGCGCTGGGTTTCTACTCGCTGGGGCTCTGGATTCGCCGCTATGCCGACTTCTCGCAGTTTACTGCATGGGTGCGCAGCTATGCCTGGGCGCCGGTGCTGGCGGCGCTGCTGCTGTTGCCACTGGTTTACCAATTCGGCTTCTACCCGCCGGTGCAGAGCAGTGCGCTGGTGCTGCTGGGGGTGAGCTGCACGATGAGCATCGGCGCGCTCTGTGAACAATACCTTCCGCGAGTGTGCCGAGCCGTGGTGAGTCTGGCACCGGCCGCCTTCTTCATCTACGTGACGCACTATATTGTTCTGCATGCGCTGCGCCTGACGCTCACGGGCTCCTACGGCGGCACGTTCACAGAAACGCAGAACTTGTACATACCGCTGGTTATACTGGCAATATGCAGCGGTCTGTTCTTCCTGTTGCGCCGCATATTCCCGCGCTTCATGCGAGTGATGGCCCTGACTCGGTGAGCCGGGGTGAAAAAGCCCCAGCTTTAACCGCTGGGGCTTTTTTGATTAAACAGAGGTATGCAAGAGACGGTTGACTATTTTTTCTTATCCTCTGAGCTGCACCAGAGCTTGATGATCTGATCCGCCGTCACGCCAAGATTGGAATCCGGGTTGAGTTTCTTGATTTCCATCGCATAGCGTTTGATATCTGCCATATTGCCCACGCGATCTTCGCGGCGCAGCTGCCCGATCATGTTGGCATAAAACACTTGCTTCTGCTCAGGGGTGTAGGCTGGGTCCTCCAGATATTTCTGCATGGTCTTGACCATTTCAGCCGCACCCAGTTGCATCCCACCGTCGGTGGGCTTGCCCGCATGCTTCTGAGAGAAGCCCCAAGGGTCGAAGTGCAGGCGGCGCACCATTCCCGACTCATCACCGGGGTCGGCCGCCTTGACCATATTACGGGCACCTTCCGGCCACTCGATATTGTCAAAAGCGCAAGCTTCTGCAATCAGTTTTGCCTTTTCTACGCCGGAGGCCGCTTCGGCTTTTTCCATAATAGCTTCCTGCTTACGCTTGGCTTCGAGCTTAGCTTTCACATCTGCCGCTATCTCCTCGATGGTGCCGCGCATCAGCAGGGTGCCTTGAACGCGAGCATACAAGTAACCAGCCTTATCATACATCAGCAGGCTGGGGTAGGTTTCCATTGAGTTGGCCCTGGGTTCCCGCAAATTCCCCCATACCTCCCGCTGTGCCATACGTTCATCTGAATTGGCATACTGGTAGAACGGCGTCAGAATCAACGCAGCGTTTCCAGCAGCCTCCCTGATTTCGGGAGCTGCGATGATTTTTTTGCAGAATGCTTCACTGAAACGGTCCCAGCCCTTGGCGTATACCACAAGGATATATCCATCTTCCGTGACTGATTTTTCGGCTTCTGCCTGGGTGGCAAACTGCTGTGCTGCCTGGGAGCTCAGTGGAGTCAGCATGCCTGCGGTGAGAAGTATCAGATAAAGTGTTTTCTTCATGATAGCTCAGGTGAAATGAGGGTTATGCGGCGTCTCGGCCGTATACATAGATGCCGTTGAGGTGGAAGTACTCCGGTCCGCCTTTGCGACGGATGCGGACGAAACGTGCCAGCACTTCGGGGAATTCAACCTTGACGACGCGCTGCGTGCATTCGCCCAGATCCTTACTGACATCCTGCCAGTTGTCACCGTCATCAGATACTTGCACTATCATATTCTTGAGACGCCCGAGATTGCTATCCGTTGCCACTATGACTACGCTATTAACATAGCCGGGTTTAGGCATCATGACCGTAGCCCAGGGGTTCTCCTCGGATTCCGTGTGGAAGCGGCCACCGGAGAGTCGCGTGACGCCCCAGTGAGAAATGGGGGAATCGTGGCTGCCGGTGGAGCTGGTAATCAGCAGTCCGCCTTCTGAAAGGAGCTTACCGGGCATTTCCGGAAGTTCGGGCATGACTGGCTGTTGCACATGGTCTGCATTATTGGCGCCCAGACGCTGGAACGTTGCAATATCTCTGGCTCGGGCAGCAGAGAGCATCAGCTGGCCGGTTACCTTGGTGTTATCACCGCCGCCCATAGCGCCCATACCCGTGCGAGAGAGTTCCTTGGAGATAGAGGCAATCTCCTGGGCCGGGGTACCACCAATGCCCTTGGACATTTCCTCACCCCAGCCAATGAGCACCGGTACGTAGTCCGACTTGGAAGCCAGGTTCCCCATCATCATATTGAAAACAGGCAGTGCCTGCTTGGGGTCAGGCGGGGGAATCTCCTTGCCATCCGGCGGGTTCTGGTACACCAGCATTTCAATCTGGCGGCGGCCGAATTTCTCGATGCGCCAACGCTCGGGTCCCATATTGCGCACACTATCCCAGAAGACGTGAAAGCGGGTCATCATGTCCTGCCTGGGCATCTTGGCTGCCATCATTTTGGGGTAAACCCAGGCACCCAGGAACTCGGATACCACCTCCGGATAACGAGGAGCAAGCAGGTAGCAGAGGTTATCCTGCATCTCAGAGAGTAGTTTCATATCACCACCTTTGGAGGCGGTAAGATAGTTGTTGTATTCCTGCCAGACGCCGATGTTGATGGGCTGAGCCGAGGTGGCATCCTGGAAATAGGCCAGCGCCTGCTTGTCTTTCTTAGTGGCAATGCAGTTATGTGCCAGCACTCGGTACACATTGGATACGTGAGTGTCCTTGTCAAGCTTCATGTAGAGCTCCGACCCGAGGTGCAGAGAGGAAAAGGCCCCCCACATATTAAGAACCGGCTGCCAGTGCAGTCCACGATCCCAGCTTATGGTGTTGCCGGGGGTCCATTTGCCATTGACCCAAAGAATATAGGCGCAGTGGCCAGGCTCCCCGTTCGTCATGGCGGGTACACCGTTTGCCACAGCGGCAAAGGCTCCGAAATGAGAAATGCCACCGCACACGCAACCTACATACAGAGAACGTGTAAAATGGTTGCCGCCGTACAGGTGCTCCCACGGCATGTAGTAATCCGCCCCGTGGATACTGTCGCCGAAAAGGTTGTAGAGGCGGTAACCGCAGCGGTGCGGGCTGCCCATATAGCGCTCGGCAGGAACATGCACGTTGTCAAGCGCCCATTCCAGGCTCTTGCGGTCGCCGGCAATATTATCGCCTTTACAGCCGCAGACGATACGGCGCAGGTACATGGGCAGAGTGTCGAACACCACGTTGAGTCGGTCTGCCTTCCAGTTGGTGATGTAGTAATCGGCACGGTCCAGGGCTTTCTCGAAGTCCCAGTTGTAGCGGGCGAATTCGATACCAACCGCAGTGGCGATATCGCGTACGGTTTTATCAGTGTAGACGTCCGGGTGCTGCTTGGCAATGGCGGCAATAATGTGCAATGCACGCCCCGGGGCTACACAGGGGCCTGAGAAGCAGATGTTCTCCATCCACTCCAGATTGCCGGTTACCTGTTTAAGTACAACGCGACCATCCTTGTGAGTGGCGAGTTCCTTGAGCGTCCAGGGCATATTCTTGAGTTCTGCTTCCATCGTCTTGATGGAAGCCTGCTTGGCCCTGATAGCCGCCTGAAAAGCCACACGTTCCTTGCCGCGCATCGTTTTGAGTTTTTCCTTATCGCGCTCAATTTCTCCTGGCAGGTTAGCTATAGCATCGGTCAGGCGCTTGCGGCTGTTGGCTGCCATTTCCGGCGGCGTCATCTTGTCGTACTGAGCCAGCATGAACTGGGCAACCATGAGGCGGTTCTTCGGGCTCTCCACAAATTTGAGAACGTGTTCAGGAGTATTGCCCTTCATGGTGTTCATGATATTGCTGGCAAGACTGCGCTGCACGGAATCGGGATTCGACCACCCCGGAATTCTCTGGGTAATGTAGTTTTCTTCCTCGCCGCTCTGGTTGGCTTTCTGTTTGTCGCCTTTCTTGTCGCCTTTCTTGGTTTTGCTGACTTTTTCCTTCGCAGGTTTCTTACCAACTGAAGCGTCATCATCCCCCGCGCTGAGAGTCCCCAGACACAGCGGTGCCAGGAGTGCCAGAGAGAGTATGTTAAAAAATGTTCTGCTTTTCATTGCCACGTACATACTCTACTCTGTACAATCTCTGGAGTCAACCCTAAAACACCCATGTCGCGGGATTTATGGCGACCGACGGGCTCGCTTTTCGTCAAGGCTGCTTTTTTTGTCAGCGCACTTGTACCAAGTGAGCAGGCGTGGTATACTCCCGAGGTCAAATTATGAAAACATCCACCATCTGCGTACAGAGCGGCTGGCAACCCGGCAAGGGCGAGCCACGCGTGCTGCCCATTTATCAGTCCACCACCTTCCGCTATGAAACGAGCGACCAGATGGCCCGCCTGTTTGATTTGGAAGAGGCTGGGTTCTTCTACACCCGACTGCAGAACCCGACCAACGAATGCGTTGCCAAGAAGATTGCCGAGCTGGAAGGCGGCGTAGCGGCCATTCTCACCTCGTCCGGCCAGGCAGCCTCGTTCTACTCGGTGTTCAACATCTGCGAGGCTGGCGACCACTTTGTATGCACCAGTGCGCTGTACGGCGGCACATACAATCTTTTTGCCGTGACCTTCAAGAAGTTCGGCATCGATTGCACCTTTGTGGATCAGGATGCCTCCGAGGAGGAAATTCAGAAAGCTTTCCGTCCCAATACCAAGTGTGTGTTCGGCGAGACGATATCGAACCCCTCGCTCCAGGTGCTGGATATTGAGAAGATGGCTCGCATTGCCCACCGCAACGGTGTTCCGTTGATTGTGGATAACACCTTTGCCACGCCTATCAACTGCCGCCCCTTCGAACACGGCGCTGATATTGTGATGCACTCCACCACCAAATACATGGATGGCCACGCCACCCAGGTGGGCGGTGTGGTGGTGGATAGCGGCAAGTTTGACTGGAACGCCCATGCCGATAAATTCCCCGGTCTCACCACGCCCGATGCCTCCTACCACGGTCTGGTCTACACAGAGGCCTTCGGGGCCGGTGCCTATATCACCAAGTGCACAGTGCAGCTCATGCGCGACCTGGGGTCCATTCCGTCCCCGTTCAATGCCTTCCTGCTCAATCTGGGGCTGGAGACACTGCACCTGCGTGTACCGCGCCACTGCGAGAACGCCCAGAAGGTGGCTGAGTTCCTTGCTACCCAGGATGACGTGGCCTGGATTAACTACGCCGGCCTGCCGGATAACCAGTACTACGAGCTGGCGCAGAAGCAGTTTGACGCCGGCCGCACCTGCGGCGTGGTAACCTTCGGCATCAAGGGTGGGCGCGAACGCGCTATCAAGTTCATGGACAGTCTGAAGCTTTGCTCTATTGTGACCCACGTGGCTGATGCCCGCACCTGCGTGCTCCACCCCGCCAGCCATACCCACCGCCAGCTCACCGACCAGCAGCTGGAGGAAGCCGGCGTGAAACCCGACCTCATCCGCTTCTCGGTGGGTATTGAGGACGCTGAGGATATCATTGCGGACCTCAAACAGGCACTGGCTCAGATATAAAATATCTCCATGCAGTAACCGGCCGGGTTGGAAGTCTGCTTCCAACCCGGCCGGTGGGGATATTCCCCTGAGAATGTTCCCGCCTTCATCGTAAAACCTGACGCAGCACCTATTTTTCCTGCATGGAGTGGAGCCAATCGCGGTAGATGAGGGGTGAGATTTCACTGGGGCGGATTTCCGCCTTCAGGCTCCAGAAAACCGCTGTGTGGTGCACGGGAATGCCGCAGGATGCCAGGTGCTCATCGATGGCTGCTTTGTGGGCCAGCACTTCGCTGCGAGTGGCCGCGTGAACCACCCCCATGATCTGCGCGCCTCCGAATGCATCGCCTCCGCTGCGCCAGTAACAGTGGGTCATGCAGAGGTGGCGCCCGCATTCTGCGCCGGCGCGTTCCTCCATGCCGGCTGGCACGGCCCAGTGGAAAAGCCCGGCGGCGCCGGTACCAGTTCTGCGGTTGCTGCCGCCCCTCTGGTGGTCAAGGAAGGTGGCGAAACGGCCGATGATTTTACGGGCGTCCAGATTTTCGGCAATCGAGCAGTACTCATCCATACTCATGCCGATGGCGGCGGCGCGTTGTTCCCAAGGGCTGCTGACAAGCTCCTGCGGGAGCAGACTTTCCTTCAGGCTGAGCAGCACGGCCCATTCATGCTTGCTGAGCTGCGGGTGGCTGGGGCGCTGCATGAGCGGCGGTTCCGGCAGGCGGTCTCCGGGTTTCAGACCAGCGCGGCGGGCGTGTCCCACCCCCAGCGCGAACATGCCCACTACGGGAAGCGCTACCCAGTCCAGAGCTCCGGTGTGCCGCATCAGCAGGTTGTTGTGCTCCTGCACACTGCCGCAGCCGGTGGGAACTTTCAGGGTAGTCCAGAGGCGGTATTGACTACCAGGAGCATCAGGAGAATCACTTTCCCGGATGACTATGTGACCGGTAAACGGGTCATGGGTCTTCAACCAGTCATATGCTGCTGCCAGTTTCTCCTCAGGTACTTGCCAGGCTACCAGCGCGCCATCTGCGAGGCTGGTGGAAAGCAGGGTCTGGCGCACGCGGCGTATCGTGCCGGCTGCCAGCATGGCTTTCAGGCGCTCCATGACCTCTTGTTCCGCAAGGCCGCAGCGCCTGGCTATGGTGCGGAAGGGGTACCGGTGAAAGCCTTGCACGGCATCCTCCGCCACGCAGAGGAGACGGTGATTTACCGGGTCGGCGGCGCTGGCTGGATAACTCATTCGGCAGAGGCTTGCGGGTTGACGATGCCGCAGTGGGTAAACAGGGTGGGATCGAGCTCCTGCAGTGCGCGGGTGGCAATTTCCCGGGCTTGCCCGGGAGTCTCCGTGAGCGCAAACATCGTCGAACCACTGCCGCTCATGAGGGCTGCGCGCGTGCCGGGCTGTTCGAGCAGCCAGTGCTTCATCTGGGCCAGTATCGGGAATTTGGCAAATACCGGCCGCTCCAGGTCATTGATAAGTGTGATACCATCCACCTTCTGCGGACCGTAGCTCACCCCTTTGAGGCGGCGGCTGCATGTCAGGTTTTTGTATGCGCTGGGGGTGCTCACGCCAAAAGCGGGTTTCAGCAGAACTACAGGGCTGCTCCATCCGGCCAGCTCAGGCACCGGAGTGACGATTTCACCACGTCCGGTGCAGCGGCAGATGGTCGGCGTCAGGAAATACGGCACATCGCTCCCCAGTGTTGCGGCCATGGCGCTCAGTTCTGCCAGCTCGTAGTTGGTGCCCAGAATCTCATTGACCGCCAGCAGAGTGACTGCGGCATCGCTGCTGCCGCCGCCAAGCCCGGCGCCGTGCGGGATATTCTTAGTGAGGGTGATGCGCTGCTTTGCCTTGCGACCGTACGCTTTCTCGAATTCACGTATAGCTTTGAATACCAGATTGCTCTCATCTGTCGGCACTCCGGGGGTGTCGCACAGCAGTGTGGTGGTGCGCGAGTTGTGGAAATCCAGCTGGTCGTACAGATCAATAGGAGCCATCAGAATGTCCACATTGTGGAATCCGTCTTCTCGCACCTTGGTCTGCACCCGGAGTGAAAGATTGATTTTGGCAGGGGCCTGGTAAGTGGTCATGGCGTGGTGAATGTAAAAAAGGGGGGGGGATTAGCCGCGTGGGCGGCGTTTCTTGCGTTCTTGTTTCTTCTGTTCGTCTTTCTGCATCTGCTGCAGCTGCTCAGCCGTGGGGCGGCGGATGATGTATTCTCCCGCCTTGGCCTGGTTGGCACGGTCGCGTGCAATCTGCTCAAAGTACTCAGGGTCTGACATCCAGAGAAAACGGTTGCGGGCTTCTGTTTCAATCGCCCGGGTTCGTTCCAGCTGGGCGAGTGCGCGGTCTCGCTCCTGCTTCAGGGTGTGCAGCTCCAGCATGGGAGTAAGCAGCAGCATGCTGGAGATGAAGGCTACCACGACCAGCACGATAATACCGGCCACCTTCAGCATACCGCGTATGCCTGCAGAGCGGTGGAGGCGTTGCTCCTCCAGCTCTTCCAGTGTCGGCATGCGGCGCGTGCGGAATGGCAGAAACATAGAAATCAGCGCTCAGCAAAGGGGACAAAACGCCCGCGGCGGGCCAGTACCAGGGTGTGCAGGCGCAGCTGCTTCCCCTTGGAGGAAGCCGGTACCGCTGTGGTACTTACTTCGAAACCGGCGCGCCGCAGTGTGGCTTCCAGCTTTTTATCGGCCTTGGAAAGGTTGATGACCAGCATGCTGCCGCCCTTCAAGGCGTTAAAATACGCCTGCGCATCACCCAGACTCATCTCGCAGCGGGCGTGGGCATGGCGCAGCAGGATAGCATGCAGCGACCCCGTGCGCTTCCGGCACAGCTCTGCCGCGCTGGCAGGCTCGGTGGACACGCGCTTGTCTTCCCACATGGCCTTGTGTTCGCCGTGCTCGCGGTTCCACTTCACAATTTCCGTCACTGGCTCCGCCACAATGAAGCGGGCCTTTTCCTTCGGCAGGCATTCCATGGCTTTGGCCAGACCATAGCCCAGCCCCAGCCCGGCAATCATGATGCAGGGTTGTCCTGCTCGCGTAATGGGGGATGTTGCCAGTTCTGCCATGGCTTCTTCACTGCCGTAGGTGAATGAATTGGCGCAGGGCAGACCGTCCAGCTGCAGGGTGAGCACTCCATCGCGCTCCCAGAGTTCCCAGACGGAACCATTCTCGAGTGTTTTCTCTCCCAGTTTGGTAAGTGGCTTCATGAATGTAATTGATTAGCTGAGGGTGATCGATACGGGGCAGTGGTCGGAACCGGTGATATCGGGGTGAATCTCCGCACTTTCCACACGCGGAAGTATGGATTCGGAGACGCAGAAGTAGTCGATGCGCCACCCGACATTCCTTGCGCGGGCTCCCCCGCGGAAGCTCCACCAGGAATACGCATCCCGGGCATCCGGATGCAGGCGGCGGAAGGTATCGGCAAATCCTGCCTGCAGCAGCTCGGTGAATCCGGCGCGTTCTTCATCCGAGAACCCGGCGGAAAAATGATTGGCGGCGGGGCGGGCCAGGTCAATCTCTTCGTGCGCCACATTCAGATCGCCGCAGAAAATGACGGGCTTTTTCTCGGCGAGTCCTGCCACGTATGCGCGGAAAGCGGCATCCCATTCCTGCCGGTACGGCAGGCGCGCCAGTTCGTTCTGCGAGTTGGGGGTGTAGCAGTTCACCAGGTAGAAGTCTTCAAATTCCATCGTGGCAACCCGGCCTTCGGTATCATGCTCCGGGCAACCTATGCCCAGACTGGTCGAGACGGGCTCGACCCGGGAAAGTATCAGCACCCCGGAATATCCCGGTTTCTGGGCCGGGTTCCACAGAGCGTGCGGCCAGCTTGCCAGCCACAGGTCACTCACCTGCTCCGGGCGGGCCTTGACTTCCTGCAGGCAGAGGATATCCGGACACAGAGCGTCCATCTGTTCTGCGAGTCCTTTGCCGAGGGTGGCACGGATGCCATTTACATTCCAGCTGACGAGTTTCATGGTGCTCACTTTCTATGGTGGGGGTGGGTGACGCGGAGCTTGTGCAGACGCTGCTCCATGCGCGGGCGCAGGTTCTCCTCTATCCAGTTGTTGGCTGCGGCCAGGCCTTCTGCTGTGTATATGCGGCCGATCTGAGCCTCCACTCCCGTCGCGTTCCCGGTGAGCCGCAGAAAATTATTACTGGTGAACTCAATGAAAAGTGCACCATCTATTTCGCCTTTGAAGGAGAGAATCCACTCTCTGACGTAAAGCGCCAGCACGGCGTCTCCCACCCATGCCTGGGCGCGGATGACGGGGTCTTGGTCAGGGGTTAAGTTCGGCATGTTGGTATGTGGGGCGTGAAGTGGGAGATTGAGTGTTTCTGCCGGGATAATCCAGCTCGATGGCTATGCTGCCGGCTGTGGCTGGCTGGTTGGTGCGGATGATGAGCACCCGCCGCGATTCGGGCAGCTTGCGCAGCTGCGAGCGGATATTCCGCTCGCTGACGGTAAACGTGATGTATCCCGTCAGGAGCTCCTTCAACGAAGCCCGGTAGCGCGCGGTTCCCGGCGCGGTGCTGGTTGTTTCAGCTTCCCGGGTTATCCGGATTCTGGCCCCCAGTTTTTCCTGGGTAGAGATGAGATGCAGTGTCTCGCGCAGAATACTGGTATGGTTGGCCTGCGTACTGAGCTGCGCGGTCCGGTTCAATCGGGCGCTGGCGGTTTCCATCCCCCTGGTGGGGTTGATGAGTATCCAGTCCCCGGGTGAGAGTTTCTCCAGCTGTGTGGCTACTTCGCTGCTCAGGTCCTGCAGAGCCCTGCTGTGGGGGTCAGAATGGCTGCAGCTTGCCACCAACAGGGGCAGAACTGCAGCCAGACAGAAAATGCTTTTTGCCAGTCTCCGCATGGGCGGTATCAGCCGCGGGAGCGCGGTTCGCGTTCGCCTGCGGTCTTGACGCCAGGCGTCGTGATGAACGGTGCGCCTCCCGTCGGAGCCTTCTGGGTGAAGGCAACACCCACCTGTTCAAAGTCCTTACCAGCCACCGGGAAATCCTTGCGCAGCGGGTGGTAGGGGTAGCCCTCCCACATCATAATGCGGCGCAGGTCCGGATGCCCTGCAAAGTCAATTCCCATCAGATCGTACTGCTCGCGCTCGAGCCAGTTGGCAGAACGCCACACAGGCACCATGCTCGGCACGCTGTTTTCTGCCTCACTCACTGGTGTGCGGACCAGCAGGTTGGCGCCAGTCTCGGCCTGGGTGATGGTGTAGTTGACCTCGAATCGCGGTTCCTGCCCCAGATGATCCACGGAGGAAACGCATACAAGCATATCAAAACCGCAGGCATCCTTGGCGTAACGCATCGCGGGCTCCAGTATCTCAGGTGCGATGGTCAGCGTGATATCGCCGCGGAATTCCTTGCTGGTAATCTGCGGGAATCGCTTGCAAATCTTATCTGCTGCGGCCTTCTGAAGTTCGGAAAGGTTCTTGGCGGACATGGTCGTTCGTACTTTTTGGGGTTAGTCCTGGGTGATGATGCCTGCCGGGATGGTGTGGGCGTTCTGAGCCTGGCGCAGGTCATGTTCCTTGAAGAAGCCCTTCAGCGGATGGTCTGTGGCCATAATCTTGTCTTGCAGCGTGATGAGTCCCTGCAGCAAAGCCTCAGGACGAGGAGGACAGCCGGAAATGTACACGTCCACAGGCACAATCTTGTCCACACCCTGCAGCACGGAGTAGCTGCGGAACATGCCGCCCGTGCAGGCGCAGGCGCCGCAGGCAATGCACCACTTCGGCGCGGGCATCTGATCCCAGATGCGGCGTACCAGCGCGGCCATCTTGTAGGTGATGGTGCCGCAGATGAACATGAAGTCGGCCTGACGGGGAGCGTAGCGGTTCACCTCGGCGCCGAAACGGGAAATATCATAGCGGGAGCAGGATGCCGCCATGTACTCAATAGCGCAGCAGGAGGTGCCCATAGGCATGGGCCACATGGAGTACTTGTGCATCCAGTTAATTGCTGCTTCGACCGTTGTGTAGACGAATCCGCCGTCTGCATCCGGGTCGCACATGAAATTTGTCTCAAGTTCCTGAAGATTTTCGCTGGCCATAATGCTACATGCGGGGGCATAGCCCACCCCGCTCGCACTAGCATAGCGTATTTTGTGTGAAACGCAAGCCAAATTTGGTTGCGCCATTCCAAAAACACATGACCGGAAGCAAGTACCTTTCTTCTTTCTGCGCTTTTTTTACCTGTAATACGTGTTTGCGGCTTGACTTTCGGGGGTGGGGTTTCAAAATGGCTGGCGTTTTTTCTTTCTTATTCACTGTTAATATATAAACTGTATTACATGAGGGCTTTTTCTTATTTATTTCTGGTGTTCGGTGCCGGGGCGGGGCTGGCAGGAGAACCGGTGGTGCATGAGGTGCTGCGGCTTGCGGGCGAGGAGGTGATGCTGGAGCTGCCGGGTGGCGGAGCGCAGCCGGGGTACGAGGTCAGCATCGGGCGGCTGGAGACGGGGGATCAGGATGCCGGCCTGACACTCTGGTACCAGGGGCATGATGCGGCAGATGCGTGCCAGGTGGCCATCGGGCAGGTCACGGGCAGCGGGAATCTG
>JAFVQN010000155.1 GCA_017504805.1 Akkermansia sp. | reverse complement strand
GCTGGTGTTGAACTGCTGCAGGGCGTGGGGAAAACGCATCGGGGGCTGTTTCCGGTGGTGGATACAAAGAAAAACAGGCTGCAATCCATCAGGATTGCAGCCTGTTTCAACGGACAGGGAGGGATTCGAACCCTCGGTACGCTTTTGACGTACACACGATTTCCAATCGTGCTCTTTCGACCACTCAGACACCTGCCCATGCTTGGCATGAACCCTTGGTGAAGGGGTGCGGGCGGAATATACACGAAATTGGGGAGGCTTGCAAGCTAAATCTTGCAAAAAAATGATTTTTTATGTCTGCTGGAGTTTCTGGGTAACTTTGAAGTGAAGTTTTGCGACATCCTGGAGGCGCTCGCGGCCGTGTGTGGCGACGAAATGCCGGGCGGCGCGGGTGACATGGGGGGCACATCCCAGGGGCATGGGGCACTGGCTGGCTGCTGCGGTCTGCTGCATCCACTGCACAAAGCGGGCGCGGGCCAGGATGGAGGCAGCCGCGACGGCTACGTCGCTTTCAGCCTTGGTACGCTGTTCGAGCTGTACCGGGATGTGTCGTTGCCCCAGGGCGCGTTTGAGTACCCACTCGTTGGCGAATTGGTCACTCAGGGCGCGCGGGCAGGTGGGTACTTTTTCGTGAAGAGCGGCAATGACTCGCGCATGGCCCCACGCGAGCAGACGGTTCAGATTACCTATTTCCGCGTAGAGTTCATTATAGCGGCGGGGCCCTATGCAGATGACTTCGTAGACCACGCCTGCGGTTTTCTTGATTTTTTCAGCGATGGCGTGTATCTTTCTGTCATCAGGGATGGTTTTGCTGTCCCGGCAGCCCAGGCGCACAAGTTCGGCGGCGCTGCGTTCATCGGTGTAGACACCTGCAACTACCAGGGGGCCGAAATAATCGCCCTTGCCGCTTTCATCGATGCCGAAATGCGGGGTGGTATCTACCAGTGCGGGCAGAGTGGTGCTCATGGCGGGGGCTTTTTCCTGCGGGTCAAGCTGCAGTACGGAATGGACAAAATCCTCTGCTCCGCGACCTTGAATGAGCAGACGCCCTTTTTTGGGGTAGAAGGCCACGTTGACCTGCTCATTTTCGAAGCAGAAGTCTGCATATTCGCGCGTGCCGGGGCGGAAATCCGGGCGGGCGGTCAGCTGCTTCTGCAGTGCGCCCGCTTCGTCTCTGGAGAGCTGAATACTGTACTGATTGGCCATGTCCGGCCTCTAGAATGCGGCGAATTTACTCGTGCGTCAACCTAAAAACATGGAAAAAAACCTAAAATCCGCCAGTTGACGCAAAAAAACAGCACTTTTTGTCACTTTAGGCGAGACAAAAAGGATTTTTTGGTCTACAATGTGGCCGGCTTTTCAACAAAGCAATTTTTATTATGGCAAATACGATTACTAAAAGAGAGCTTGTAAACAAGGTATGCGCTGAGCTGGACAACGGTTTCACGCAGAACGAAGTGCTTGAAATCATCCAGAAGACCATCGATCTGATCACCGATGCTCTGGGTAAGGGTGATCGCGTTGTGTTGCGCAACTTCGGTACCTTCACCGTGAAGGAAGTGAAGCCCAAGGTTGGCCGCAATCCCAAGGACCCCGCCAAGAACGTTCCGATTCCCGCCCGTACGGTGGTGAAGTTCAAGGTTGGTAAGAATCTGAAGGAAGCTGCTGCTCAGGTCTCTGAGTAAACCATGCCGGCACTGATGTGCTAGAGAACGAGGACGCATCTATTGCCATAGACGCGTCCTTGTTCTATGATGAAAATAAGAGATTTTACCCGTTTCGATAACATGAAATTGAGAATAGCAGTACAGTCAAAAGGCCGTTTGAATGAGGACACGATGGCGATTCTGTCCGAGGCCGGGATCAAGGTGAGCTCCTCGAAGCGAACGCTGCTTGTGGCCGCCCGCAAGTTCCCTATGGAGGTACTTTACCTGCGAGATGATGATATTCCTGAAACTGTAACAGATGGTGTGGCAGATATCGGAGTGGTGGGCCTCAATGAGTATCTGGAGCGCCAGGGCGATGCGGACATTGTGAAGAAACTCGGCTTCGGCGGTTGCCGCCTGAGTATTGCCATTCCCAAGGAGCATGAGTACACCGGCCCGCAGTGGCTACAGGGGCGCAAGATTGCCACCTCCTATCCTGTGATTCTGCGTAAGTGGCTGGAGGAACAGGGGGTGCAGGCTCATATTCATGTTATTACCGGTTCGGTGGAAATTTCAACCGGCATCGGCCTGGCAGATGCTATCTTTGATATTGTGAGCAGTGGTGCCACGCTGGTGAGCAATAACCTCAAAGAGGTGGAGGTGGTGCTGGAGAGTGAGGCGGTGCTCATTGCCCACAAGAACCTGCCTGCTGAGAAGCGCGAGATTCTGGATAAGCTCCTTTTCCGCATGGATGCCGTGATGACTGCGGCTGATAAGCGCTACGTGCTGATGAATGCTCCGAAGGACTGCGTGGAGCAGATTGTTTCAGTGCTGCCCGGTGTGAAGAGCCCCACCATCATGCCGCTTGCCCAGGAGGGTTGGTGCAGCATTCACACGGTGCTGGATGAAGCCTGCTTCTGGGATATCATTGGCAAGCTCAAGGAAGCTGGGGCTCAGGGTATCCTGGTGCTTCCTATTGAAAAAATGATTCTGTAATTTCATTATCCTCATGACTATCATAACGGAACCCAATCGTGAACAGTGGGCGGAGCTGGTGCGCCGCCCGGCTTTTGATGTCACCCAGCTCTTTGATGTGGTGCGCCCCATCATGGATGCCGTGCATGAGCACGGAGACAAGGCCTTGCATGAATACGGTCACCGTTTTGATGGTGTGGATTTAGAAGTACTTGCGGTTTCCTCAGCCGAGGTGGCCGAAGCCTGTGCCCAGGTCCCGCAGGAGCTCAAGGAAGCCATAGAACTGGCCTATTGCAATATTTATGACTTCCACGAGCTGCAGCGCAATACTCAGGCTCCTGTGAAGCTGGAGACCGCCCCCGGCGTGGTTTGCGAGCAGCGCACGCTGCCCATTCAGCGTGTGGGTCTGTATGTGCCTGGCGGTCAGGCTCCGTTGTTCTCCACGGTGCTGATGCTGGCAGTCCCGGCAGCGGTGGCCGGGTGCGAGGAAGTGGTGCTCTGCACGCCTCCCGGTAAGGATGGCAGGGTGAACCCCGCTATCCTCTTTGCTGCGGATTTGTGTGGGGTGAAGCGTATTTTCAAGGTGGGCGGCGCCCAGGCTATTGCCGCCATGACTTACGGTACCGCTTCCGTACCGAAGGTGGACAAGATTTTCGGCCCGGGCAATGCTTATGTGACCGCCGCCAAGCAGCTTGCTTCCCTGGCCGGTGTGGCGATTGATATGCCCGCCGGTCCCAGCGAGGTGGAGGTACTGGCCGATTCCAGCTGTGTGCCGGCCTTTGTGGCGGCGGATTTGCTGAGTCAGGCTGAGCACGGGCCGGATAGCCAGGCTATGCTGGTGACCACAGACGCCGCCGTGGCTGAAGCCGTGGCGGCCGAGGTGGAGCAGCAGCTTGCTGCGCTGCCCCGCAAGGAGATTGCTGCCAGATCCATTGCAAACAGCCGCATCATTGTGCTGGCTGATAAGCAGGCCTGCATCGATTTCACCAATGCCTACGGCCCGGAGCACCTCATCATTGCCATGGAGGGCGCAGATGCCGTAGCCGCTGAGACCTTGAATGCCGGTTCCATCTTCCTGGGCAACTACAGCTGCGAGAGCGCGGGTGACTACGCCAGCGGCACCAATCATACGCTGCCCACCATGGGCTGCGTGCGCGCGTACAGCAGCCTGTGCATCGACAGTTTCCAGCGCAAGATGACCCTGCAGACTCTCACGGCTGAGGGGATACGCAGTATCGGCCGCACGGTGGAGCTCATGGCCCGGGCCGAGCATCTGGATGCCCACGCGCGTGCCATGACTCTGCGCATGCAGGCCGTATCCGCCTTGCAGCAGGAGGAACAGGGTACTGGCATTGCCAGGCTGGTACGCCCGAATATCCTGAAGCTTAAACCCTATAGCTCCGCTCGTGATGAGTACGCCGGCAAGGCTGCCCATGTGTTCCTGGATGCGAATGAGAGCCCGCACAACGCCCCGAACAATCGCTACCCCGACCCGCTGCAGTGGGAGCTGAAGCTGAAAATTGCCGCCTACAAGGGAGTGGCTCCGGAGCGCATCTTTCTGGGCAATGGCAGCGATGAGGCCATTGACCTCATCTTCCGCACCTTCTGCACGCCCGGCGTGGATGAGGTGGCGGCCATTGCGCCCTCCTACGGCATGTATGAGGTCTGCGCGGATATCAACAACATCCGCTACAACGCCATCCCGCTGGAGGAGGGGTTCCAATTCGATGCAGAAAGCTTCCTGCAATCCATCTATTCCCCCTGCACGAAGGTTATCTTCATCTGCAGCCCGAACAACCCCACCGGCAACCTGCTGCCGCTGGAGGAAATCCGCAAAGTGCTGGATATCTTCCCCGGCATGGTGGTGGTGGATGAAGCATACATCGACTTTGCCCCCTCGGGTTCCTCGCTCATCGCCCTGCTGGATGCGTATCCGCGCCTGATCGTGCTCAACACCTTCTCCAAGGCCTGGGCTTCCGCCGGCATCCGCCTCGGCATGGCGCTGGCGCACCCGGAGGTCATCGGCCTCTTCAACAAGGTGAAGTACCCCTACAATGTGAACATCCTCACCCAGCGTGCCGCCATGGAACGCCTGGAGCACATGGATGAAATCCGCGCCTGGGTAGACGAGGCTCTTACCGAGCGCGAGCGGATGATGCAGGCGGTGGCTGCGCTGCCCATCTGCGAGCACGTGTACCCCAGCGATGCCAACTTCTTCCTGGCCCGGGTGAATGATGCCTGCCGCATCTACGATGCGCTGGTGGAGCAGGGTATCATCGTGCGCAACCGCCACCGCATCATGATGTGCGAGAATTGTCTGCGCATCACCATCGGCACCCCGGCGGAGAACGACGAACTCCTCGCAGCTCTCAAACAATTCTGATACATGAAGAAAAAGGCACTTTTCATCGACCGCGACGGCACCATCATCCAGGAACCTGCCGATGAGCAGATTGACGCCTTCGAGAAGCTTGTGTTCGTACCCGGCACCTTCCGCGCGTTGGGCACCATCCGCGAGCTTACTGACTATGAGTTTGTGATGGTGAGCAACCAGGATGGCCTCGGTACCGCCTCCTTCCCGGAGGAGACCTTCTGGCCGGTGCACAACTTCATCCTTGATACGCTGAAAGGCGAGGGCGTAGAGTTCGATGCCATCCTCATCGACCGCCATTTCCCGCAGGACAATGCTCCCACCCGCAAGCCCGGCACCGGTATGCTCACGGCCTATATGGATGGCTCTTACGACCTGGAGAACTGCTATGTCATCGGCGACCGCGCCACCGATGTGCAGCTGGCGCAGAACCTGGGCTGCAAGGCCTTGCAGATTGGCACTGCCGGCATGGACTGGAAGAAGATTACCGAGATTCTGGTGGCCGGCGAGCGCAGTGCCGAGGTGCAGCGCACCACCCGCGAGACGGATATCTACGTGAAGCTCGAGCTCGACCGCCCGGGCTATTGCGAGGTGCGCACCGGCCTGGGCTTCTTCGACCACATGCTCGCCCAGCTGGCCTACCACGGCGGCATGGGCGTGACTATCCGTGTGAAGGGAGACCTGCATGTGGATGAGCACCACACCATTGAGGACACCGGGCTGGCTTTGGGTGAGTGCCTGCGCAAGGCGATCGGCAACAAGCTGGGTATTTCCCGCTACGGCTACTGCCTGCCCATGGATGACTGCCTGTGCAGCGCAGCGCTGGACTTCGGCGGCCGCCCCTGGCTGCAGTGGGAGGCGGAGTACAAGCGCGAGCGTATCGGCGATATGCCCACGGAGATGTTCTACCACTTCTTCAAGAGCCTGAGCGATGCCGCGCTCATGAACCTCAGCATCAAGGCTGAGGGGGATAACGAACATCATAAGATTGAGGGCACCTTCAAGGCCCTGGCCCGCGCCATCCGCGTGGCGGTGCAGCGCGATGTGCGCCACCTGGTGCTGCCTTCCAGCAAGGGAACTCTTTAAGGTATGAATGTAGCAATCGTCAGATACAACGCCGGTAACATCTGCTCGGTTATCAATGCTCTCCGCCGCATCGGGGTGGAGCCGCTGGTCACGGATGATGCTGCCGCTCTGGCCTCCGCCGACCGCGTGATTTTCCCCGGTCAGGGGGAGGCCGCCAACACCATGGCCTATCTGCGCGAGAGCGGCCTGGGCGAGGTGATTCGCGGGCTGAAGCAGCCGGTGCTTGGGATTTGCATCGGCCAGCAGCTGCTCTGCACGCATTCTGCGGAAGGCGATACCCACTGCCTGGGGGTGTTTGAAAGCCCGGTGCTGCGTTTCCCTTCCACCTGCGCGGAGGGCCGTGTGAAAATCCCCCAGATTGGCTGGAACACGATTGAAGACCTGCGCACGCCACTTTTCGATGGCCTGAAAGATGGCGATTTCGTCTACTTTGTGCATAGTTTCTATGTGCCGGATTGCACCGCTGCCATTGCCCGCACCACCTACGGCGGCGTGACCTATGCCTCCGCTCTGCGTCGCGGCAATTTCTACACTACCCAGTTCCACCCGGAGAAGAGCGGCGATGTAGGCCTGCGCATTCTCCACAATTTCGTCCATCTCTGCCATGATTGAACTGATACCCGCCATTGATATCATTGGTGGCCAGTGTGTGCGCCTGACCAAGGGTGACTACGCCGCCAAAAAGACTTACGATGCCCACCCCGAGGATGTCGCCCGCCGTTTCTACGACATGGGCGTGCGGCGTCTGCATGTGGTGGACCTGGACGGCGCCAAGGCTGACCACATTGTGAACCTGGAGACGCTCAGGAAAATCACGGCCCTGGGTATGACCGTTGATTTCGGTGGCGGTATCAAGCAGGAAAGCGACTTGCAGGCTGCCTTTGACCACGGTGCCGCCATGGTGACGGTGGGCAGCCTGGCCGCTACCAATCCGCAGCGCCTGCTGCAGTGGGCGGAGAAGTATGGCCCGGAGCGCTTCATCGTGGGCGCGGATGCGCTCAATGGCCGCGTGATGATTAAGGGCTGGCGCGAGGACGGAGGTATGAGCCTGGATGAGTTCGTGAGCTTCTACATGAGCCACGGCATCACCCGCGTGCTTTGCACTGATATCTCCCGCGATGGTACCCTGGGTGGCCCGAACACCGGGCTCTACCAGGAAATCATGGTGAAACACCCCGGCTGCCGCCTCATTGCCAGCGGCGGCGTGAGCTGCACCGGGGATATCCGCGCACTGGATGCCGCCGGCATCCCCTCAGTGGTTTTCGGTAAGGCATACTACGAAGGCCGGATTGACCTGCAACAACTAATCACAAATCTTTAATCGTTTCCCATGTTAGCCAAACGCATTATCCCCTGTCTGGATGTCAAGGACGGCCGCACCGTCAAAGGTATCAATTTCGTGAACCTGCGTGATGCCGGCGACCCGGTGGAGCTGGGCAAGGCCTACAGCGAGCAGGGTGCAGATGAGCTTGTGTTCCTCGATATCGCCGCTACGCATGAAGGCCGCAAGACCTTCACGGATATGGTATCCCGCGTGGCTGCAGCCATTTCCATCCCCTTCACTGTAGGCGGTGGCATTCACGAGCTTTCCGATGTTGCTCGCCTGCTGGAAGCCGGTGCTGATAAGGTGAGCCTGAACTCCGCCGCCCTCCGCAATCCGCAGCTGGTGAATGAGATTGCCGCCCACTTCGGTTCCCAGGTCTGCGTGGCAGCGATCGATGCCCGCTGCGATGCTGATGGCTGGTACTGCTATGTGAACGGTGGTCGCATCCGCGTGGAGCGCACCCTGTTCGACTGGGCTCGCGAGGTGGCCGACCGTGGCGCCGGTGAAATCCTCTTCACCAGCATGGACCACGACGGCGTGAAACAGGGCTTCCCGAACGAAGCGCTCGCCCGCCTTTCCGATGAACTCAGCATCCCGGTCATCGCCAGCGGCGGCGCCGGTGCCAGGGAACACTTTGCAGATGCTTTCCGCCTCGGCCACGCCGATGCCGCCCTGGCCGCCAGCGTGTTCCACTTCGGCGAAATCAAGATTCCCGAGCTCAAGCAGTACCTGCATAACGAAGGCATCTGCGTGCGCCTGTAATTATTGCTCCGGCAATTAAAGAATATTGCTTGGACTCAACGACAAATTGTAATCTTTGTCGGGAAACTTTTCGAAGCACGGGACTTCAGTCCCGGTTATATGCACCGTGATTTCGGGACTAAAGTCCCGTGCTCCGACAACGCCAAAGTCCAATTTGTCCGTCACCACCAATACGGATAACACATCAATCTTTAATTGCCTCATCAATAATCTGATATAGACATTTTGGCATGCGGCATGCTGCAGATCTGGGTTATCCTCCGGAGATAAGCCGCCCCAGCCGTTCCGGATACCAGCGTGTTTATCCCGGGGGGAGTGTCATACACGTGTCCCAAGGTTTGAAGGAAAAGGGTTGTCATCTAAACATAATGAGTGCGCAGAATAGAAAAACGCGCTCGGGGTATCACACGCTTCGCCAACGGCAGCAGACTTTCATTCGTGGTTCCATCGGTGAAAGCCGCTAACTTTCATATTGTCAATCCGCGTGTCCCGAATCCTGGGACACGCGCGGTTTTGTCATGTGCATTGACAATCGGGGCTTGAAGGTGTAGATTGTTTCTGTTATGAACGACCAGTATGTTTTGCCGACGTATGGGCGCGCACCATTTGATGCTGCGCGGGGTGAGGGGTCTTACCTGTATGATACCGAAGGCCGCCGCTATGTGGATTTCTGCGCCGGCATTGCCACTTGTTCGCTGGGGCATTGCAATCCGGTGGTGGTGAAGGCGCTGAACGAGCAGGCGAGCACGCTGATGCACTGCTCCAATCTGTACGGGATTCCTGGTCAGGCAAAGCTGGCAGAATTTGTGGTGGAGAAACTCATCGGCATTCCTGGTCGCGTGTTCTTCTGTAATTCCGGAGCCGAGGGTAACGAAGGGATGATTAAGACAGCCCGCCGTTTCGGGCATCGCCGGCCAGCGGCGGATGGTTCCCCTCGCTACGAGGTAATTACCTTTAACAAGAGTTTCCACGGTCGCACCCTGGGGACACTGGCGGCCACCGGTCAGGAAAAGGTGCAGGTGGAGTTCGACCCGCTGCTCACGGGATTCAAATATGTGGATTTCAATGACCTGGAAGCGCTCAAATCTGCAATCAGCCCGGTGACCTGTGGCATTATGCTTGAAGCTGTGCAGGGGGAGGGTGGCGTGAATCCCGCCACTCCTGAATTCCTGCGCGGCGTGGCTCAGCTTTGCAGGGAGAATGATCTGATGCTCATGATTGATGAGGTGCAGTGCGGCGTGGGGCGCTGCGGTGCCACCATGGGCTGGAAGGCGGTCTGCCCGGAGGTGGAGCCTGACCTGGTTTCCTGCGCCAAGGGCATCGGCGGTGGTTTCCCGATGGGGTGCTTCTGGGTGAGCAACCGCGCCATTGATGCCGAGGGAACGCCGCTTTCCTCCATTATGGGGCCGGGATCGCATGGCTCGACTTTCGGCGGTACGCCGCTGGCCTGCGCTGTGTCACTTGCCGTGGTTACCGAGGTGCTGGAGCAGGGGCTTGTGGAGCGAGCCGCCCGCCTCGGCGAGCTGATTAAGAGCACGGTGGAGGGCTGGCAGCTGCCTTGCGTGGAAACCGTCCGCGGACTGGGCCTGCTGCGTGGTATCGGGTTGCGCAAGGGGGCGTTTGAGGTGCCGGCCGGGCAGACCCCGGCTTCTCACGTGAATAACCTTTGCCGCGAGGCCGGGCTGCTGGCTTGCCCTGCCGGTCCGGATACCCTGCGCCTGATTCCTGCGCTCAACGTGCCGGAGGAAACACTGGCCGAGGGGCTTGCTATTCTTCACAAGGTACTGCAGAGCCTGGCCTGATGAATGGTGTGCAGGAGCATTCCGGAACAGGATGCTCGCGTGTGAACCCTTTTCTGAATGATTGCGATGAAAAATATATTTTTACTAGTGGTGTCGGCATTTGCGCTGTTGGGGCTCGGAAGCATGAGCGCTGGAGCAGATGTCGCTGTGAATTTGCGCGGACAGGAGCGTGAGGCCATACGTTGTGTGCGCTCTCTTCCCAAAACAGATCGAGATGCCTGGCTGGCCCAGTTGGCGGGATTGCTTTTTTGCCAGGATGGTAGTTCTGTTCATACTGGAAAGACCGGCTCGGAAAAAGTGACCATCAAGCGTGGTCGCAAGGTCGAACATCACCGCAACACCTTTAAGGAGGTGTGCCTTTCGGCTGTTTTTGTCGGAAGTGATGGAAAGCTCTATAACTACAGAACCTTGTGTGATAATCACAAAGGAGGAGAACGGACTGTGCGGAAATGGAAAGAGGCCGGCTACTACACCAATCTGGTAGGCCCGAAGCCCATACTGGATGCTTTTGCAGATGAGATTGCAGAACTGCGCAGGCAGAAAGAGGCGTACATGAAGGCCCACTCCGGTAATTAAGAGGTTTCTTTTTTGCCTTGCAGCTGGTTTTACGATGAAGGCATGAACATTCGCGGGATTTGATGTCTGCACATTCAAAATCTCTCCCAGGGCTGTAGCTATTCTGCCATGTGTTGCGAATCCGCTTGACTCTGCCGGTGTGGCGCTGTATCTTAATCCTGCATGAATATCCGCAGTATACCGTTAGTGGCAGGATGTCTGGCCGCTTTGGGCGTCGTAGCCGTTGTGGCGCTGAAACCCTATATTCCAACCCCCGCGCAGCTGGCGCCGGAGGAGACTGCTCTTCTGGCAGAATGGGCCCGGGTGGGGGATGCCATGGCGGTGCAGCGCATGATTGAGCACGGCGCCTGTGTGGAAGCAGTGAGCGGCGATGGTACCACGGCGCTGATGACAGCTGCTGCGGAGGGGCACCTGGAGGTCGCCCGTGTGCTGCTGCTGCACAATGCAGACGTGAATGCCGCCAATGCAGAGGGAGAGACGGCGCTGCATCTCGCGGTTCATGATAATCACCTGGATATTGTGGAGCTGCTGCTGCAGCAGGGTGCTGCGGTCGATGCCCGCACGGCCAGCGCGGTGACGCCGCTGATGATTGCTGCCTGGTCCGGATTTGATGAGCTGGTGGAGCTCCTCCTTGCCGCCGGGGCAGATGCTGAACTGGAGGATGACGATGGGGCAAGGGCTGCCACCTATGCCCGCGAGGTGCAGGACGATGCCGCTCGCGAGAAAATCCTCAAACTCCTGGGCGCTGAGCCTATCCTCTTTTTATAGCATTGCGGCTGATACTCGCATGGCTCGATAAATTAACCGGGTGGTGCTTCTCGGCTATTGTGACTCTTTCTCCCTCACCGGAAGAACCATGAGCGAGAACAGAAGAAAGGCCGGAATCTGCAATAACAGGTAGTACTGCGGCGCTGGTCCCAGGTAATCCAGAATGCAGCCCGGCACCGGACTGGCTGTGGTGAAACCATAGTTGGTACCCAGCAGCAGGTTGAAGGGGTGGATGCAGAGCAGATACGCATCCATGAGCAGCAGACTTTTCAAAGCGTCCTTGATGCGGGCCCTCATGCGCAGCAGCAGCGGCACTGCCAGCGCCGCGGGCATCAGAATGCCGTGCAGACTGAAAAACAGGAAGTAGCGCAGCGTGGGAAAATCCCGCTCCAGTGCGGGCGTAATCAGGCCCTGCAGGCAGGCGGTAAGTGCCCCGAAGTACAGCACCCAGCAGGCGGTGCGGTTGCGCGTCCACAGCGCATAGATGGCTACCAGCAGCATCATGCTGCAGAAATGGAAGGGCAGATTCTGCTCCCAGCTCCCGTGGTGCTGGGTGATGATGATATAGCCGCTGTCGGTCAGATAGACAAGCCCCACCACCACAGCCAGCGCTCGGCAGACTTTCTGCCGCGTTTCCAGCGGTTTGCGCACCGCCCCGCCAATGATGCTCAGCGTGACTGCCGCTGTGGCAATGATGGCGCCCCAGTGGGATACCGACCAGCGCACTATTCCTTCTGTGGTCTCTACCATGTCGCAGCAGTATAGTACGAACGTGCGGGAAAGTCAATCTCATCGTTCCTGCTCACCTCTCTCTTCGATTTATCGGGTTACTCAGGCGGTTCAAAAGAGAACGCCGCTTCTTGTGAAAGAAGCGGCGCTCATAATCAGACGTAATCAGCTATCAGAAGCTGCGCTGAACACCAATGTTTACGTTGTGCTCAGTGCTATCCTCTGCCACATCGAAAGAATAGCCACCGCGCACGTTCCACTGGTCTGTAATCGAGTAGTCTGCGCCAACGCTGATGCTGCCACCGGTGCGGCCAGGATTTGTACCCTTGAAGCAGGCCCCGTTGACATCCACATGGGGGTTGTCGCGCTTGATATCGGAGTACAGGCTGATCTGACCGTAAAGGTTTGTCCGCTTGCTGACATCATAGCTCAGTCCGCTGCCGATCATCAGACGCAGGTTCTTCATGGAGGAGATTTCCATGTCCTCCACCTTGGCGCTGTCGTGCGAATAGTATTGTGCGCCCGCAAACACTGAGCCTGTCAGACGGTCGCTGAGAGACCGGGCGTAGGTGACGCGCATGTCCAGCTGCCAGTAGTCCTGCTCCCAGTCGCCTGCGAGTTCCCTGTGCTCAGACGTTGTTTCACCATAGGCAGCGCTCCAATCCACGGAGACGATACCCTTGCCTGCGTTCCATGCTCCTACCCGGCCGTAGAGGGCGGCGTGCCATGTCTCCTGGTCTACGTTGGAAGTGGTGAAGGGATCAACCTTGCCCCAGTCGTAGCCGAAGGCTGCGCCAATGCTGCTGCCAACGCTGCCGAACTGGCGCTCGATACCGAGAGCTGCACCATAGAGACTGTAATCTGCTCCTTCATCGGAGATGCGTCCGCTCTGCGCGTATGCTGCGGCCCAGGCGAGGTTCCTGTCGGCCGGGGTGGTGGAGACAGGCGCACCCTTTTCATCGATGGCGGGAGAGGCGTTCAGCACCACCGCATTGCTGCGGTTGCCCCACAGCGCTCCGGTAAA
Source organism: Akkermansia sp. (assembly GCA_017504805.1). GTDB lineage: Bacteria > Verrucomicrobiota > Verrucomicrobiia > Verrucomicrobiales > Akkermansiaceae > Akkermansia. The sequence goes on along the minus strand of JAFVQN010000155.1, from coordinate 1,823 downwards.
TGCCTGGCTGCTCTTGAATACACCCCAGTTGCTTACGATGGCTGCATCCACATTCTGCTCTTTCAGGATGAGGTACAGGATGCCGTTTTCCCAAGTCAGATCTTCGAAGCCTGCAATGCCATTGACTGTGACTGCATTGGCGTTCCATCCTTGCGGTTGGATTGCAGCCGCGCGGGCTCTGCCTTCTTTGAGCTCAATCACTTTGTACTTGCCGCTGCCCAAGGGCTCAGCGGAATTCAGAGTGATAGCCAGTCCATCTTCACTCACCACGGCAGATGTACCACTCAGAGCTGCTGTATTCAGATTCGCAGGAGAGAGCGTCAACGTCAGGTTTCTGGTCGCAAAAACGTTGCCGTTGCTGGTTACCAGTGAGGAACCGTCAGCAATAATCACATTAGAGAAACCTTCATAAGAGCCGATAGAACCGGTGAATGCGTTTGCTTCAGTACCCACATACAGGGTGGATGTGCCACCCAGACTGGCCCCGTTAATGCCAGTGCCGGATACCGTGCCTTTCACTGTCGCGTTGTCTTGCAGGTAAACGCTGGTGTTACCCTCGACTCGCCCGCCGTTGCCTGCTGCGTATACATCTTGTTCCACCACTGCATTACCGCTGATGATGATGGTGGCATCTTTCTTGATGCAGGGAGCCGGAAGCTCTAAGTTTCTGTCTGCAAATTCTTCGACCTCAGTGCCGAACTTGTTTGTTGAGTAGATGCTGCCACCCACCTTGGCGTTTCCGCTTACTTCTACCGTGGCGGAGCCTCCCAATTCAGCAAAGGCGTCGATCGGACCGCTTACGATATTGCCAGTAATTTCGCCTCCCGTAATCTGAATGTTGACGTCGCCATCTACAGAGTGGGCGTCTCCGCCGGTACCCCAGATGTTGTTTACTTTGCCATCCGTCACTTTGATATTGATGTCGCCACCCACGGACCAGTGTTTATTCGCCATGAGTTCCTCATATTTTTCCTGATCGGTAATGCTTACGACCTGACCATACTTGTCGCGCTCGGTTGCGGCTCCATTTTCTTTGAAAATTCTGTGTACGCGGTCAAATTCCTTGCCGCAATGACCGCCATAAATATCGCCCACTGTGCCGCCATTGACGGTGATGTCGATGTCACCCGTATACTTGGCTGCCATGAAATCGCTGCCGCTCGCTAAGTCATTGGATTTATTTGCATAATAAACGCCGCCGATGATGCGGGTCACATCACCACTGTTCATCGTGATGGAAATGGCCGCAGCTTCGCTGTTTGCATCAGGCGTTACTTTGCAGCTCGCGTAACCAATGCCGGAGACAATCAGTCTTCTGGGGTCGCTGTTTCCCTCATAGCTGCCTTCGAATGTCCCCTGGTACGTTCCTTCGGCTTTGTGGGCTCCGTCAATGGAGATTGTGACAGATGTGATGGTATCCGTATTATCTGCGTAATTGTTGGAGACATATTTTCCCGCGTTCGTTAAGGACGACGCACCCATAACCACGCCATTATCTGAAGACGTGACACCAATAGCGGTATGATACATATCAAAGAAGCTGAAATCACCTTCATGGAGTTTGATTTCGACAGCTCCGGTGGTCGCATTGTACGAGTGCTCGAAAATACCGGTCGGCTTTTCTGCTGTGCGAAGATAGTCCGTTGTGTTCTGATAGGACCAGGCATGCGCTACAGGAGTGCTCACACAAAGAACTGCTGTAAGTAAGGCTATAGGTAAGTGTAATTTCATGATGTTGATAATTAGTTGTTTAGTGGGTTTTCTAATGACTTTCCCATTTATTTTATATCGCATTTCAGATGCGATGTCAAGTGTGATTACGC
>JAFVQN010000154.1 GCA_017504805.1 Akkermansia sp. | reverse complement strand
TTCTTCACAATGCCGGGCACGGCGTTGTAGAACTGGTTGACGGTTTCGCGGCCCTGGAAGTAGACGTCCGGGTTCTGGGCGGTGCCGCGGATGACGGGGGCATCCGGCGTGAGGGCGCGGGCGTGGAAGGCATCCACCAGGTCCTGGTCAATCATGGCGCGCAGCTGCTCATCGGTGATGTCGGCAATCTTGCCCACCTCGTGAGAGGTGCGGAAACCATCGAAGAAGTTGATGAAGGGCACGCGGCTCTCCAGCGTGGCTGCGTGGGCGATGGCGGCCATATCCGGGGCTTCCTGGGTGGAGGCGCCGCAGAGCATGGCAAAGCCGGTGGAGCGGGCGCTCATCACATCACTGTGGTCACCGAAGATGGAAAGCCCTTGGGCAGCCAGGGCGCGGGCGGCAATGTGGAAGACGCAGGGGGTCAGCTCACCCGCAATCTTGAACATGTTGGGAATCATGAGCAGCAGACCCTGGGAGGCCGTGAAGGTGGTGGCCATGGAGCCGGTCTGCAGCGCGCCGTGCACAGCACCGGCAGCACCTGCCTCAGATTCCATCTCTACGATGCTGGGGACCGTGCCCCAGAGATTCTTGCGATCTACAGCGGTCCATGCCTCTGCCGATTCACCCATCGGGGAGGACGGGGTGATGGGGTAGATGGCGGCCACTTCAGAGCAACGGTACGCTACGGAGGCCACGGCCTCGTTGGCGTCAATAGTGCTATATGTCGTGTTCATGGTGTTTTACAATGTTTGGGAAAATGAAACCAGGTGAAGACAGTCCACCCATGGCGTGAAACTCTGCTTCCACGAGCCATATACTACACCCGCAAGCACCCAAAAGCAACTAAAATCGACTCAAAAAGCGGCCTGATGCCAATTTTCGGGCGTCAGAACAGGCGTTTTTCCTTACCGACTTCGGTGCCTTCCAGGTAGCGCACATAGCGGCTGACACTGGCTCCGTAAGGCGAGGAGAGGCGGATGTCTGCCTCATTGTCCTCCAGCCTGGAGGAAGAGCGCAACCAGTTGAACAGGAGGAAAAGCCCCAGCCCGCCCAGCAGGAATCCCAGCGGGTAGGCCACAGCTGCCACGAAAGCCGGGTCCTTCATGAGTTCCTCCACGCGGTTCCGGAGATTGTCTTTTTTCTTTTTCTGTGTTTCCTTGAACTGGATTTCCAGTTTGTCGAGCTTGCGCTGGGCAACCACTGAAATGGGGGTGAAGGAATCCGCCATCGGGCTGATGAGTTCCTGCAGGCAGTTCAGCGCATTCATGAGCCCCTGGGGGCTGCCGTCTCCGGCAGCCTGGCGTACTTTGTGCAGCCATTCCAGGCGTTGGGGTTCCTCCAGCTTGATTTCCTGGTATCCCAGATCCAGAGCGGTGGGGTTGTTCGTGAAGAAACGCATGAGGACGGCATATTCGCCCTGCTGAATCATGCCGGTCATGAGTTCATTGACAGCCAATCCGCTGTGTAGTTTCTGGCTATCCTTGAAAACCGCCACATAGATGCGGAATCTGGTGTTGGAGTTAATCTGGCGCAGCACGTGCTCCACATCCGCCCGCTCCACCGTGGTGAGCAGCTTCTGGGGGTCGTTCAGCTGAGAGTTGCGCTGGGGTTTCAGATACTCCTCATCGTAGTGGGCCGGTACCTCGGTATCGCTTTCTTTCGGGAGGTTCAGCGTGCGGGTAGTGCGGGGTGCGAGTCTGGCCTGCTGGCGGCGCTGCTCGCGCTGTTCGCGGCGCAGTTGCTTTTTGCGTTCCTCCGCGGCTTTGATTTCCTCCGGGGTGGGTTTTGGCGGCAGCAGGGAGGTGTAGCCGGTCAGCAGGTCGCCGGCCATCAGGTGCCGGTAATCATCTGCGCGCCAGTGCGGCATACCATCCGGAGCCGGTGGGGTGGGTGGGGGGGCATCCTGAGCCAGCGTGCTGCTGCCCAGCAGCATGAGCCCCGCTGCCAGCGCTATGGCTTTCTGCGCACGGCGCAACCGGCGGTTCACGGAGCGGGCACTGGAAGAAATGCGACGGGCGGCAGCCCGCATTACCTTTTTGAGGCCTGTGACCATGGCGCGTTCGCGGAACTGGAGGCGCGCGCCTTTGATGCAGTTATTAATCCGGTCGGGGTCGATGAAGGGATCCAGCTTGTATCCCCAGGAGAAACAGGCCATTTCCAGCTGCACATCCATCACCAGGATGAGCATCCACTCGTGTTTCACGGGCGGGGGCAGGGGGTGCAGCGCATCCATCACATAATCGCGCACGGCCTGCCAGGCTGTGGCCAGCCAGCTCTGGGGCGGCGGTTCTGCCGGGCGGGCTTCGCCGGGGCGGCGCTCGCGGAGTTCGGCGTCCTCGATGGCCTTGTGCAGCTCACGTTTGCCGAAGGAGGGGTGGTGAATTTTGGCGTGGTTGAGAATCCAGTGCGCGTGAGTACGCAGTTCCTGCGCCTGGCCTACATCTGTGATGTATACGCAGAGGGCCACCGGGCGGATGCGTCGCTCGAGCTGCTCGAGCGCATGCATCAGGTCCACGCGTTCCTGGTGCGTCAGGGCTCCGGCGGCGTCTACCACGCGGGTGAATTCCACCTGCCCGTCTCCGAACAGCTCATCTGCCTGCGTAATGTCGTAGCCGCAGGCCGGGCACTGGTCTTCAGCGCCGGCGTGAATCGTGGCAGAGCATTTCGGGCAAATCGGCATCGGTTTACTTATAGCGGTTTTTCGGGGGGATGGGAAGTGAATTTGTTGTCATTCGCACTCCATATTCACACGTGTCCCAAAGATTATGGAAAAATAGCCCTGAACGACATAAAGGCATAGTGTTCTGTGAGAAAATTCGTAGTGTGGTATCACCCGCCTCGCCATCGGCAGTAAGCATGCATTTGTGGCTCTATCGGCGTCCTGTCTCGGCGTAGTTCCGCAGGAACGAAGACGGAAAGCCGCTAACTTTCAATTCGTCAATCGTCAATTGTCAATCGTAAATCCACGTTTCCCAAATCTTTGGGACACGTGTGCCTCATATTCCGGCTGGTGCGATTTTGCCGGAAAAAAAGCTCCCCCGGTGCGGCCGGGGGAGCTTGCACATTTGGCTTTAAGCTTGCTTTAGAAGGTGTAGCCCACGCCTACGTTCACGTCGTGCTGAGTGGCCTTATCGCGGATTTCGGCGGTGTAGCCGGCGTTGAGGTCCCAGCTGTCGGTAATCTGCCAGTTGGCGCCGACATTGAGCTGCACGGCACTGCGGCCGGGCATGCTGGCTTTGTCGGTGATGACGCGGCGACCGGCGGCGGTCACCTCGGGGGTATCGCGCTGCACGTCGTTAATGTAGGCGATACCGGCGTATGGGGTCACGCTGCCGAAGGTCTTGCTTACCGTGGCGCCCACCTTGACGGAGAGCTTGCTGTAATCCTTGTCGGCGGTGTAGTCAGCATCGTAGTGAGCACCGGTCTCGGTGAAGTCATCCATGCTGGCGCTGGTGTATTCCACGCCCACGTAGGGGGTGATGACCAGACCGTCGTCGGTGGTGATATCGCGGGAGAGTGAGGCGCTGAGCACCCAGGCGGTGGAGTCCCACTCAGCCGTGGCGGTGTTGCCGCTGCGCAGGCCATTGCGCTTGCTGTCGTTCTCGAACCAGCCGTAGGCGGCAAAGGCATTCAGGCGCATATCGTTGAGCATGCCCTTGGTGCGGAACTTGTGGGCACCGTAGAGCCCGAGCATGGTGGCATCCTGGTCGATAGTGCCGCCGGAGTAGTAGCCGTTGTCCTGGTCGGGCTTGTTTTCGCCGTAAGTGCGGCCCAAGGCAGCGCCCACCAGGGTACGTTTGGTGAAGGCGTGATCCACGCCCACAGCGGCGCCCCAGCTGTTGTAATCGTAGCCGGTGCGGGCATCGGTATGATCAACGCTGTCGAAATTGCTGATAGCGCTGCCCCAGGTGCGGGTGGTACCGGCTTCGCGCAGCTTACCCTGACCCACGGCCAGGCGGCCGAAGCCGAGCACGTTTTCGCCAGCGCTCACCAGCGAGTTGGCCACACGCACGGGCTCTTCCAGAATCTCGCCATAGATGCGGATGATACCATCCTTGAACAGGGTGGAGGTGTCCCAGAACAGGCCGTCTTCCAGCTCCGGCAGGCCGCTGACGCTGGTGTAGGTGCTGTCCGGGGTCAGATTCTCAAGCCCGGTGATGAGCTGGATTTCAGCCCCTTCCTTGAATTGGGAGGCCAGGGCGGCAATCTGTGCGCCGGTACTCTGCGTGTACGTATCGACAGTGCCTTCAACGAGGTGTTCGAACAGAATGTTGACGGGCACGTTGGTCAGCGTCACGGATTCATTAATGTTCAGCTGGGAGATAGCACCCGAGCCCTTGGTGGTATCAGTGGTGGTGCCGTTGAAGTTCCAGGCGTCCGAATTGGTGATGAAGTAGAAGTTGACGTTCGTGCGGTCGAACTTGGAATCGGTCACGTTCAGCACACCGGGGGAGTTACCCACGGAGAGGTGGCCGCCCTTCATGTTCACCTTCTTCACATGGCCGGTGCCCTTCAGGTGTGACTTGTCACCCGTGAGCTGGATTTCCATGTACTCATAGTCGTCACCCTCCTCGGTCTTCTTGCCGCCCAGGGTGGATTCGGTGAGCACCACGGTGGTGTCTTCCAGCGTGGCAGAGCCGAGGTGCTGGGTGTGGTGTTCGTCGCCGTCTACTACCTTGAAGTCAAGGGTGGCGCCGTTCTTGAGCTCGATGGTGGAGCCGGCGAGCTGGCTGTTCACTGAGACATGGTGCTTGGATTCCACCTGCACTTCCTTGGTCAGCGGTTTGCCATCAGCTCCGAGAACGGGCTTGTGGTCCTCGTCGTATACGGTCACGGTCACGGTTTCAAACATGGTCGGGTCTACCGAACCACCGATGTGGACGTCAGCGCCGTCGAGAATGATGGTGGCGTTCTTGGCTTCGATGGAGTGGGTGGAGTGCATGTTCAGATCCTCCAGCGTCACTGTGGCGCCTTCGTTAATCTTCACGACGTCCACCTTAGCGAGTACGTTCTCTACGTCGTTGTCCTGCTCGTCCTTGGTGATGACGGTGCCGCTAGTGCCTTCCTCAAAGCCCATGTGGGCCTCATCCTTGCCCTTGTTTGCTTCGCTCTTGTGGGTGGTGTTACCGTCGAATACCAGGGCCAGACCACCTGTGCCCACGGTTTCTTTCTTGGTGTCTGTGGTGGTGGTACCCTGGTTGTCGGTCTTGGTGACGGTGGTCACCTGGTTGGCCACGACGGTCTGCACGCTGGTGCTACCCTGTGAGTTATCGCTCTGCACGTTCTTACCGATGATGACGTTGGTGCGTTTTTCGGTTTTGCCGTCGTCGTGATAACCCTGGTTGATTTCGGTCTTCTGCACCACGTCGTCCTTGCTCAGCACAGTAGAGGCTTCCTGGTCGATGGTGGTCTTCTGTTCATCGAGCGTTTCGGTCTCGGCGGTAGCTTCCACGGTTTCGGTGACCACTTCCAGGGTGATATCCACGTTATCCGTGGTTTCCGGGGTTTCTACCTCATACGTTTCTGCGGCAGTGACCTTGTCGAACTTCATGCCCGTGGTCAGGCCGTTGCCGCTGCCGGTGCTCTGGGTGAAGCTGATCTGCATATCTGCACCGCCGATTTCAGCGGTGATGCGGTTGTGCTCCCAGTCGAAGGTTGCGGTGCTGTTGCCCTTCAGGATGAAGTCAGTGGTCTGGTCCAGACCGATCAGCTTGCCGACTTCCATGAGGTTGCCGTCTTCCATGAGGAAATCCACCTTCTTACCCACAAGAGCGGAGGCATTGGCGGTGTCGATACTCACGGTGACGGGATGCTTGGTTGCCTTATCAAGGGCGATGACGGCCTCATCGGCACCTGTGCTGGTGGTGGTCTTGTCTACCACGATGGTGAGGGTGCCGTTGTTCTCTGTCAGCAGTTCTTCTGCATCAATGCGGCCTGCACCCTGTATGGTGATGCTGCCGTTGTTCGTGATGGCGTCAGAGGCGTTCAGCTCACCAGTGACGATGAGGTCTGAGAAATTGGATACGCCCGCCTGGTGGGTGGTACCGCCAAGCGTGAGGCTGCCACGGTTGCTGATGCTTCCGTTTTCGCCGCTGATGGTGCCGAGGTTGGTCATGGAACCACCGTTGTGTATGTAAAGGCTTCCTTCGTTGTTGATGGCCCCGGCATTGGTAGCGCTGCCGGAGGAAGCCATGATGGCCCCGCTCTTGATGGTGACTTCACCATCGTTGAGGAGCGTTCCGGAAATCAGGGCATTGGCATCCTTTTCAAAGGTGGCAGAGGCACCTTTGGCGATACCCAGGTCGGTGATCTTGTTGTTTTCGGAAGCGAGGCTGAGTTTGCCCCCGGCAGCGATGGTGGCCTTGGCGATATCAAGCTTGCCGGTGCCACTGGTGGCCAGGGTGCCGCCCACCACGGTCGCATTGCTGCTGGTCAGGGTGCCGCCGGTTGCGGTGGCGGAGCTACCGGCACCGACCACGTACATGTTGGTGGCGGTGACATTACTGGCGGTGGTCAGGGTGCCGGTACCCTGGTAGCCCGCGTAGAGCTTGTCAATCTTGCTGACGCTGCCGCCGGTGATATTGAGGGTGCCGCTGCCGGTTGTAGCGTTGCCGAGCACAATCTCAGAGGCGGTGAGGGTGCCGCTGGTGGTCACAGTACCGGTGCCGGCATCGCCGATGGTGAGCAGCCTGGTGCTGATGGTGCCGCCGTTGGAGGTGATGGTGCCGTTGGAGCCGGCTTCGTCGCCCACGGTGATGTACTGCGGGGCGGAGAGGGTGCTGCTGTCTGACAGGGTGATGGAACCCTTGCCGGCGTTGCCTACCTCGATACCAGAGGTGGAGGAAACGGAGGAACCTGCCTTGGCGGTGATGGAGCCGTTGCCGGTTCTGGCATTGCCCAGCGTGATGTAGCTGGCCTGAAGGGTGGAGTCGGTCAGCTCCACGAGGCCTTTACCAGCAGCGCCGATTTCGAGGATACCGGAGGTGATGCTGCCGTTCTCGCCGCAGATGGTGCCGGTAGCGTTGTCGGCATAGCCGAGCGTGGTGGTGCCGGTCATGTTCAGCTGGCTGCCGCCATGCACATGGATGGTGCCGTTGCCGCCACCCTGTTCACCCACGATGGTCTGGTCGGCAAAGGTGGCTGTGCTGCCGGTGAGGGTGAGCACGGCGCTGCCGCTGTGACCGATGGAGGTGTAATCCTTCGGGCCGTTCTTAGAACCCACGGTGATGGAGCTGCCGGTGAAATCTGCCGTGGAGCCGCTGCTCATGTGGCCCATGCGGAAGATGGCGCTGCCCTTGTTGTTGCTGACGGTGACTTTGCCGCCATCTGTCACGGTGACCACGCCCTTTCCGTTGTATACACCGACGGAGAATTCTGAGCCTGCATCAACCTGGCCACCCTTGACCACCAGGTTGCCTGTGGAGGTTTTCTGGCTGCTGCCCACGTTGAGCTGGGTGCCGGCAGTCAGTTTGGCGCCTTTTTCGACGGTGATGGTGCCGTCGTTGGCAGTGGCTGCGTTAGTGCCGTAACCCACACCGCCGATGAAGATGCCACCCGGGGTGGTAAAGTTGCCGCTGGTGAGAATCAGGGAGCCTGTACCCTGGCTGGTGCCGACGGTGAGTACGCCTTTGTTGCCTTTCCAGAGCTGGTTCCATACGGAGCTGTCGGGGGATTCCGTCTCAGTAATGTACAGGTTGCCACCGGAGGCGGTTACCTTTGCTTCAGTGGGTTGGAGAGCCACCAGAGCCATGGCGGCCAGCACAGCCCGGCGCAGAGTCAGATTGAGATGCAGTTTCATATCGATTAAGAGAAAATGGAGATACAGTGGTGCCAACGCGGTGGAACCAGAGCTAGGATATAAAATCAGGGCCCTCATGTAAAGCTAAAAGTTCATCAGTTTCAATATTTACACGCTGTTGAAGGGATGGTAAAAAAAAGCACCCGCCGGGTGGGCGGGTGCTTGCATGAAATTGGTCTGCGGTGCAGGGTATCAGTCTGAGATGATATTCAGCTCAGCCACCGCTGCAGAGTCGCTTCCATCGTGGGAGGATAGTGCCACGAAGCGGATGAACTTGCCACTGGCTGGCGCGAAGAACAAGGCTTCTTGTTTTTCGGAGGTGTTGGTCATGGTGCCGCGGGCCACCGGGTCACCCCAGTTCTTGCCATCCTGGCTTACGTACACCTCGTAGTCCTTCACGCGGGCTTCCTCGAGTTTGGCACTCTGGAATACCAGACCCTTCACCTTGCGTTCGCCCCCCATATCGAGCTGGATTTCATGAGGGTAGCTGGCCAGGGTAACTCCCTTCAGCGTGTGCCAGTAGGTATCCGGATTGCCATCCAGTACATGGCGGGCGGGGCCGCCTTCCGGCAGGTCGGAGCTCACATAGGCCACAGAGAAGAAGGCGTGCGGCGGGTATTCACCCACCACCCGGGTGACAATCGGGGTAACCTCTGCCAGAGCGGCATACGGTTCGTGGCCGGAGAGCGGGGAAACGAATACCAGCTTGAAGAACTTGGTGGTTACGGGTTCCTTGAGCATCACGCGCTGCTCGTTATCCTCATCTATCATGGTGATGCTGCAGTCCGGCCTGGTGTTCCAGGTGCGGCCATCGTTGGAGAGATAGATATCAATCTTTCCGGCGCGGGAGGAAGAGCGGCCCTGGCGCGGGGTGAACGCGAAGCCACGCAGCTCGGAGAGAGCCCCCATGTCGATGATGATTTCGTGCGGGTACTCAGGCATGGGGCTGGTGCGCCACTCGGAGTGCCAGAAGGTATCGCGTCGGCTGTCGATGAGGTTCCAGGGAGAGTTGCTGCTGCCGGCGTAGCTGGAGCAGTGGGTGATGCGCATCACGTTGTCTGGTTTCCACTCGGGCAGATTCTGGAAGGCGCTTACGCTGTCCATGCAGCCGGGGCTGCTGGCGTAGGCGCGTACGATGCCGTCCTCGCGCTGCAGGAAGGGTTCCTTGTAGTCGAAGCGGGAGCCGTCCGGCAGGGTGATTTCAATGTTGGCATCGCGGGAGCCGCAGCTGGCGTGTACATAGCCCACGCTGTCGCGCGAAATTGTCACTGCTCCGGTGAGCGGCAGCATCTTGCGGCCTACCTCGGCCGGGTCCTCACCGTGCAGCACCGGCCGCAGGGAGAAGACGAAGGTGGTGGGACCGGAGAGCGGAATGTCGCGGTCCATGGGCAGCGGACCGCAGGCGGCTCCACCCAGACCCAGGGTGAAGGCATCCACGCTCACTACCGTGGCGCCGGCGCGTTTCACTTCCTCCGGGTGGGAGGCCTCAAAGATATCGCGTGCGGTGTAGGGCAGGGCGGAGAAGTTGAAATTCTCATGTGGCTCGGCTGCAATCATGAGGCCCACTCCGTTGTTGTCGGTGATGGCGACCCACTTGGTATCCATGCGGTTACCCATTTCCATGGGGAAGGGGTAGCGCTCCACCATGCCTTCCACGGTGTTGCTCCAGATTCCCATGTGGGAACCAGCCTTGCGGTCGGTGTAGTTTTCACCAGGTTCACGTCCATACCAGCGCACGTTGGAGTAGCGCTCGGGCATGCTCAGGGTATAGCCCAGCTTGGGCAGCACTACCTTGTTTATGCTGGGGATGATACCGGCCTGTACGCTCACGTAGCCATTCGGCAGGATGGTGTAGACCAGCTGGGTGGTGAACTTGAAGTCCTTTTCGGTGATGGGGCCGAGGTCTTTGACCTTGTACGTACCCTGGTCATATTCGCCGCTGTTGAGGTTTTCCTTGCGGGTACCCTGGCTGGTCACGTCGCAGGAGATACGGACGATGCCGTTGTGCAGGCGTTCCACCAGCAGGGGGGTGGCAGTGTGTTCCAGGTTGCTCAGACCGTTGTTGAGCCACTGGTTCATCGCCCACTTATCGTTGGCAACCGGGGCTCGGAAGGCATTGAGATGCACCGTGGCCTTTTCGCCCAGCAGCTGCTGGCCGTTCACGATGTAGTTCTTGATGCCGCCGGTGGCTTTATCGACGCTGAGCGAGAAATTCGGCCCGATGACGAGCATCTGCCCGCTCTGATTGCGCACGTCAACCTTGGCGGCAGCCGGGTGGATGAGGTTGGTGCGCGCATCAAATCCGGTCATTTCCTCCGGCAGCAGCATCTGCTCCGTGGCAATGACGTAGCCCTTCTTTGCCCATTCCGTATCATGCTTGAGCTGCAGGTCTACTGTCAGGTAGTAGCGGCGGTCTTTCTTGAGGGAGAGCAGCTGCTCTGCCGTGAGCGGCAGGGTGACCTGCTGGTTGCTCAGCGGTGCGGCAGACGGGTTGAAGCTGCCCTGCAGCACCACGGTGTTGCCTTCCTCGCAGAGTTTCCAGCTGCCGTTGTACTCAGCCAGATCGGTAAAGAGGTGCTTGTTGCGGATGTTGACCACCAGGCCGGTATCGGTCAGCTTGCCCAGGCTGAAACTGGCGTTCTGCTGCACCTTGCGGATTTCGTCGTAAAGCGGGGTGACCGTGCGGTCGCTGTATATGACACCTTTGATGCAGAAGATGCCGTCGTGCGGGTATTCGCCGTGGTCGCCGCCGTATGCCTGGCGGGTGACCTTCTGCCCGTTGGGCAGGGTGACTTCCTGGTCATAGCTCTGGTGAATCCACTCCCAGATACCGCCGCCGATGATGGAGTCGGAGCTGTCGATGGCTTCCCAGTAATCGGCCAGGTTGCCCATGGAGTTGCAGAGAATGTGGGCGTATTCGGATATGTACCAGGGTTTTTCCAGTTTGGCGCTGGCGATGTTGCGGGTCCAGTTGACGCTGGGGTACTGGTTGGAGCAGAGGTCGGCCAGTTCGTTGTTGCGCTCGTACTGGGTGAGGCGGGAGGTATCGCGCTGCTTGATCCAGTCGCGCACAGCGGCAAAGTTTTCACCGGGGCCGGCTTCATTGCCGTATGACCAGATGACTACGCAGGGGTGGTTCTTGCTCTGTTCCACCATGTTCTTATTGCGCCACACGTGCTGGGCCTTCCACTCTGCCGGGTGGGAGAGGGAGAGCTCGCCGTAGTAGTAGCCGTGGGATTCGATGTTGGCTTCGTCGCATACGTAGATGCCGAGCTCGTCGCACATTTCGTAGAAGCGGTCCGTCTGCGGGTAGTGCGAGTTGCGGATGTGGTTGATATTGCCGCGCTTCATGATGAGAAGTTCCTGGCGGCATTCTTCCTCGGTCACGGTGTGGCCGTTGGCGTGCTGGCTTTCGTGGCGGTTCACGCCTTTGAGTTTCACCGGCATGCCGTTCACCAGGAAACGGCCGTTCACCAGCTGCACATCGCGGAAGCCGATTTTGCGGGAAAGCGTTTCGGTAATCTCGCCCTTTTCATTCTTCAGGGTGAGGAGCAGACGGTATAGATTTGGTTTTTCAGCGCTCCACAGGGCGGGGTTGCTGATGGTGGCGGCCAGCCGGGTCTCAGACTCGGCACCGGGGGCAATGCTGAGCTGCTGGCTGCTCATGGTTGCCACAGTCTTGCCAGTGGCGTCGAGGAGCTCGCCCTCCACGGTGGTCTTGCCGGTGGTGTTGCTGCGGTTGTCCACGTTCACGTCGATGCTCAGCTGGCTCTGGCTGTAATCTTTCCTGCCGGGGGCGCCGGCAAAGTCGGTGTGCACGAAGAAGTCGCGAATCTGCACCTTCGGCGTGGTGTACAGGTACACATCACGGAAAATGCCCGAGAGTCGCCACATGTCCTGGCATTCCAGGTAGGAACCATCACTGTAGCGGTATACCTCGGCTGCAATCACATTGCTGCCGGGTTTCAGGAATCGGGTGATATCGAACACAGCGGCGGTGCGGCTGTCTTTGGAGAAACCGACCTTGTGACCGTTCACCCAGAGGTAGAAGAAGGAATCCACGCCATCGAAGCGGATGAAGACCTCGCGGCCGTTCCAGTCGGCCGGCAGTTCCACATTGCGGCGGTAGCTGCCCACGGCGTTCGGTTCGGTGGCGGGGGTGGTGTAGCGCTGCTCGTCCTTGTTGCGCGGCTTGGTCATCACGCGCGGCCAGTCGCGCACAAAGGTATAGCGCTGGTTGCTGTAAATCGGGGTGCCGTACCCGCGCATCTGCCAGTTGCTGGGTACGTCAATCTCATCCCACTGGCTGACATCAGTTTCCGGTTTGTAGAAATCCAGCGGGCGCTGGTCCGGGCTGGGGGACCAGTGGAATTTCCAGTTTCCGTTGAGCGAGAGCACCAGCGAGGAATCATTGCGGTGCCCTTTCAACGCCTCATCGCGGTTGGCGAACGGTACGTAGAATGCGCGGGCTTCTTCTCTCCCCTGGGAAAGATTCTGAGGGTTCTCCCAGTCAGGATGCGGCTCGTACGCATTCTGACCAAAAGCGAGGGCTCCGGTCATTGCTATCATTGCCGTCATGCTTTTGAACAAGTTCATACGAAAGTTATACTACTGAAATCAGCTTTTTCTTTCAAGTAAAAAGAATGTGCAGTCCCGGCGGTAACGCCTGACCACATGGAAAATGTTCAAAAAAATGACGTTGTATTCCCGATTTTTTGTGATTTTCTGATGTAATTGCCATTGGTGAGGGCGATTTTATACTTGTTAGTGCCGGCGCAAAGTGGTAAAATCCCCGCGCGCCTATGACCAGAAGTTCCAAATTCTATCTCCAGAGCTTCTATCCCCTGCTGGATATGTTGCTGGCGGGTACGTTTGCCTATCTTTCGCCCATGGTGGTGAATCTGCTGGCTCCGCTGCTGGGGTGGCAGATGGGGGATTTTTTCAACCTGCTTACCGCCACGCCGTTTCTGGCAGGTGCTGCTATTGTATCTGTGCCGGTGATTCTGCGCCAGGTGGGCTTCTACCACAAGCAGAACATGCAGCGGGTGAGCACGGCGCTGCGCCAGCTGGTGGCATTTGAGACTTACTATCTCTGCGCGCTCGGGGTGTACATGGCGCTGACCAATCATACTGATTTCTTCAACCAGACGGTGCTGATTAATTTCATCGGCATTCCGCTGACTCTTTTTCTGCGTTTTCTCGTCACGAAGTATCTGCTGATGCACCGGGCAGACCAGTCTGCTGCCCGCCGCCAGGTGATTCTGACGGGTACGAAGAAGGCCATGGACAAGGGCTGGGGAGCGCTCCCGGAACACTGGCGCCGCAATTTCAACGTGGTGGCGCAGGTTGAGAGCAGCGCCTACAATGAGGCCGAGGTGCAGAAGATAATCGAAAGCTCCAGCGTGAATGGCCTCTTTGTGTTCGGCGGTCTTTCCGCTCACCATGACAATGAGGCAATCGTGACCCAGTGCGAGGTGCAGGGGATTGATGTGAACCTGGTGCTGCGCGACCGCGTGGCATCGAACCTGCGGGTGGAGCTCAATGAAGTGGGTGAAACGCGCATGGTGGTGCTCAGCTCCACCCCGGTGCATTCCTGGCAGCGTTTCTTCAAGGGGCTGCTGGACCGCCTCACGGCGCTGCTCATCCTGATTTGCTCCTCCCCGCTGTGGCTGGTAGCCGCCATCGGTATCAAGCTGAGCGACCCGAAGGGTCCGGTTTTCTTCCGGCAGCGTCGCTCGGGGCTGTATGGACGGGAATTCCGCATGTGGAAGTTCCGCTCCATGTATGTGGATGCTGAGGCCCGGCTGGAGGAAGTCAAGGCCAGGTACGGCAATGAGATGAACGGCCCCATCTTCAAACTGACCAACGACCCGCGCATATTCGGCTTCGGTCATTTCATCCGCAAGACGTCGATAGATGAGCTTCCCCAGCTGCTCAATATCCTGTGTGGGGATATGAGCATCGTAGGCCCGCGCCCGCTGCCGGTATACGAGACAGAGGCATTCCCGAAGATTGAGCACCGCCGCCGTCTGAGCGTGAAACCGGGGCTCACCTGTTTCTGGCAGATTGAGGACCGCAGCGACAACGGTGACTTTGACAATATGGTGGCCAAGGATTTGCGCTATATTGACGAGTGGTCGCTCTGGCTGGATATTAAACTCTTCTTCCGCACGATTCCAGCCGTGCTGTTCGGTAAGGGGGCGAAGTGAGCTATGTTTCACATTGTGCTCTTTCACCCGGAGATTCCGCATAATACCGGCGCCGCCGGACGGCTGGCCGTGGCCACTGATTCGCGCCTCCACCTCATTAAACCCCTGGGTTTCAGCCTGGATGAAAAACACGTGCGCCGCACCGGGCTGGACTACTGGCAGTATGTGGACCTTCAACTCTGGGATTCTCTGGAGGGACTGGAGGCTGCTGCAGCTCCCGGTGCCCGTTTCTGGTATTTGTCCACCAAGGCGTCGCATAACATCTGGAACCCCGCTCTCCCGCTGCAGGACGGTGATTATTTCGTGTTCGGGCCTGAATCCAGGGGACTGCCTGAGCGCTGGATTGCCGCTCATCCCGAAACCGCCCTGCGCATCCCCATGCCCGGCGGGCGGGCTCGCTCACTGAACCTTTCAACCTCTGTCGCCATCATGCTCTACGAAGGGCTGCGGCGCACCCTGCCTGCCGGTCAGTTATGAAGAATATCGTCTACTTTGATCTCGAAACCCGCCGCTCTGCCGCCGAAGTAGGCGGCTGGCATGAAACTGCCAAGATGGGGGTTTCCGTGGCTGTTACCTATTCCACTAAGGACAGCGCCTACCATATTTACACTGAAGAACAGATGCCCGACCTCATCGAGGAGCTCCGCAATGCGGACCTCGTCGTCGGGTATAACCACGTCGGCTTTGACTACGGTGTGCTCCAGGCCTTTACCTTCTGGACCGTGGCAGATGTGACCAATAACCTCGATATCTGCACTTACCTTTCCTCCCGCCTGGGGCACCGCCTCAAGCTTGATTCCGTGGCCAAGGTGACCCTGGGCGGCAACTCCAAGACCGCTGAAGGCACCGATGCACTCAAATGGTGGGCTGAGTATGAGAAGACTGGCGATGCTCAGAAGATGCTCGATATTGCCCGCTACTGCTGCTATGATGTGAAGGTGACCATGGAGGTGTACAAATTCGGAGCTGAGAATGGCTACGTGATGTACGAGAACAAGAAGGGCGAGCCGGAGAGGATTGAGGTCGATTGGGAGCTGTAAGGTCCGGGTATTCGCGAGGAAATCGGAAACGATATCCGGCTGCGCCGGACGAAATCTCCTCACTTCGTCCGGACCTCGAAGAAACCACCACCCAGCAATCATTCACCCCGCTGGTCATCCGGGGCATAAAAGGCGCAGACCTGCCCGAGCGCCAGGGCGCGCACGGGAGTGTCGAAATCAAGTTGCACCTTGCCATCGCCCAGGTGGGTGCAGGTGGCGGGTACTGCGGCGGCGCGGTAGCGGGGCTGGGCCATGACGCGTTCGGGCAGGGGGGCCAGGGTGTTGGAAATGCTGCCGACGATGGCGCTGCGGGTGTAGAGCCCGGGTGTTTCCTGGCCTTCGTAACCGAGGATGAGGCGGTTGCGTTCCAGGTCCTTGCCGACGACCACATAGGCGACACCTTCGCGGGGGGAGGCCACATGGTGGCCCTTGCGTTGTCCCATGGTGAAGAGGTGCAGCCCGTCGTGGCGGCCGAGTTTGCGGCCCTCGAGGTCAACGATGTCACCGGGGTTGTCCGGCAGATAGTGGCGGAGAAAATCGCTCATCTTCACCTGGCCGATGAAGCAGATGCCCTGCGAGTCCTTTTTCTCTGCGTTGGGCAGGTTGAAGCGCCGGGCAATCTCGCGCACCTGGGGTTTGGTGATGCCGCCCACGGGGAAAATGGCGTGTGCGACCTGCTCCGGGCGCATGAGGGCCAGGAAGTAGGACTGGTCCTTGTTCACATCTGCTCCGCGCAGGATGTAGCTGCCTTCGCCTGGCACATCCAGCCGCTGGGCGTAGTGCCCGGTGGCCACTCCTGTGAATCCCTGCTCCAGGGCGTAATCCAGCAGCACGCCGAATTTCATTTCTCGGTTGCAGAGGACATCCGGGTTCGGGGTGGAGCCGTTGCGGTAGCCTTCTATCAGATAGTTGACGATACGCTGGCGGTATTGATCGATGAGGTCGACCACGCGGAATTCGATGCCGAGCCTGCGGCAGACGCCCAAGGCGTCCTCAATATCGCGTTCCCAGGGGCATTCACCGGGTATGTTCTCATCGTTCACCCAGTTCTTCATGTAGGCCGCCACGACCTCATGCCCCTGCTCCACCAGCAGGGCTGCTGCAGCGGCGCTGTCGACACCACCGCTCAGGGCTGTCAAGATGCGTGCCATCTCTGCCGCTTATTCGCCGGTGGCGGCAGGCTTCTTATCGCTGACGGGTGAGGGAGGCAGCGGGGGCTTGGGGTCGCAGACTCCCTGGTCGGCCAGACCGGTGAAAAGACTCTGCAATGCCTGGATGATGAATGCACTGCGGTCAACTTTGTTGTGCTTGCACAGGATTTCCATTTCCTTGACAAGCTCGATGGGACAGCGGAATGATATGGTGCGTGTCTTCATGTCTTGATAGGGGTATGCTAGCAGATGCCTGCGGTTTTTTCAAGGTCAATCTGTGGCTGTGGGGAGTACCTGGATGCCTGCGCTCCGGGCTGCTTTCTGTTCCTCGGGGGTAAGCGGGCGCGTTGAGGCCAGCACCATCGGGGCCGGCGGGGTGCCGGGCCTGCCAAGCAGGACGCGGCACAGCCAGTTGATGAAGCGCGCAAAACGCAGGCGCTTCATGTAGGCCCCGGCGCGGCGGATGCATTTGACCGGGCCGTCTGCGTCGTCCACCGCGATGACAACCCCGTCGCACACGACGGCGCAGTGCCCGATTCCGAGTGCGTCGATTTCAGCGGCCATGGCGGCGGCGTGGGCGGCATCGGTGGGGATGTGCCCGGGGTCGGCACCGTCCTGCGCGGGCAGAGGCACTTCCATGGCATGAAGGGTGATGCCGCTCTCGTTGCAGAGTTTCACCACTTCCTCCCGCTGGAAGAGGATGGTCCGGTGCGCCTCGAAGACGATGTGGTTCACATGGGCCTTGATGGCGTTGCGGATGGTACCCATGCCGATGCAGGGAACATCGAAACGCATGTCATGCCCGGGTTTGGTGACCTTGCAGAGCGTGACCGGGTGCGGGCGGTGGCCCCCGGCGTGCAGGCATTCGTTGGTGCCTTTGTAAGCCTCGACGCAGACGACGCTGTGACCGTGGACGATGATGCTCTGGCCGATGTCAAGGCGGGCGATTTCACGGGCCTGAGCGAGGCCGAAGCGTGCTTCATCCAGCTGTTCGGGAGTGGGGGCAGGGCCGGCCAGATGACCGGGGGCAGGCAGGTGCTCCTCCATGAAGGTGATGGAGGGGAGCACCTGCATGCCGTGAGTGGCAATGAAGTCACACACGGCCGTGAAAATGGTATGCGCGTTGCGGCGGTCCAGCTGGCCCAGCAGACGGCGGGCGGTGGAGTCCGGCCACATTGTGTAGATGCAGGCGGGCTTTATCTGCCCCGCCAGCATGACGTGGCTCACTCCGTGCTCGCGGAAAAAGCGGGCCGGTGCCTCGATGGCTCCCACGCGGAATGATTTGTACGTTTCCACCATGCCGGGGATATCCTTGCCCACGGCGCCACGCATGCCCGCCACCACCACGCGGACTCCCGCCCGCTGCGCACCGGCAATCACCATGCGGGGGAATTCTCCCGCGCAGGCGATGACGCCGAGTACCATGTCTTTCTCCGGGTGGCTCATGGGGGTGCTGTTACAGGAATTCGGGGTGCTCCAGGTAGTGGGCGATGCGGAGCATCAGGCGACCGATATCGCCGCCATCCACCACGCGGTGGTCAAAGGAGGCCACTATCTGCGCCTGCTCCACCGGCAGGAAACACTCGACCTCGTCGCTCCAGACCGGGACTTTCTGCACGGCTCCTACTCCCAGGATGAGACTTTCGCTGGGCAGTGGCATGGGGGTGGCGGTGGTGAGCCCGAACCCGCCGAAGTTTGATACCGTGGCGATGCCGCCGCCCTGGTAGGCGGAGTCCAGCCGGCGGTCGCGCGCCTGTTTCACCACTTTGTTGTATTCATCCACCAGCTCGTCGAGGGTGTATTCATTCACGTTGCGCATGACTGGCACCATCACGCCATCTGCCACTTGTACCGCTACACCCAGGTCGATGCGGCGCGGGGTGAGGATGCGCCCGCCCACCATGTAGCCGGCGCATTCCGGTGCTTCGGCCAGCGCCAGAGCAAGCGCTCGCAGGAAGTAGAGGGTGATGCCCGGTTTGCGCGGGTGGTTCCTGCGGTGCAGGATGATGGGTGCCATGAAGATGGGGCGCCCGCAGCTGGCTATGGGGCGCCGCCAGGTGCGCTGCATACTGCTGGCTACGCTGCGGCGCATGGGCGACGCCTGGTGCGAGGGCCAGCCATCCACATAGTTGATGAATTGCTCAAAGTCATCGATGGTGATGCGACCGTTCGGACCGGTGCCGATGACGTAGGCCATATCCGCCTCGGTGATGCCGAGCTGGTCCATGCGCGCGCGGATGCGGGGGGAGAGGAAGCGGGTGCCGCGCTTGCCCATGGGGACCGGGAGCCCGCGGCCGCCTTCACCCTGCGGCCTGCGGCGGCCACCGCCAGGCATGCCTTCGCGGAATTCGCCTTCAGTGCGGAAGTGGGCGCCGTCCTGGTCCGGGCTTTTTTCTGTGGCGGGAGCTGCTGGGCTGGGCTGGGCAGCTCCTTCTGCCAGCGGAGTGGCACCTGAGCGTTCGATTTCTTCTTCCGTGGCGTCGATGATGCCCATGATGGCACCTACCGGCACGGTTTCGCCGGCGCTCACATCCAGCGAGAGTATGGTGCCGCCGCAGACGGTGGTGACCCCCATGACAGCCTTGTTTGTTTCGACCTCAAAGACTTCCTGGTCGGCCTGCACGGTGTCACCGGGCTTCACCAGCAGCTGCATGATGGTGGCTTCGGCTATGGATTCGCCCAGCTGGGGCATGAGAATGGGAACTTTCGGCATGGTCGGTGAAATGAAGGGGGGAGATTAGAGGGATATGAGATAGCGGGCTGCTTCCGCGATGCTGGCTGCGCCGGGGCGGTGTGCTTTCCACAGCTCCGGGTGGGCCGGTATGGGGGTATCTGGTGAGCTCAACCGCAGCGGCGGAGCATCCAGCAGATGGAAACCCTGCGCGGAAACCCGCGCTACCACCTCGGCGGCCACGCCGCCCCAGGGGAAGTCTTCACTCACTACCAGCAGGCGTGCTGTGCGGGCTACGGAATCAAGGATGGTTTCCGTATCAAGAGGCTTGACGCTGCGCAAATCCACCACTTCTAGTTCATAGCCGCTGGTGGCAGCCAGTTCATCTGCCGCGCGGAGCGCCTCCGGTACCATGGCAGAGAAGGCCACCACCGTGGCATGCTGGCCGGGACGGGCAATGCGCGCCTGGCCGATGGGCAGCGGATGCGGGTCTTCCCAGCTTTCGGCCTTCAGCCAGCGGTAGAGGAACTTATGCTCCAGGAAGACCACCGGGTCCGGAATCTGCACCGCCTGCTTGAGCATGTAGTACGCATCGGCCACCGTGGCCGGGGTGAAGACATGCAGCCCCGGGTAGTGCGCAAACAGCGCTTCCAGGCTCTGGCTGTGGTAGGGACCGCCGCCGGGTGTGCCGCCGCAGGGCATGCGCAGGGTGATGTTCACCGGCAGACCGGTGCGGTAGAAGTGGGCGCCGGCGTTGTTGCCGGTCTGGTTGAGTGCCAGGGTTCCGAAATCTGCAAACTGCATTTCGAGAATGGGCTTCATGCCGCCCAGAGCGGCTCCTATGCCCACACCTGCAATGGCATCCTCCGCAATCGGGGTGTTGAGCACGCGTCCCGGGTACTTGGCATCCAGTCCCTTGGTCGCCTTGAAGGCACCGCCGAATTTGCCTGCTATATCCTCACCCATCAGAAAGACGGCGGGGTCTTCCGCCAGGAGTTCATCCAGCGCCTGGTGAATGGCATCTATGTACGTTACGCTCATGGTCGGGGAAAATCAGCATTCAGGGTTCCACGAGGTGGCGCACCAGTCCTCGTCTGCGGGGTCGGGGGCTTTTTCGCGCTGGGCCTGGGCTACGAGCACCTGCACTTCATCGCGGCACTCTGTGTCCCATGCTTCAGCTTCTGCCTCGCTCAGCCAGCCGGTTTCCAGCATCTGCCGGCGGGCTACGGCCAGCGGGTCGCGGTCGGCATAAGCGGCTTTCAGCTCATCGGGAATGTAGGCGGCATCATCGTGCTCGCCGTGGCCGCACATGCGCAGGGTGTTTGCCACTACCCACTGGGGGCCTTCACCTGCCCGGGCAGCGGATATGGCATGCTGCATGGTGGCCAGCGTGGCCATGAAATCGGTGCCGTCGCATTCGTGGCAGGCGAGCCCGTAGCCGCGGCCTCGTTCCATCAGGCTGGCGGCAAATTCCTGGCTGTTGGGGGTGGAGTAGGCAAATTGGTTGTTGCTCACCACGATGACCACGGGGAGTTTTTCTACAGCTATGAGGTTCACGGCTTCGTGCGTGGCGCCTACTGAGGTGGTGCCATCACCGATGCAGGCCACGCCTACGCGCCCGGTCTCGCCTTTGAAGCGTTTGGCCAGCATCATGCCCGCCACCACGGACACCATGGCCCCCAGATGCGAAATCGGCACCGGGTTGCCATGCTCCGGGTGGCCCCAGTGCACGTTGCTGTCGCGTCCGCGCATGCGACCACTGGCGCTGCCCAGGTATGCCTGTGCGCTGTCCAGCACGCTGTCCCCCCAGGCGCAGCGGCCTGCCTGCTCGCGGATGAACGGGCTGTAGACATCCTGCCCGCGGGTGAGAAAGACTGCCTGGCAGGCGGAGATGGCCTCATGCCCGCGGCCCAGGAATACGCCGCCGAATATCTTGCCTGCCTTGTAGAGCGCTGAAATCTTAGTGTCAAATGCCCGGGCCATGACCATGGCACGGTAGGCGCGGCGGGCCGCTTCCTTTATATCGATTCCGTTCACGCTGCTTATTTTACCCTGTGTTGCAACCTAATGCAAGCGGAAACGATTTTGCCTGCGCAAAAATGACGCTGGCGCGAGTCTCTTGCGCATCGGGGTGGGCGGTCTGCCGGCCGCCCGCCGGATGTTCTGAAGCGCTCAGCGCAGTTTGATGACGTAGCGGCCCATGGTCATGCCCATGGCATCTGCCGCGGGTATGGATTTGCGGGCGTGGGCAGCCCCCCAGGAATCGGTGTAGATGATGGTTTTTTTCTTCAGGTTGTAACCGATGATGAGGCGAGCGTGCCCTCCGCGGCTCTGGGGCAGGGGTATTTCTTCCGGGTAGATGCCCACGGTTACAAGCCAGATGACCGGTGAGCCGCTGTCGATGTGTTTCTTGATATCTTTCATCCACTTGGAAATCTGGCTGTTCTTACCGGCGCGCGCTTTGCGGAGCAGCGTTGCATCCGCCGTGCCGAAAACATCACTCATCAGGGTCATGGTGGGCTTGTCTTCGCGCTTGGCCAGCTTGTTGTACGGCTCGATAATGGCTTTGAGGGTGCTTACGTAATCCTCGAGAATGATGAACTTGGTGCGGAATTTCTTGCAGACGTCCTTCATGGAGTTTTCCATGCCGCGGGAGGTGGTTCCGCCCTCGGCGCTGCTGTCGCACACGGCTGCCAGCGCGTGCTGGTCTACCTTCTCCATGCCGTAGAAGGCAAAGATGCGGGCCAGCGTAGCGGGCATGCAGTAGCCTTTCTGCCCCTGGTCCACCATGGGGACTCCCTTGAGCCACACAGTGCCGTCATCCTCCGTGGTGATGCTGCTGCGCAGTTCGTTCTTGCGCACGGTATCGCGCGCGCCGCCGGAGTTGAGCGCTTTGGTATTGGCGCCCATATTCAGGCGGATGAATTCGCCTTCGAAGTTGTCTTTTTTGCCGCTGGAGTTGGCTTCGAGGCGGATGGCGCCGGTCTCCCATTTCCACTCCCAGGATTTGAGTTTTACGGCGGAGTCGGATTTGGCGGCGCGGCGGATCTTGGCGCGGATGCCGGTCATTTCCTCCATGGCGGATTTTGCATCTTCGAGCTGGGCCTTGAAATCGTCTTCTGAAATCGTGCCGTCATCGCCCTTGTTGTAGAGCATAGCCTGCAGCGCCACGGGTTTGCCTTCTGCTATGGTGATGATGACCTCGCCGGTGGAAACGGAGCCGAAGCTGATGCTGCCTGCGCGGATGAGGAGGTGCTCTGCATCCGGTTTGCTGCAGGGAAGCCCCTGCAGGCTGTCGGCGGGATCCTGTTTCCAGAATTCACCGCTCTTGATGGAGTCTGCAAGGTCGGCACCCAGGGCCGCAAGGGAAAAAAGAAGACTGAGACAGGCTGCTACGCACTTCATGCACACATGTTAGCTTATTTGCAGTGTGGCTGCAAGCAAAAATTACGGCTCGTTGTCCCGCCCCAGCAGGCTGCGTATGCTCTGGCGCTGCTGGCGGTAGTAATCGCGGTAGTCGATGATGTCGGGCTGTTTTGTCTTGTTGCGGCGGCGCTGCACGTAATCGTTTTCCTGGCTGGTGGTGTAGGGCTCATCATCGGTCAGGTAATGGGAGCGGCTGCGTTCGTCCAGCGTGACTCCCTCCAGTGCAGATCGGTCGGTTGTATCGGCTGAGTAGCGCTTTGCGTGGCTGATGCCGTGCGTTTCATTCATGAAATCCGGCCGCAGGTCAGTGGAATACATGGTGTTGGTGCTCTTCTCGATGCCGGCTTTGCCGGTGGAGAAGCGCCTGGAGGAGCCGGCGAATCCTTCGTCGCGGAGGTCAAGGCGCCTGCCGGTGTCGAAGCTGCTGGTGGAGAAGGTTTTGTCTATCTTGCGGGCATCGTCCAGTTCGCGTTGGAACGAGCTGACCTTACCGGAGGTGGTGATGGGCACGCCGTCCTTGTTTTTTTTCTCAGTGAATGAGGCGTCGAAGCGTTTTTCGAAGGTAGACATCAGGTCTTTTTCGCCTCCTGGTTCGTCCTCTTTCACTTCATTTCCCTGCGAGTCATACACCGTGCGCACCGTGGTACAGGCCGTGCTGCAGAGCAGGGCGGCCAGGGCGGGGGTGATGAGCGCGCGGTGCAGCACGGGGCGGGGTTATTTCTGTTCATCCTGCCCCAGCACCATGTCCGGGGTTACTTTGTAACTGGCACCGCAGCGTGGGCAGGAGATTTCCAGAAATCCCTGCTCAGAAAGCTGGTCTGCAAAATCGCGCATCATGGCGCGCACCACAGGTAGTACTTTCTCCACGGTGCAACCGCAGCGGAACTTGAACTTGCGCGTTTCCAGCAGTTTGGTCTGCTCTACTTCGCAGAGGCCGCGCACGCCGTCCGCGGTGAGCTCCTGCAGCCAGTCGTGGTCGGCATCCGGCTGGGCGGTGATGAGGGCAAACTTGTCTTCCCCCAGGTCAAAGGCGCGGGCCTGCCGCTGCTCGCTCTGGCGGTAGTAATCCTGCACCCAGTCTTCTACCGGGCCGGCGGGCAGGGTGATGACGGAGGTCTGCGGTTCCTTGTTGGGCAGCAGGTTCTGCGCAAAGAGCATGTTCTTATCTGTCTCGCGCACGCCTTCGCGGAAGGCGCGCCCCACCACGTCTTCCGTCAGCGAGGAACCGGAGATGAAATAATTTGCCAGGCGTGGGGTGCAGACATTCAGCGTCCAGGCGTGGTATTCCTGCCAGGGGCGGGAGACCAGGTGCAGCGTGAAATACGCCAGCAGCTTCTTGAGCACGGTGTCTTCTGTCTCCTCGTTGCGCAGCCTGTGCTGCATGAGATGCAGGTAATAGTCCACAAAGACGGGCGAAAAATCTGCCCGCAGCAGTAGGCAGTTGCGCCCCCGCACAAAGATGGATTCTACCTTCGTGAACTCTTCAACTGGTTTCTGTTCTGCTTCTGACATGGGATAATACTTGCCTCCGGCTATAGTACCCTAAGAGTAGGGGCTGTGCAAGGGTAAAAAATGCCTGTTTGCAGGGAAAAATCTGGACTTAACGTTGTTATTGACGTATACTTCTGCCCGTATTGTGATGGGAAGTGATGTAATGTGTTGATTACGAGTATGTTGATTACCCCCCCCTCAATTTCTTCTCTCTTTCTTCTTCATTGGTGCGGGAGCACCTGTGCAGCACAGGTAATGATGCTCAGCTGAAGGGATCGAAAACAGCCTTATCAGTCTCAGAAAATGGAAAGCACAGGGCTATTTGGGTGGATGTTGCCAAGGTTATAGCCACACTGCTGATAGTAGTATACCACATGCCCGTTTCGTCATTTACAAAGTTGGCATGTCCTGAGGTGCTTCGGGAGTTGATGAGCGCGACATGCATGCCGACCTCTGCTTTGTTTGTTTTCTTTATCTTATCAGGCTATTTTTCGCCGCCATCCATGGGAAGTGAAAAGATGCTGATGCGTATCATAGCGTTGATGATACCGTATTTTGCATGGAATAGCCTGTATGCGATAGTAGATGGTCAGGCGTTCTCCATCGCCCGGGTGTATGGCCTGGGTATTAATGGTTGCATCGATTACCCTTTGTGGTATTTATTTGCAATCAGTTGTCTTATTTTCTTGGTGGGGATATTGCGAAAGTACTTGTGGATTCTTATTGTGGTAAGCGGAGTTTTTCTTGTTCTGGGGAACAGTTGGTGTTGTAAACTTGAGACTGTTCTGCCGATAGCTAGTCCGTTTTATACCTTTACTTTTACACTGGGCTGTATGTTATCAAAGTTGTCAACAAAGCAATTGGGAAATTGCTTTTTATATGGCCTTCCAATTTGGATTTCCGGTATTATTCTGATGGAGAATGAATGGGCGAGGTCGATTTGTTTTCCTTGTGCGTTTTTTTCGTTCTGTGTGTTGTCAGAGCGTTGTTTTTACCGTGAGGCGTGCATGGTGGCATCTCTCTCTCAAGCTTCGTTTTTGTGTTTTGCGATGCATGCAGCCGTGATAGTCGGAGTGGGTAAGGCCCTGAGACTAGTGAATGATTCACTGTTGTCCAATTCCTTCATATACGTTTCGTTACCTTTTGTTATTTATGGTGCAAGCTTTATGGTATGCAGCCTGATAAAAAGGTATGCTCCGGCCTTCCTTCCGGTCCTGGCATATAGTGGCCGCTTGGAATTCGTAAGCAGACTGGTGCAGAAAGTGAAGCGTTCTCGCTAAGATTCGATGCCGCTGCGGCGGAGAAGGGCGGCGGTATCCGGGTCGCGGTGCATGAAGTCGCGGTAGAGCTCGGCGGCAGGGCGGCTGTTGCCCTGGGAGAGGATGCAGCGGCGGAAATCGCGCCCCGTGGCGGGGTTGAAGATGCCTTCCTGCGCAAAGCGGGAGAAGGCATCGGCATCGAGCACTTCGGCCCACTTGTAGGAATAGTAGCCGCTTTCG
>JAFVQN010000153.1 GCA_017504805.1 Akkermansia sp. | reverse complement strand
GCGGGTTCCCGTACTGGTCCTTAATATAATTCACACGCCAATCCATGAAGAACGGATGCGTCTCCGCATCATCCACCTCAGCCGCCGGATCCGTAATCCCCTCCTCATGCCACGGGAAATTCAGACCCACACGGTCGCGCAAAAAACGAATAAAAGTCTCCGGCTCCGTCACCTGCGTCTGCCGCCAAGGCCCGCACTGATTATAAGCCACACCATCCACCGTCACCGTAGGCGCCGTGTTGCTATTCTGCAAATCAGGCCACACCGGCACCTCCACACCATAAACCTTATCCACATTCCCGTACTGATTCTTAATCATCGTGAACATGAACTCAATCGTAGCATCCGACAAATAAGCCTGGCCGCTCGTCTCATCCGTGCCAAAACTCGGATTCAGCACCCCGTACGCCTTCAAATCCTCAGCAATCCGCTCAGCCTCCTTGCGAGCCTCCCCAGCCAGCCTTGCAGACTCAGCCGCCTCCTCAGCACGCACATCCACGCTCAACACACCACCCAGCCACTTCGCCTCATCCTCAGAATAACCCAGAGAAAGCGCCATATCATAAGCGCTCATGCCCGTAGCCCCGGTAGCACCCTGCGGCCCCTGCGGACCAGTCTCCCCGGTATCGCCCTTATCACCCTTATCGCCCTTGTCGCCTTTCTCACCCTTATCACCCTGCGGACCAGTCTCACCTCGCGGACCCACCGGCCCCTGACTCAGCACCACATCCACCAGCGCCATCCCCTCAGCCGCATCCAGCACAAACTCCCAGCTATCATTCCCCGGCGGCGCATCAATCGGCGAAGGCAGCACCAGCACCTTGCCATACAGCACAGTAGCACCATTAGCACGCACCTCCAGCAGCCACGTACCATTACTCAGCGGCTCAAACCCCAGAACCCCATCAGCATGCGGCACCATCTCCACACGCCTATCCATCAGCGAAAGCGCACCATTCAGCAGCACCGCCCCCGTTGCATTCTGAACCCGAACCGTCACATAACCGGCCTTATTCGCCGTAGTCTTCAAGAAAACCTCAGTCATAACCACATCATAAACCGCTCCCCCCCACACGCGCAACCCGCCCGCGTGGGGGAAGCCATCACTCACCCTCATCACCATCACCCAGCACATTCAGCACCGCCAGCACCAGGCAACCCACCAGAAACCGCGCCATCAGAAAATCCCTATCCATAATCACCATTCACTATTCATTATTCACTATTCACTCATACTCACTTCCTCGCCACACTCCTCACACTCGCCTGAAGCGTCCGCACCTGGCCACGCACCACCTCCAGCTCACCCAGCGCCCGATTCACCTGCCCCTGAAGCGCCCGGCACACCCCCACCAGCTCACGCATCGCCGCCGCAGACCCATCCAGAAACCGCGCCAGCCGCCCATTCTCCTCACGCAGCCGCCTCACAGCCCCCTCCAGCTCCGCCACATTCCGCTGCCGCGCCGCACCCTGAGCCCCAGCAGCCACAGCCGCCTCACGCTCCGCCGCAGCCGCCGTCCGCTGCTTCGCCCGCGCCGTCCGCCGCACCGCATCCAACTGCAACCGCAAAGCCCCCTGAACCTCCCGATTCATCATCGACCCCTGGTCATCACCCGTCAAGCGGTCAATCCGCGCCGCCATCCGGTCCATCTTCGCCAGATACCCCTCCGCACGCCTCTTCAACCCCTTATCCAGAGCCGCCTGAGCCCGCACCGCCATCTGCGCATACCTCTCGCTCAACTCATCCGCCCGCCGGTCCCGCCTCCGCGTCGGCGCCGTCATATCCTGCGCCTCAAACCGCCGCATCCGCTCAATCCCGCGCCGCGTCTCCTCCACACGCGCCTCCTCCAGCCCCACCAGCTGCCGCTGCACCTCCCTGCGCCGCTTCCGCAACTGTAAAAGCACCCCCTCATCAGCACCCTCAGCACGCTGCCGCGAAATCTCCGCATCCACCGCAGCCAACTTCCGCCTCAGCAACCGCTCGTCTGCTGCAAAAACCTCATCCTGCGCCCGCCGCTCCTTCGGCTCATACTGCCGGCTCACACGCCGCCCCAGCACCTCCGCCAACCGCTTCTCGGCTCGCTTCTGCTCCTCCTGAGCCTCCTTAATCTCCTCACTACGCTTCAGCTCGGCCCTCTTATTCTCATTCGCCTTAGCAAGCAGCCGCACCCCTTCGCGCCCCTCAACCACCTGCTTCCGGGTAGACTCTGCCAACTCAGCCTGCGCACGGTGCGTCTCCTGCATCTTCGCCAGCCAGCGCACAGCATCCTCTGCGCCACCCTTAAAATCCTTATCCACCCCACGCACCAGCCGCAGAATATGCTGCATCTGCCTCCGTGCCTCCTGCTGCTGGGCGTCCAGACTCACCCGCTCCCTCTCGCTCAGCTTCACCACATCGCGAGAATCTGCCATCAACCGCCGCGCTCGCTCATTCACCGCCTCAATATCCGGCAGCCAGGCCGTCAGCAAATCACCCATGCGCTCCTCGCGCTGCTTCAAGCTCGTCTCCAACTCATCGGCGAAAGCCTCAGCAACATCCACCCGCTGCTGCTCATAAAGCAAAGCCGCCCGCTCCGCAGCCTGCTTCTCACCCTTAATCTGCGCCTCAATCCGTTCCCTATCCTTCTCCTTCGCTCCCGAAAGCTCCAGCTCCAACATCGCCAGACGGTGCCGGTGCGCCTCCTCATCAGCCCTCCGCCGCTCCGCCATCGACTGCTCACGCTCAGCCCGCTCACGCTCATAATACTCCCTATCCAAGCGGTACAAGTCAGCAAAACTCTCAGCACTCCGCTCCGCCTGCTTCTTCCACAGCTCCTCCATCTCCATCCGGCTCTCATGCTGCGCCTGCGCCAAAGCCCTCGCCTCCTCACGCATCCGCTCCTCATCAGCCTTCCTCTTCTGCGCAAAAAAATTCCACGCCGCCACCAGAGCCTCCAGCGCCAGCATAGCCCACCCAATCGGCCCCATGCCCGTCTTAATCGCCATCCCCAGCCCGATAGCCGCAGAACTCATCCCGGAAAGACTCACCGTACCATTCTCCACACTCTCCCCCAGATTTGCAAACTCCGCCCCCATCTGACTTACCCCAGCTGCCACACTCTGCGCCATCTGCACCTGCTGCATACCCGTAATCTTGCTCATCTGCAAACTACGCGTCATCCGCTCCATCTGCCGGTTAGCCGCCATGATATGCCGCCCCAGCAACTCATACCGCACATGATCCTTCACCGCAGCAGCCGCCGCACGCTCCTTCGTCAGCCTCTGCAACTCCTTGGCCAACTGCTGCCGGCTCATCACCGAAAACTCCATCTCCTTATTCAGCAGCTCCTCCTCAGCTCTCTGCTTCTTAGCCGCAGCCTCAGCCCGCTCACGCTCCTTCGCCAGCCTCTCCGCCGCCGCAGCCCGCTCCTTCTCCGCCGCCGCAGCCTTATTCGCATCCAGCTGCACCTGGGCATTATCCACCGCCTGCTCACGCCCCGCCAACTTCGTAGCCTCACGCTGCCCACGCTGCGCCAGCGCCCCCGCCTCATCCAGCCGGCCATCACCCGCCAGCTTCACCACCTTCTCCACATCCGCCAGCCGGGCCTGAGCCCCCTGGCGCACCACCTCCTGCGAAGCCGCAATACGGTCATACGCCGCAGCCTCCTGCAACAAAGCCGCCCGCTTCTGCTCAAACCCAGGCAACTGCTCATCCAGAGCCGCCGCCTCATCACGCAGCCCCGCAGCCCGCTGCTGAGCATCATCGCGCCCCGCAGCAGCATTCGCATACACATTACGCAACTCATCATTCACCTGCTTCAGCATCTGGAGCAGATTCAGCACATCCTGCGCCATCCCCAGCCCCTCCACATTAGCAGCAACACCCTTGGCACCCCTGCTCGAAGCCGAAAAACGGTCATCAAACTGCCCCAGCGCATGCAGCGCCCCCGCCGTCTGCTCCTCCACACCGCCACCACCAGGAATCGTCTGCTCATTCAACCGGCTCAGCACACCCTCCTGAATCCGCCCCAGCACCTGATTCTCGCGCTGCAACTCCTGCACCTTCTTCACCATCTGCGCAGCATTCTCAATCCCGCCCGCAAACAAGCCCGCAACATACTGCTTCAGCGTAGGATCACCCAGCTCCTCCACCGCAGAAATCAACCCGCGCGCCACCTCCTGCACGCGCTCCTGAGACTCCGCCGCAGCCGTCAGCATCTTATCATTCTCCGCAATAGTCGCCTCATTCGCCTTCATCAGCTTCAGCAACTCCTCCATCGGACGCTTCGCATCATCCACATCCGCCCTCACATCAATCTTAATCTCTGGATTCTCACTCATAATCGTAAAAAAAATCAATAGTCAATCGTCAATAGTCAATCGTCAATCCCTCAGCGCCATCTCCACCGCATCCGCAAAACGCGGCAGCACCATACTACGCAACTCATAAACATCCGGCATAGCATTATGCCCACGCCGGGCCAGCAGGCTCGGCACCTCACTCCGCCGCCTCAACTTATACGCCGCATGCGGCCTGCCATCCTCGCCCTCATACGCCAGCGTACCCACCTCATCCGGCTCCAGGTCCTCACCCTTCAGCAAGAAAAGCCGCCGCCCCGTAGCCTGCTCAAAATCCGCAGCACTCACCCCGCGAGCCTCCGCCGTCACCGGAATCGTCAGCGCACGCTTCCGCCGCGGCACAACCACCCCGCCATACTGCTGCAACCGCAGCCCCCACGGCACACCA
This sequence comes from Akkermansia sp., assembly GCA_017504805.1. GTDB lineage: Bacteria > Verrucomicrobiota > Verrucomicrobiia > Verrucomicrobiales > Akkermansiaceae > Akkermansia. The sequence continues at coordinate 2,334 of JAFVQN010000153.1, read as the reverse complement.
TCCTCCCGCGGACTCTTGAAAAACAAACTGAACCCACCATCCGCCGTCACCTCATGATACCAATGCCGCGTCAGCGCACGCATGAACCGCCTCGGCTTCAGTCTTCGGCTCGTCCCGTCCGGGTACGGCTCAGGGTTATCAAACCAATCCTCGGGCAACGCACGATACCACTCCTTAACCGCCTTCTCACTCTCCTCCGCCGTACGCGCCACAATACGCCGCAACACCGGCGCAGAAAAAGCATTCGTAAAGTCAGGATGCGTCAATCTCAGCCCAATATCCATAACCGCCCCCCCATATTCGTCAATAATCAATCGTCAATCAAAAAAGGGCTTGCCGCCTCCCCGGCAGACAAGCCCCCTTGCAGTTACGACAGACAACAAGAAAAATCAATCCTCCTGCACCGGCTGCCCAGTATAATTCGGGTCATTCTGCTGCTTCGTATGCACACTCGGCGTCACCTCCAGCTTCAACTTAGGACGCACAATCTTGCCATCCCAATTCTTGCCCGGCTCCACGCGTGCATCCGCATAAAACCACTTCGTACTCATCAGCTTCGATCCGTGGAACTCACGCATGCGAACACCCACCGGCGTAGCAGACAAATTAGAAGCATGAATACGGAACGCCTTACCGCTCGAAACCGCTGCTGCCGCCTCCTCCGAAAAAGGATCCTCCACACCCATCGCCATAGCATCGAACAGCATGGATGTACGCTCCAGCTCAAACTCATAAGAATTACCCGTCACCGTCTCATTGCTCGCCTTCACACGAACACGCGTAGGCATATCATACGAATCCTCCTCATCCTGCTGCACCTGCTGACTATGCGTACCATTCTTACTACGGGCACAATGCACCCACTTCTCCTCCGGCACATTACTCAAATCAGCCCCCTCAGCCGTAGACTCGGCATTAAACGTAGCATCAACCGGAACCAGGTCAATACCCACATTAGACGTAATCTTCTGCGAACGCGTATAAACCATCATACTCATAACATTATTCTCCTTTCATTAAATATAAATCCTCGTACTCACCGTAAAAGAATGAGACATCGCCTTGGCCGTCACCTCAGTAAACAGCGAATCAGCAGACACATCGCAAGGCCCGCAGTCCGGTCCTCCCGCCGGCTGCCAATCAGCCCCCGAAAACGCCCGGTAGAGTGTCTCAGCAAGCACCAGCGAATCCTCCTTACTCAGAGCACTACGCACAATACCCACCTCCACCGAACACACCTGCACAGTATCATCCGCCCCCGAACGATCCAGACGCTCCAGCCGCGGCACACTCACCGCCGCCGCAAGCATCAGCTTCTGATTCAGCGCCTTCTGTACCTTCGTGCCCAGCTCCGCATCACGCTCGTCAAAAAGATTCGCGCCACGCATCAGCTTCCCGCCAGACATCCCCTGGCAGCGCTCCAGCACCCACGACACAAAATCACCGGAAATCGAACTCATACCATCCAGTCCACATCATCCAGCGCCACCAGACCCACAAACCCCGAAGCCCCCTCAGCCAAATAAGCCTCCGGCACCACGCAGCCCGGTCGCAACTCGCAACTCGCCATCGCCCGCAAATCCGCCAGCGCCGCCTGGTACTCCGCCGCACGCGTAGAACCCTCCAGCACCTCCGAAAGCGCAGGCACAGCCCCCAGCACAGCATGCCGCGCCAGCACCAGAACCGTGTGAACACACTCCTCCGGCACACGGCACAACCCCGTACTGATACGCGCATTGTGGGGGCACCCATTCAGCGCCCCCACCACGCGATCGCATGCACGCAGCAACAGCGACCCCATCCAGCCGCCCACGGCAGAAGCCCCCACAGCCTCAGCAACCGCCTCCGCCTCCACCGGCGTCAGCACCTGCCGCAGCTCATCCACCGTCACTGTATGCAAACCGGCCATACCTCAGATTCAGCCAAGGCAAAAATCCCAATCACACATACACAGCCATCTGCGCCGTCACCGAAGCACTCGGAGCCGTACCACCCGCAGTCACCTTCAGCGTAATGAAACGCGGGCAATCCAGCGGCACACGCATGCGGACCTCACAATCCTCATTCGCCTTCGTAACAGCCGAAGCACCGGCCACCGCCACCATCTCGCCATCGCGGGAATCACCACCCACCACAGCAAGCGTCACCGGAGCACTCAGGGCAGGGCAACTCAGCACAATATTGGCCGTATCGCGCCCCCCGCGCTCCGTCAGATCAACCACCCAATCGGCAGTTGCCGTACCACTGGCAGTCGTAGGCGTAGCCACACGCGCCACCAGCTGCATATCAATTCGGTTATGCGTAATCATAATAAACCCTCCTTATCGCTTCAGG
>JAFVQN010000152.1 GCA_017504805.1 Akkermansia sp. | reverse complement strand
GCTTTCAGCCCGACAAATTACAATTTGTCGTTGAGTCCAAGCAATATTCTTTAATTGCCGGAGCAATAAAAAAGGACAGCTGCGCAGTATAGTGCGCAGCTGTCCCCGGAAATGAGCAAGCGGGTTGAATTACCCCTTCATGCCGGTGATGGTGCCATCTGCCGAGACTTTGATGGCGCAGGCGGCAGGCACCTTGGGCAGCGCGGGCATGCGCATGATATCGCCACAGAGAGCCACCAGGAAACCAGCGCCGTTGGCAATCTCGAAATCACGCACAGTCACGGTGAAGCCGGCGGGACGGCCGAGCAGGCCGGCATTGTCGGAAAGGGAGTTCTGGGTCTTGGCCATGCAGATGGGCAGGTCCGTGAGACCATTCTTCGCCATGAGGGCCAGCTTCTTCTGAGCGGGCTTGGTGAGTACCACGCCATCGGCCCCGTAAATCTTGCGGGCGATGGTGGACATGCGCTCCTCCACGCTGAGGTCCAGGCTGTACAGGCACTCAAAGGGTTCATACTCCGGCTGCATGGAGGCCAGCACCGTCTCGGCCAGCTCGGTGGCACCGGCACCGCCCTTGCCGAACACATCAGCCACGGCGCAGCCCACGCCCATGGAGGCGCACATTTCCTTCACGGCGGCTATTTCCTCCTCCGTGTCGGTGGCGGCAAAGAGGTTGATGGCAACGGTCACCGGGCGCTTGTAAAGGCGGGCGCTCTCGATATGGGCAGCCAGATTGTCCAGGCCGCGGCGCACGGCGTCCGCATCCGGGGTTTCCAGGGCATCCTTGGCCACGCCGCCGTGCATCTTCAGCGCGCGGATAGTGGCCACAATCACGATGGCATCCGGGGAGAGCCCGCTCTGGCGGCACTTGATATCCAGGAACTTCTCAGCCCCCAGGTCAAAGGCGAAACCCGCCTCAGTCACGGCGTAATCACCGCAGGAAAGGGCCATCTTGGTAGCGATGACGGAGTTGCAGCCGTGGGCAATGTTGGCGAAGGGACCGCCATGCACAAAGGCGGGCACGCCCTCCAGGCTCTGCACCAGGTTCGGGTTCACGGCTTCCTTCAGAATAGCCAGCAGAGCATCGGTCACGCCCAGTTCGCGGGCATACACGGCTTCGTCATCCGCCGTGAAGCCGATGACCATGTTATCCAGGCGGCGGCGCAGGTCATCGCGGTCCTCAGCCAGACAGAAGCAGGCCATGATTTCGGAGGCGGGGGTGATGTTGAAGCCATCCTCGCGGGGTACGCCGTTCTTGTTCAGCCCCACCACGATGCTGCGCAGGGCGCGGTCGTTCATATCCATCACGCGCTTCCAGGTCACCTTGTTCTGGTCCAGGCGCGTGGTCTTGTAGAAAAGGGCATTATCAATCACCGCGGCCAGCAGGTTGTTCGCAGCCGTGATGGCAGGGAAATCGCCGGTGAAACCCAGGTTGATGCTCTCGCCCGGGGTGATGCTGGATGCACCGCCACCCGTGGCACCGCCCTTGCGGCCGAACACCGGGCCCATGGAAGGCTCGCGCAGCGCCAGGCACACACGCTGGCCCACAGCCTGCAAGCCCTGGGCCAGACCTATGGAAACCGTGGTCTTGCCCTCGCCGGCAGGTGTGGGAGTGAGCGCACTCACCAGAATCAGGCGCCCGCGCTTACGGTCCTGCTTCAGTACCTCCAGGCTCACCTTGGCCTTGTCGTGGCCATAGGGAATCACATATTTCTCATCCAGCCCGAGCTTGGCTGCCATCTGTGCAGTGAAAGACGTATCTGCCATGGGTGCATTGTAACATATTCACCCCCACTTGGCAAGCGCAGGAATTTCGTCTCAGTATTTAGTTCACATGTGTCCCAAAGATTATGGGAAAATAGCCCTGAACGATATAAGGGCAAAGTGTTCTGTGAGAAAAATCGTAGCAGGGTATCTCCCGCCTCGCCATCGGCAGGAAGCATGCATTGGTGATTCCGTCGGCGTCCTGTCTCGGCGTAGTTCCGCAGGAACGAAGACGGAAGCGACTGACGCCGATATTGAGTACGTGAGCGTTGGAGTCATCGATGGCGTTGAAGCTGTAGCCGGCGCTGGTGCTCCACTTCCCGCCGAGGCGGAAGGTAGCGCCGGCTGCCCAGGGGTCGCTTTCAAGCCTGAAGGGCCTTCTCCAGCGCTTCCTTGAAATCCGGGCGCACGAAATAGATGCCACGGGTCACGCGCTCGTGGCGGTGGGGAGCGTCTTCCCACACATCGAACACGTAGCTGCAAAGGCCATCGTGGTAATCAATGCGGCGGGCCCTGGCCAGGGTCTCCAGCGGCAGCTGGCGCACGCGGCTGCTGAACACACGCGCCTTGTACACGCAGCGGTTGGTGATGATATAGAAGGTATGGCGGAGCATGTAGGCCCGCAGAAAAGGCAGCACCACAAACAGCAGCCCCAGCACAAATACAGTCTTTCTGGGGAAGGAATCTGTCAGGAACATAGCCCAGTCGGCCAACGGAATACCCGGTGCCCCGTGGTAGAACCACACCGCCAGCCCCAGCAGCAGCACCCCGGGAACCACGCGCGTAATGAACAACCCACGGAAATACACCATGCGCGGACTACCCGCCCACAGAATCTGCTCGTCCGCCTGTTTGTTCTGCTCCACCCAGTTGCGTAATCCGGCCTTGTCCATACTGTCACTCTACCACAGCCCCGGACCAATACAAGATTTTTTCGCCATTCCCGCCGGATTAACATGACTTTTAGCACTTTTACTGGCAGCGGACGGGGAAAAGGTTGCCAAGCGGCGCTTTCTCTGCTAAACTGGCCGCAGCGGCGGTGCAGGCACCGGCGCGGTGTATTTTATTCACTTTTCCCATGAGTCTTCCGTTTTTCAGCAAACTGCGTAACAAGAAAGCCTACATGCGCATCGTGGAAACCGAACTGCAGAAAGTCCGGGATACCATCGACGCGCAGACGGAGCATTTCTCGCCCTACATGCGGGATTACATGCGCCAGGTATGCAAGGGCAAGGGGAAGATGATCCGCCCGGGTCTGGTGCTGCTCACCGCAGCGGCTACCGGCGGTATCAAGGAAGAGCACACCACCTTCGCCGCCATGCTGGAGATGCTGCACATGGCCTCCCTCATCCACGATGATGTACTGGATAAGGCTGATACCCGCCGCGACCAGCCCACACCGAATGCCCTGTGGGGCAATGAACTGGCCGTACTGCTGGGTGATTCCATGCTGGCCCAGGCCATGGTGATGGGCTCCGAAATCGGAGACCCGCGCTTCATCCGCCGCATGGCCCTGGGCGTGCGCGACCTGTGCGAGGGCGAGGTGGAGCAGTCCACCCGCCTGTGGGATATGGAGATGAGCCGCGCGGATTACTACGAGCTCATCCGCAAGAAGACCGCCACCCTCTTTGCCATGGCCATGGCCGGCGCTGCCTTCCTGCAAGGCATGGATGACGAGATGATTGAGCAGCTCAACCGCATGGGCACCCTGCTGGGCATCTCCTACCAGATTTACGATGACTGCCTCGACCTGACCGGCACGGACGACACCGCCGGCAAGACCCTGGGCACGGACAACGAGAAGGGCAAGCTCACCCTGCCCGTGTTCTTCCTCATGGAATCCAGCAGCGACGATGTGGCCGAATACGCCCGCAGCTGCGTGGAGAAACACGAGGAGATTGACTACTCCCGCCTGCGCAATACAGAGGCTTTTGCCGAGGCAATCCGCCTGTCGGTGGAGGAGGGTCTCTCCCGCAACGAGGAAGCCCGCGAAGTGCTCTGGATGCTGCCGGAATCCCCCGCCCGCGAAGCCCTGGCCGAAATGACCTACCGCCTGGACGAAATGCTCAGCGAGTGCTGCGTCGATTAAATTCCCCACCCTGCCCCCGCCATGTTACGCCCCGAAAAAATGGTGCCGCAGCAGCCGGAGCTCTCCAGAAAAATCTGGAATGATATCTACGCCGCCGCCGAAACCGCCGCTGAGCAGGAACCCAAACTCACCGGCCTGCTGGATGATGTGGTGCTGAGCCGCAACAAACTGGCCACCGCCGTCTCCGTGCGCCTGGCGCGCAAGCTTTCCCGCCGCGATATCGGGCGCGACGACCTGGAGCCCCTTATCCGCTCCCTGCTGAAGAGCGACCCCATGGCCGTGGAGATGATGGCTGCGGACCTGCAGGCTGTGGTGGACCGCGATGCCGCCTGCCACAATGCGCTGGAGCCGCTCATGTTCTTCAAAGGCTTCCATGCCCTGGCCACCTACCGCCTGGCCCACATTCTGTGGAAGCAGGAGCGCTACATGCTCGCCCTGCTCTTCCAGAGCGTGGGCAGCGAAGTCTTCGGCATTGATATCCACCCCGCCGCCCGCATCGGCTGCGGGATCCTGCTCGACCACGGCACCGGTTTCGTGGTGGGCGAGACCGCCATCATCGAGAATGATGTATCCCTCTTCCACGAGGTGACCCTGGGCGGCACCGGCAAGGAAGTAGGTGACCGCCACCCGGTAGTGCGCAGCGGCGTGCTCATCGGCGCCGGTGCCAAGGTGCTGGGCCGCGTGGAGGTAGGCGAATGCGCCAAGGTGGCCGCATCCTCCGTGGTGCTGGACAACGTGCGCCCACACACCACCGTGGCCGGTATCCCGGCGGTGGAGGTGGGCGATGCCGTGGGCGAGCCAGCCCTCTTCATGCAGCACTGCCTGAGTTAATTTTCTCCCCACACACGACCGACCATGCTCACGGAACTGGACATCCACCTGCCACTGGCCCGGGCCCTGCGCGAGGATGCCCGCCGCAAAGCCGCCGCCCAGAAGCTCGAAATCTCCCCCTACCGAATCCAGGGCATGCGGCTCATCAAGGAAAGCATCGATGCCCGCCGCCGCCCCATCTGCAAGCAGCTGCGCCTGCTCGTGGCCGTGGATGAGGAGCTGCCCCCCGCCCCCCTGCCGGAGCGGCACTACGCCCCCGTGGCGGCTGATGCCAGGAAGATTATCATCGTGGGCAGCGGCCCCGGCGGCCTCTTTGCCGCCCTGCGCTGCCTGGAGCTGGGCCTGCGCCCGGTGGTGCTGGAGCGCGGCAAGGACGTCTCTGCCCGCCGCTTCGACCTGCAGCCCATCAACTGCCGGGGCTACGTGGTGGAAGACTCGAACTACTGCTTCGGCGAAGGCGGCGCCGGCACCTTCTCCGACGGCAAGCTTTTCACCCGCGCCACCAAGCGCGGCCCGGTCATGGAGATTTACGAAACCTTTGTGGCCCACGGCGCCGCACCGGAGATTCTGACCGATGCCCACCCCCACATCGGCTCCAACCGCCTGCCCAATATCATCAAGGCCATGCGCGGCAGCATCCTGGCCGCCGGCGGCGAGGTGCACTTCCAGACCCGCGTCTGCGGCCTGCTCAAAAGTGCGGATGGCAAGCGCCTGCGCGGCGTGCGCACCGCAGATGGCCGCGAATTCACCGGCGATGCCGTCATCCTGGCCACCGGCCACAGCGCACGCGATGTCTACCGCATGCTGCATGCCGAGGGCGTGAAGCTGGAGCGCAAGCCCTTTGCCGTGGGCGTGCGCATCGAGCACCCGCAGAGCCTCATCGACGCCGCGCAGTACCACCTGCGCCCCGGCCAGGCACGCCCGGAGGGCCTGCCCGCCGCCCGCTACACCCTGGCCACCAAGATTCAGGAGCGCGGCGTACACTCCTTCTGCATGTGCCCGGGCGGCTTCATCGTGCCTAGCGCCACTGAGAATGACGAAGTGGTCGTCAATGGCATGTCGCTCTCCCGCCGCAACTCCCCCTTTGCCAACAGCGGCTTCGTGGTCACCGTGGAGCCGGAAGATACCGATGCCTACCTGGCCGAGCACGGCGTGCTCTCCGGCATCGCCTACCAGAAAGCCCTCGAAATCGCCACCAGCCAGGCCGGCGGCGGCATGCAGAAAGCCCCCGGCCAGCGCGTGGTCGACTTCCTGGCTGGCCGCATCTCCGCCACCCTGCCCAGCACCACCTACCACCCCGGCATCACCAGCTGGGATCTCAACGCCCTGCTGCCGCAGAGCGTGTGCTGGCGCATGCGCGAGGGCCTGCAATTCTTCAACCGCAAGCTGCGCGGCTTCGCCGGCGAGGAAGCCCTGCTCATCGGCTGCGAAACCCGCACCAGCTCCCCCGTGCGCATCCCCCGCGAACCTGAATCACTCCAGCACCCGGAACTCGAAGCCCTCTTCCCCTGCGGCGAAGGCGCCGGCTACGCCGGCGGCATCGTCTCCGCCGCCCTGGATGGCCGCCGCTGCGCCGAAGCTGCTGCGGCCTACGTCCGCGCCTGAAAGGCGCGGATATCGTTCAGGCCAACGGCCTGAATATCGTCCTGCCTCCGGCAGGATATCGTCCACGCGTAGCGTGGATATCGTTCCCGATAGAGCAATAATATACCCACCAGTGCCCAATGGGCCCCAGTGAAAACGCCCGCTGCGCGTGCGCGTGAAAGGTGAAAGGCGTTCAGGGCTTTAATGCACTGATGGGGAAGACAAAGACACCATCCGGCCGTTGATATGCAGCGTGAGTCAAGCCGCAGATGACCCCCAGCACGGAAGGAGCCTTGGCATCTGGCTGAACGGCCAGAGAATCACGCAGCGCCACCAATGAAGCGGCAGCTTTATCAATCTGCTGCGCTCCGAGCTTGATTTCGAATTCGTTCCTCTTCAACGCCTAATTTACATTACCCCGCAAGATTTTTGGTTTTCACCCCGCAGGATTTGCCAAGTTCACCCCGCAGGATTTGCCAAGTTCACCCCGCAGGATTTGCCAAGTTCACCCCGCAGGATTTTGAGGTTGAGAAATCCGGGCATCTGTGGTACAACTATGTTCATGGAACGCCAGGATAATCGCGGGGTGGATGAAATGCGCCCGCTTGAGTTTGTGTTGGGCGTGGCGCCGAATGCCACGGCTTCTGTTCTTTCGTGCTTTGGTAACACGCGCGTCATCTGCGCGGTGACCATTGAGGAGGATGTGCCGCGCTGGATGAAGCTGCAGCATGTGCCGGGCGGCTGGCTCACGGCGGAATACGCCATGCTCCCCTACTCCACCCTGGACCGCAAGAAGCGCGATTCCGGCGGCAAGGTGGATGGCCGCTCAGTGGAGATTCAGCGCCTCATCGGCCGCTCGCTGCGCGCCGTGGTAGATTTAGAGGCCCTGGGTGCCCGCACCATCTGCGTGGATTGCGATGTGCTGCAGGCCGATGGCGGTACCCGCACAGCCAGTATCACCGGCGCCGCGGTGGCACTGCAGATTGCGCTGAACCGCCTGGTGGCCACCGGTGCGCTGGAGAAGAACCCCATGAAGCAGCTCGTCTCCGCCATTTCCGTGGGCAAGCTGCAGGGCACCCCGCTGCTGGATCTCTGCTATGTGGAGGACCGCGATGCCGAGGTGGATATGAATGTGGTCATGACCGAGCGCGGTGAGTATGTGGAGGTGCAGGGCAGCGGCGAGGAAGCCGTATTCACCGCCGGGGAAATGGCCCAGATGCTCGCGCTGGCCGCCAAGGGGGCTGCCGCCATCACCGCCGCCCAGAAGGCCGCCATAGCCCGCGCAGACGAGCCCAGCGCCAGCGATTTCAACTCCCTGAAAGATTTTTTTGCAAAAAAATAAAATTCCGTTGTAGAATTTCACAGAAAGCACCGTTCCCCCATGTGAGGAGCGGTGCTTTCTGCATCCCCGGCTCCTGAAAATCTAAACCATAGAAAACATATCACCATGAAGAAATCCCTCATGTTTGCCCTGCTCGCTGCTGCCATGCCCCTCATGGCTCAGGATTGCCCGCAGAAGCCCGAATGCGCCCCGAAGCACCCCTGCTGCTTCGGCAAGATGCACCGCCCCCACGGCCCCCGTCCCCAGCTGACTGAGGAGCAGAAGGCCGAAATGAAGGCTAAGTTCGAGGCCCGCCGCGCCGAGATGCTCGCCAAGTTCGATGCCGATAAAGACGGCAAACTTTCCTGCGACGAGCGCAAGGCTGCCCGCGAGGCCCGCAAGGCTGAGATGAAAGCCAGGTTCATGGAGAAGTTCGACGCCGACAAGGACGGCCAGCTCTCCGACGCCGAGAAGGAAGCCGCCAAGGCTGAGTTCAAGAAGCACGGCCCCCGCCACCATGGCAAGCGCTGCGGCCACAAGGGCCCGCGTCATCACGGCAAGTGCTGCGGCCCCATGGGTCCCCGCCCCCAGCTCACCGAGGAGCAGAAGGCTGAGATGAAGGCCAAGTTCGAAGCCCGCAAGGCTAAGTTCATGGAGAAGTTCGACACCGATAAGGACGGCCAGATTTCCGACGCTGAGAAAGAAGCCATCAAGGCTGCTCACGAAGCCCGCAAGGCCGAGATGAAGGCTAAGTTCATGGAGAAGTTCGACGCCGACAAGGACGGCCAGATTTCTGACGCCGAGAAGGAAGCCATCAAGGCTGAGTTCGGCAAGCGCGGCCCCCGCCGCCACGGCAAGTGCTGCGGCCCCAAGTGCCAGAAGTAAGACCCCCTTTACCGTTGAGTAACGGTATAGCATAGAGACGCTGAGCGCCGTCCGGAGCAATCCGGGCGGCGTTTCAGCTTGCTGCTCTTCAGCCTCTTTATCGGCTAAAATTGGCTGCAGAAATTCACCAGAAATGCGCAGTCTGGCGACCGTTGCCGACATTGCTGCCCACCTTGCAGGCGGCAGCAGCGTTTGCGAACGCTTTTACTTGCGGCGACGACGTGCTGCAAGAGCTGCCAGTGCCAGAAGGCCAAGCGTGCTTGTGGTGGGCTCAGGTACGTTCAAGCCGGAAATGGTGATGACCAGGCTGCCTACGTTATCGCCAGTGCCGGCAGCGTACTGCACGGTGGGTACGCCTGCCGTTTCCACGGCAGCCAGTGTGCGCACCGCCGCAGTCGCGCCGCCGAAGCTGGCATTCTGACTGACCAGGGCTTTATACAGCCAGCTCGTGGTATCGAAACTCACCAGACTCGCGATATTCTGCGGCAGCACGAAATCGCTGCCATATCCGCTCAGGATGATGGTCAGGTCATAGGTGCCAGAGCCGTACTCCTCCACCGCGCCAGGCACATCCAGATTCAGAGTGAGGGTGGCGTTGGAATTTCCCGAAATAGCCAGACCATTGGTATAACTCAGCGAACCGCGTTTCCCGCCATCTGCCTGGGCATCCACCTGCGGGGTGGCATCCAGAGTGAACGCACCCATGGTCAGCCTGGCGGTGGACCCCTCCACATTCTTCAGCTTCACCGCGGTGGTGGAAGAAGCTGCAGCCAAGGCGGTGTTTGTAAGCACCATGTTTTCAATGGTGAAGGCGGTTTCGTCCTGCAGACGCACCAGAGAATTCAAGATGCTGCCTTTGGTACCGCCGGTAGTATCCGCAGCGCTGATGCTGCTTCCCTCCACAGTCACATTGCTCAGGGTGGCGCCCTTCTGGCTGATTTCCACATTGCCGGCGGTGATGGAGTTGCTCTCGCCAACCAGCCGGGCTGTATTGCTCACCTCCAGCTTCGTAACATCCACATTCTTGCTCAGGGTGGCATCCTCAGCAGTAGCGATTTGCAAATTCAGAACGCCTGCATTCTCATTTATAATGGCTGCGTTAATGGTATGTGCATCAGCGGAGAATATAATCTCGTTCGTTACGCTATCCTTCGTCGTGTTCTGCGTCAGGCTTGTCTTCCAACCGGATACATCACCCTTGAATTCATATTGATTCGTACCCTCATTTGTGCGCGTGATGTAGATATGGCCGCCATCTTCATCGGCAATGATACTGCCGCTGAATGCAGAAGATGAGCTATTCCCGGTGTATGAATTCTGAATATAAAAACTGCCGGTCAGCCTGATATCAGCCTCATAATCCGCCTCTACATCTTGTATATAACCATACAAATTACCCTCAGCGATTTCCACTGTGGAACCAGCCTGCCCCAAATCGTTGAAGTTGATATTCTGTATCGATTTGGTGTTATCTTCCCAGTTGGTGTTGTACTCACCGCCGGAAATCTTCACGGTACCCTTCCATTGTGCAGCATCTGAGGTGCCGGTACCCATGGTCACCTTATCTGTGATGGTCGCACTCGCGCGGTCTGTCTCCAGAGTACCGAGGTCATAGATGCCGCTGCCAGTCAGGGTGAGGGTTCCATTGCCGGATTTCGAGAAGGCATGCAGAGTAGCATCTGCATTCAGGTGAATGGTGCTGTTGCCGGCGGCGTTCAGCGTGCCGATGCTGTGGGTGCTGGCATTGACACCATCGCCCAGGGTGAGGGTGGTACCAGTGGATAAGCTGACCGTGCCGGCAGCGGCGGTGAGGGTCTGCACCGTTGTGTTACGCTGCACGTTGAAAGTGAAATTCATTGCACCGTTTAAGTTGGTAGCAGTCAGCGAATTGAAGCTCAGAGCCTCTCCCGTGCCGGTTTGCACCAACACTGTCATGACTTGTGCGGTATCCTTCACAAACTCCAGATCACCCGTAAACCCGGTCAGGGAATTTATCGTCGTGAGCGGGTTCTTGGAATCAGAAATGGCATCTGCGCTTTCGGCAAGGAACTTGCCACCACCGCTCAAGTTTTCAATCGTCAGGGCACTGTCGTGCCATTTACTCCAGAATTTGAATACCGCACCACGCTCAACAGCCACCTCGTTAATCACCATGGGAGAACCATCGGAATCTTGCAGCTTCAGCGAGCCAGTGCCACTCTGCACCGTGATTTTCCGGATATCGACATCCTGCGTCGGATCGACATCCTGCGTCGGGTCGGCGTAGTAATAGATTTCTGATGTACCATTGAGAATAAAATCACTGATGCTGGATACATTCACCTTTTCGCTCGGACCCGCTCCCACCGTCAGCTTGGTGTCCTGCAGCTCCACTGCACCGGTAAAGGTGGATGCGAAGCCATTAGCCAGTGTCGCATCCGAGGAGATAATCAGGCGCCCAGTGGGGGTTGCGCCTTCCGTTGCGGGAAGGGCGCTGAGTTTTCCGCTCAGCAGGTTGATAACATTCAGTCCGTTTGCCTCACTGTCGAGCACCAGGGAAGCCCCATCCGACAGTTGAATGGTAGCGGCATCTCCCTCTGTGTAGTCGATGAAGCTGTTATTCACGCTCAGGTTCTTGTCTATCAGCATCGTACCGCCCCTGAGGTAGTACCGGGAAGCCGCTTCATGAACCGCAGAATCAACCGTCACCCTTCCGCTGCTGATGTAGAAATCAGACGCAGTCACCGTGTCTCCCACAGCGATATACTTGCCGCCGTCGTACTGCCCGCCGCTGGTATCTGTCTGCAGCTTATAAACGTTTCCGTGCAGAGTGGCCGTGGTAGCCTTCTGAACAATCACATTCCCATTCGTGGAAAGGTAGTAGTTCACACCGTTAATACTCTGGAAGCCATTTTCGCCACCCAGTGAATAGCTCACCGTTCCACCAGTGGTGATAACATCCTTCAGCGTAGTGCCCAGGTAGATGGCATCGGTATTCAGATACAGGGTGCCTGCACTCGTCAGCGTGGCATCCAGCTGCACCTTGCTGCCGTAAATGGAGGCTTGCGTCCCCTCAGCCACAGTCACCCCGCTGCCCAGAGCCAGCCGGGCGTTGTTCGTAATCGTGCCATTCAGCGTGGCGCCGCTGAAGGTAATCATGCCGGTGTTGGCGGCATCGATGGTCACATCCCCCACCGTCAGCGTGCTGGCGGCATCGCTCTGCCGGGTCAGCGTCCAGTCATTATCCCCGGTCTGCAGCGTGACAGTCTGTCCCCCTGTGCCGCCTATGGTGATATTGGTCCGGGCAATGTTGGTCCCGGTGGCATAGGTTACAGCCTCCGTGCCGGTCACTTTCAGTGTGCCACCGGTGATGGTGATATCATTCATCCAGCTATTATCTGTACCGTTCTGGATGTGAATGTGATTCAGCGTCACCTTGCTCGCGTCTCCGCTCATCAGCAGGGAACCGGGATTATTGGCATCTCCATCTATATTATTATACCCCAGGTTCAGCGTGCCGACCTTCAGCTCGCCGCCATCCACCACCTGCAGCTGCTGACCCGCCAGCATAGACAAAGTGCCATCTCCGGCATCGCCTATGGTCAGGCTGCCGCCTGCTCCCACTGTCCAGGTGCGCCAGGTTTTGTTCAGTTTCGCCCACGAGGTCAATGCCAGGCTGGCATTGGCAGCGGTACCCGCCACCTTGTAGTTGGCGGCAAGGTTTACCGCCGTTTTATCACCCTGGGTTTGTATTTCAGCGCCACTCTTGAGCAGCACCGTACCCGGGCCGCTGATAGCATTGAACAACAACACCATCTGCTTGTTCCGGGTAGTGTCATCGATACCGTCCGTAGAATACGTACACCCGGACAAATCCAGCGTACCCTGCACATCAATGCTTGCCCCAGTTGCTGCTTTCAGAAGACCGCTGCCGGAAATAACAGCTTGCGTTCCCTCAGCCACGGTGGTGCTGCCTCCCAGAGCCAGCTTGGCGTTGTTCGTAATCGTGCCTGTCAGCGTGGCCCCGGCAAAGGTAATCGTGCCGGTGTTGGCGGCATCGATGGTCACATCACCCACCTTCAACGTGCTGGCAGCATCGCTCTGCCGGGTCAGCGTCCAGTCATTGCTGCCGGTCTGCAGCGTGACAGTCTGTCCCCCTGTGCCGCCTATGGTGATATTGGTCCGGGCAATGTTGGTTCCGGTGGCATAGGTTACAGCCTCTGTGCCGGTCACTTTCAACGTACCACCGGTGATGGTGATATCATTCATCCAGCTATGTTCATCCAGCTGTTTAGCTGTACCGTTCTGGATGTGAATGTGATTCAGCGTCACCTTGCTCGCGTCTCCACTCATCAGCAGGGAACCGGGGTTATTGGCATTTTCATTTATATCATCATACCCCAGGTTCAGCGTGCCGACCATCAGCTCGCCGCCATTCACCACCTGCAGCTGCTGCCCCGCCAGCATAGACAAAGTGCCATCTCCAGCATCGCCTATGGTCAGGCTGCCGCCCGTTCCCACTGTCCAGGTGCGCCAGGTTTTATCAGCCTTGTTCGCCCACGAGGTGAATGCCAGGCTGGCATTGGCAGCGGTACCCGCCACCTTGTAGTTGGCGGCAAGGTTTACCGCCATTCTATCACCCTGGGTTTGTATTTCAGCGCCACTCTTGAGCAGCACCGTACCCGGACCGCTGATGGCATTGAAAACAGATATAATTCCCCTACTACTGCTTTCGTACGTACCTCCCAGGTATGTTCCGTACGCAAACTGGCTCAAATCAAGTGTACCCTGCACATCGATGCTGGAAGAAGCCTTGGCTTTCAGGATACCGTTACCGCCACCTGTCACCACCAGCGTGCTGCCTGCGGCCACGCTCAGCGGGCCTGCCAGAGTCGTGGTACCGGCCGATACTTTCAGCAAATTCAGATTCAGCGAGTCACCCGAAATCGTCACTGTACCCGCACTGCTGATCTCGTTTGCATTCAGCGCACCGCTACCCAGCTGAATATCAGCCGTTGCGCCGGATTCCACCGTCAGACTCTCCAGCGACAGGCTGGTCCCTGCTGTACTCGCGGTGTAGGCGTAGTTACCCCCCTGCTGCACAGTCATGTTGCGGACTGTCAGTTCACCTTCCAGCGTGATGGTTTCGCGGGTATTCTCATTGCTGCCGAAGATGATATCTGCATGCTCCGTTGAGCTGATGCCTGCAGCCCCCGTGGTCCAGTTGGCAGAGATGTTGTTCCACTTGCCGTCACCCGTACCGTTGCTCCAGGTAAGGATGGTCGGGCCTGTCTTATAATAAAGCACATCATTCTCCCATACAAAATGGGATGCATCCAGGGCGGCTCCTGTTTCATCTACAAAAGTCAGGGTTCCGGTATTCCAGCCTTGCAGCGTGCTGTTCTGCATGCTGATCAACTGCTGAGCCTCACTTGCATGCCCAGCAAAGCCACTCAGCTGAATGACTGCCGACTCCGCCAGACTCAGCGTGCCAGTAAAGGTCAACGCCGCATTCTCCGCAAGCCCTTCACCGTAAACAAACTTCAAGGTGCTCTGGTTATCAAATGCCAGACTTCCGGCCGAAACTACATTCCCCTGGCCGACGATTTCCAGCATCGTGCCAGAAGCAAATGAGAGAACTGAATCCGCATGGTTCAGAATACCATTCCGCAACTGCACAGCAGCACCGTTTGCCACGGTAAGCCCCACGCCCTTGATTTGGGCCGAATCCACAATTTCCAGGCGGCCACCCTGAAGCTGAATGTTTGTTTTGAATTCGCTGCAGCGGGAATTGGCAATTTCTTCATCGCTGATGACTATTTCGTCCTCTGCTATACCCGCATTCAGCTTGGCAGTCTTCAAGTCTTCCACCGTATTGGCACCTGTGAAACGAATCGTACCATCGCCCGCCACTGTTGAACCATCTGCTGCCGTATAACTGCCATTAAATACGACTTGAACCCCCGCGCCGGATCGACCGCTGTATACAGAATCATGAATTTCTATTTTCTTACCGGCAGCAGCCATAAGACGAAACTGCGATACATCCTCATGCCCGGTTGCAGCCGTATTCTCATTGGTACCGTATGTCGTACTGTAATACAAACTGCGCAGGCGGAAGGAATCGCCGGATTGCTCATAGTTCCCCCGCAGCAATACGTCCTCATTACCCTCAATGCTGATGCCGCCCAAGGCATAAACAGCACCACCCACCGCCGTGCCCGCAGCAGATTTAGCGTAGTTACCCGTTATCTCCACCTTACCGGTATTACCACTGATGTCAACCTTACCACGTGCAAGCTCAGCGTATACCGCACCACCCATGGCGTACCCTTCTGCCGCATCTGCATGGTTTCCGGAAAGGGTGACCCCCTCATTACCCGATACCCGCAAAGCGTATGTCTGGCCACTCACACTATGCCCCACATAAAAAGCACCACCCGCAGAAGCCGCAGATGCTATACCGCTGGAAGAAGTGTAGTTCATTCCGGAGGTGGTATAGTTATCTGTTATCAGAACATCCCCCAGATTGCCACTGATATCTGCCAGGATGACGCGAGCGGCACCACCCTGTGCCCCATATCCGGTTGCAACCGCTGCGTTATCTGCCAGGATAACCGCCCCGTTTTTTCCTCCGTAGGAAGCCGTGCCTTCGGTGCCGGTGATGTTCAGGGAGGCCGTACTCGTTATTCCGTAGATTGCACCACCAGCTGCCTG
>JAFVQN010000151.1 GCA_017504805.1 Akkermansia sp. | reverse complement strand
TTTGAAACTCTACCGCCGTTGCGGCGGTAATTTCGATGGCTGCTTTGCAGTCAATTTCGATTTGCTCTGCAAAATTTCGATCTGCTCGCACGAGCAGAATTTCGATTTGCCCGTTTACGGGCAAACAGCCCGACAAATTCCAATTTGTCGTTGAGTCCAAGCAATATTCTTTAATTGCCGGAGCAATAAAAGAAAAGCATGCTGCATTGACTTTGTTGTTCCCGGAGCGCCGCCTTATTTCTTCGCGCTCTTCAGCAATTTGAGCATTTTCTCCGAGCCCTTCACCAGGTCAGAGCTGCGCTCGGCGGCGGGCATGGAGTCGAGCTGCTGCTTCATCTTCTGTGCAGACTGGAGCGGGGTCACGCCCTTGGCGTTGGCAAGGTTCGGGTCAGCACCGGCTTTGAGCAGAGCAGCGGCCACTTCATCCCAGGCATAAATAGCCGCGGTGTTCAGCGGTGTCTCCTGCTCCGTCACCCCGAAACCGCCCGTCAGGTAACTGATGCGCTTGGCCGAAAGGGTGTGGTTGGCCACTTCATTCGGGTTCTGTTTCTGGTCGGGGTCGGCACCGGCCTTCACCAGCATCTGCACACCGAGCGGGGAATCGGCATTCACCGCGGCATACACCGGCGACCAGCCCACGTTGTTCCAGGCGCGCACATCGGCCCCCTTCTTCACCAGGAGATTGAACAACTTGCGGGCGCGCTTCTCCTGGCTCTTGCCTGCCTTGTCATCCCGCTTCTGCATCTTCTTCAGGTCGCGGGAGTTGATGGAGCCACCGCCGAGGAGAGGCTGGCTGCTATCCACCTTCGGGCGTGCCGGCAGATAAAATGCCGTAAGCGCCAGGCCACCGTGGGCATTCGGGTCTGCACCGTGGTTGAGCAGCAGCTCCATGAGCGATTCATCCGCCATCTTGCATGCCAGGTAAAGGGCCGTTGCCACCACCATATCATTCTGCTCGGTCAGGCACACATTCAAATCCGCGCCCTGGGCAATATACTTCCGCACACCGGCTACCAGTTTCTTCGAGGGCTTCTCCTCCGGCAGGTTGTTCATGTTGATGCGATTGCGCCCGCCGTTATCCATCATAAATTCCACCAGCTCGCGCCCCAGGGAAACGGCGTCCTCATCACTCACCTCAGCCACCTTGATAGTGGGCTTCAGCTTAGCCGTCTTGCGCCATGGCAGATTCGCGATTTCCCCGCGGGCGGCAGCCATGCCGCTGCCATGCGCCGCCAGCAACCACTTGCGTGCCTGGCTCTTGTCTGCCTCCACTCCATCTCCCTCGGCATAAGCCTGGTAGAGCTTATAGCACACCTCAGCCGTCTTGTCCTTGCTCTCGTAGAGTTCCTGGAACTCCTGTGGTGTCATAGCCACAGCCAGACCACTAAAAAGCATCGATATAGAAAATGCAAAACGGTTCATGCTTCAATTATAGTAACTATCAGCATGATGTCAAGCAGGAAACCTGCTGCCACACGTGTCCCGAAGTCTGAGTGAAAGTCTCGATAAATTGATGTTTGTCGTTGTCGGGGCACGGGACTTCAGTCCCGAAATAACGGTGCTTCCAATCGGGACTGAAGTCCCGTGCTCCGATAACGTTCCCCCGCCAAATTCCACTTTATCAAGCTTGACCGGGCAGTGCGTTGTGCTACAATGCGAGGAGTCCAGCCCATCACCCACCCATGGAATTGACTGCACAGGAACAAGCCGACCTTGCCGCGCACGAGAAGATTCTGGCTGAGCTGCTGCGCACGGCGGATGAGTTTCTGCCGCAGCACCCGGAGCAGGAGCTCTGCCCCCGGCAGGCTGCCCTGCTGGAGCGGCTGGAAGCTGCCTTTGCCGGGCTGAGCTGCCCCGCGGGCATCAACCTGCTGAGCGGCGGACTGGCGGAGGACGACTGGCGCGCGCCCCGCGTGGTGGAATACATCAACGCCACCGATGAAACACCCCGCCACGACTGGAAAGCCCTCACGCCGCAGATGCTGCGTGCCTGCGAGGACAGCCTGTTCTTCCTGGAGGCACCGGCCTTCTGCTACGTGCTGCCGGCCTACCTGCGGCAGTATCTGCTGCGGCCCGATTTCATGTGCGTGGACAGCATATTTCACTGCATGGATTATGCCTGCAAAGGTCATCACCTGCTCTCCCTCAGCTCGGAGCAGAAAGCAGCAGTGCAGGATGTACTCAACGAATTCCGCTGCCGGGAGCAGCAGATAAACGGCGATGTGGAGGAAACCCTGCTACCCTGGGAATACGAACACTACCGACAGGAAGGAGGAGACACCTCCCCCTGGACCTTTGCCGGGAACCAGACGCTGGAATACGCCGGGCGCCACGGCATTCCCTACTGATTATCCCCCGGGGTATAGATATGGAACGGCTGCTTCCGCATATGCAAAAAGCGGAGCAGCAGCCAGGGAATCGGCAGCAGCAGCACCACTGCCCATACCCCGACCTGGATACAGATAGCCCAACAGCGGTCATCGGCCCAATCCCCGACAATATAAAAGACGATCCAGGCCATAACGAGAGTCCAACAGATGGCGAGAACAGGGGTCGGGCGGGGAACTTCTGTCAAACCGCGCGCCTCCCGCCGCTGCGGCACGCTGATACCCATGGCGGCCAGCTGTTGCTCCAGGGCCTGCACCGTCTGTACATTCCGGAAACCATCCGGCGAGGGGGCAATCCCATGCGTATACTCCACAAAGAAATAATCCGCGCTGCCATTGGCCAGGCGCTTGCACTCAGCCACGAGCTGCGGCTGCAAAGGCACCGCCACCGCAGCCGGCTTTCTGCCCCACAGAGGCTCCTCCACGATGATGACCCGCTTATCCGTCAGAAG
>JAFVQN010000150.1 GCA_017504805.1 Akkermansia sp. | reverse complement strand
GGCACGCATGCGGCTCATGCCCAGCGCCAGGGCCGATTCGCGCAGCGTATCGGGCACCATGAGCAGCATGTCCTCCGTGGTGCGCAGGACGACCGGGAACATGATGATGGACAGGGCCATCGTGCCGGCCAGCCCGGAGAAATTGCCGGTGGGTACCACCAGCAGGGCATACACGAACAGACCCACCAGGATGGAGGGCAGCCCCATCATCGCATTGGCGCAGAAGCGCAGCGCATCGGCCACTTTGCTGCCTTTGCCGAATTCGGCCAGGTAGATGCCGCCGGCCAGCGCGGGCGGCATGGCCAGCACCGTGGCCCCCAGGGTCATGAGCAGCGTGCCCAGCAGGGCATTGGCCACGCCGCCGCCGGGTTCACCGTATGGCTTGGAGACGGCGGTGAGAAACTCCGGGCTCAGTGCGCTCCAGCCGTGGCTGAACACGGTGGCAAGAATCCAGCCCATGCCGCCCAGTGCCAGGGCGATGGAGAGGACGGCACCCAGATTCAGCAGCTGGTTGCCTGCTTTGCGGAATATTGCAGAACGTTTTTTCATGATGGTATGGTGGTATCAGTGGTTTTCACCCCGGCGGGCAGCGGTGCGTCCCAGGTAGTAGCGCGTGAGCAGCTGGATGCTGAAACTCATGAGCAGCAGCACCAGCCCCAGCGCAAACAGGGCGCTCTGCTGCAGCCCGGTGGCCTCTGCAAAGTTGTTGGCCAGGGTGGCGGCTATGGTGGTGCCGCAGGAGTAGAGCCCCGCGGGGGATTCCATGAGGTTGCCGATGACGAAGAGCACCGCCATGGTCTCGCCCAGCGCTCGCCCCAGGCCGATGAAGATGCCGCCGATGATGCCGCGTATACCGTAGCGGGCCACCACATCGCGGGTCACTTCCAGCCGGGTGCAGCCCAGCCCGTAGGCTGATTCGCGGAGCATGGGCGGGGTCATGCGCAGCACATCGCGCATGACGGCGCTGATATAGGGCAGCACCATGAGCGCCAGAATCACCCCGGCGGTGAGGAACCCGAAGCCGCTGCCGTAGCCATCCTCGCCCAGCAGCCAGGCGCCTCCCGGCAGATGAATCAGCCCCAGCGTTTCTGCCAGGAAGGGCTGCACCTGCTCCTGCATGAGCGGCACCAGCACAAAGAGCCCCCACATGCCGTAGATGACGGAGGGAATGGCGGCCAGCAGGTCGATGCAGTGGCTCAGCGGGCGGCTCAGCCATTCCGGCACTTCGGTGATGAAGAGCGCCACGGCCAGCGCTAGCGGTATGGCCAGCGCCAGGGATATACCCGTGGTGAGCAGTGTGCCCAGGATATGCGGCAGCGCGCCGTAGGAATCCGTGGCAGGGTCCCAGTCGCTCCCCCACAGGAAGGAAAGCCCGAAATGCTGCCAGGCCGGTGCGGAGTGTAGCCCCAGCTGCGCCAGAATCCCCGCCAGCAGGAGCAGGGCCAGCGCAGCCCCGCCCAGGCAGGTGTATCGGAACATGGTGTCGGTTCGTTGCATGGTGGTGGTTCTGTTTGCCTCCCGGTATACCACCACCCTCCCGCACTTTCAAGCTGCGTTGCGTGATTCAAAAGCCACACTCCCTGTGGCAAAAAAGACACACTTCATTAAAGTATACTTTAATGAGGGTGCGAAGACCGATAAATTGGGATTTGTGGGGGAACTCTGTCGGAGCACGGGACTTCAGTCCCGATTGGAAGCACCGTTATTTCGGGACTGAAGTCCCGTGCCCCGACAACGACAAACATCAATTTAT
>JAFVQN010000149.1 GCA_017504805.1 Akkermansia sp. | reverse complement strand
GATGGCGCCCTGGCAGAAATCAAGCGTCTGCACGGCGAAGCCAGGGCGAAATCCCTGCTGCTGGCGGGATTTGCCCACATGGATGGCCCGATGACCACCGCGGTGGCCAACCCGGAAACCCGACGCCGCCTGGCACGCAACATGGCCACCTGGGCGATTGAACGCGGGTACGACGGCATCGATATCGACTGGGAATATCCGGACACTAATGATGACTGGACCAATTTCGGGCTCTTCATGGCCGATTTGCGTGAAGAACTGGCCGGGTCGGGATTTTCGCTCAGCATTGCGGCCTCCGTCACCTACAAAGTGCCTACCTACATGGTAACAGACCAGCTGGACTTCCTGATGACCATGTCGTACGACGACATCGGCACGCAGCATTCCTCGATGTGGCGTTTTCAGAACGATGCAAACAAGTGTCTCAATGATTTCCACATGCCCAAACCTCGCGTAGTCATCGGTCTGCCATTCTACAGCAACCCGCATGGTTCCCTGGCCGAGCAGTTCGGGTATTCACAGATACTCAGCTGGCATCCCGACCTCAAACCCACGGAAAACCAGTTCCAGGCCCGAAAGCAGGACGGCAGCCCCGGCGCCATGCATTCCTTCAACGGCCCCGCCCTCATCACCGAAAAATGCCGCTGGGCCAGGCAGGAGAAGTTCGGCGGCGTGATGATCTGGGCCTATGATACGGACGTGAAACTGAACCACCGCGCCTCGCTGGGCAAGGCCATGTACAAAGTGCTGCGCCAGCCGAAAGGCAAAGATTGAGTTTCCCCATGAGGCGCAGAGCGCTCTGCCTGATTATACCTCTCCTGCCCGCAGGAATCAGTGACCAGCACCCGGGCTGACACTCATTAACATTTCCTGAAAGATTTTCGCGCGCACGAGCGTATCAATGGCAGACATGAAGACTCAGGCCATCATCACGACCGCTCTTTGTGCCCTTCTGGGCTCACCGCAGATTTTCGCACAGGAAGCACCCCCTGCGGTGCAGGACGTGCAGCAGGCCATCCTGGCTGGTCAGCATCCGTTTTTCGATAAGGGCATGTACCCGGACTGGTCAAAACTGACTCCGGAACAGGCACGCAAAGACTCCGCCGCAGCCTTGGTCATGGCCCGCCACCGGCTGGATTGCATCAGCAACATCAAGCCTGAGGAGGCCACCTTCGAGAACACCTTCCTGGCTCTTTCCCACGCACAGGATGAGCTGGAAAAAGTGCAGAACCGCCTTTACCACCTTACCACAGTTGCCGATAATGAGGAACTGCGCAAGGCTCAGGAGGAACTGATGCCGGAGTGGAATGCACTGGCGGCAGAAGTGCTGGCAAATGAGAAGCTCTGGAGTGTGCTGCGCAGCGCGGCTACCCAGCCGTGGGTCCGGGAGCTCAGCCCCGCCAAACAGCGCTACGTGGAGCAGATTATCCAGAATTTTCACGATGAAGGAGCTGACCTGAGTCTGGAAGACAAGCTGCGCAAGCAGGAGATTGAGGACGAGATGTCCCTGCTCCAGCTGGAGTTCAGCAAAAACGTGCAGGATTCAACCAATGCCTGGGAACTTATCATCACCGATGAAGCCCAACTGGAAGGCATGAGCGCCGACTGGATGGACAAAGCCCGGGAGGAAGCGGCCGAAGTCATCCATACCACGGATGCGGCTCCGGCCTGGCGCATCACGTTGCAGGCCTCGAGCTACGCGGAAGTGCTGCGCCACTGCAAAGTGGAAGCCACCCGCAAGGCCTGCTGGGAGGGCTCCCTGACCGTAGGCTCCGGCAAGTACGACAATGCACCCATCGTGGCCCGCATAATGGAGCTGCGCCGCGAACTGGCCGAGCTGCTGGGCTTTGAAACCTACGCCGACCTGACCACACACCGCCGCATGGTTGGCAGCGGGGCAAATGCGCTGAAGTTTGTGGATGACATGATGCAGAAGGTCAAGCCGGCATTTGATGCAGAGTGCGCACAAGTGCTGGATTTTGTGACAAAGCGTACAGGCCGCGTGACCACCGCGCTGAATCCGTGGGACCGCTCCTACTATCTGCGCGAAATGGCCGAGGAAATGTACCAGTTTGACTCCGAAAGCCTGCGTCCCTATCTGGAAAGCAAGCAGCTTCTCAATGGCATCTTCGGCATCTTCTCCAACCTGTACGGCATTTCGTTCACCGAACTGCCCACCCAGTATGTGAAAGCCGGAGAAGCAAACTCCCCCGTGGCAGTGGAAACCTGGCACCCGGAAGTGAAAGCATTTGCCGTGACCGATGACCGCACCGGCCACCACCTTGGATCCTTCTACGTAGACCTCTTCCCGCGAGACACGAAGCGCGAAGGAGCCTGGGTCATGCCGCTGGGCTATGGTGATACCCAGGGGCCCGGCAAGCCACACAGCCCGCACCTGGCCTGTCTGGTAGGCAACATGACCCCGGCCAATGGTGATGGTCCCGCACTGTTCAGTCACCGGGATGCCGTGGTGCTTTTCCACGAGTTCGGACACATGATGCACTGCATGCTCAGCGACACCGAGCTGCAGGCACACGCCGGCACCGGCGTAGCCTGGGATTTTGTGGAGCTACCCAGCCAGATTTGCGAGAACTGGGCCTGGGCGCCGGAAGGGGTAGCCATCTTCGGCTACCACCACGCCACCGGCCACCGCATGCCGGATACCCTGGTGGAAAAGCTGCAGGCCAGCCGCTACTTCCTTCCTGCCACGGATAACATGGGGCAGCTCTGCATTGCCAAGCTCGACCTGGAAATGCACATGAACTACAACGAAAAATTCAAGGGCAAAGAGCTGGATGCCGCCACGCGCGAGCTGCTCTCCCCCTGGCAGATAAGGAGCACCCGCCCGGGAACCTCGATTATGCGCCGGTTACGCCACTGCATAACCGGCGGCTACAGCGCCGGTTACTACTCATACAAATGGGCCGAGGTGCTGGCTGCAGATGCTTTCACCCGTTTCCAGAGCGAGGGGGTCATGAACCGCAGAACTGGTCAGGATTTCCGCAACGAGATTCTTTCCAAAGGCGACAGTCAGCCCGCAGCGGAAATCTACCGCAATTTCATGGGGCGAGAACCCAACCCGGACGCCCTGCTCCAATCCCAGGGGCTCTGCAAATAATTTCAAACCCATCATGCAACAGCATGATGGGTCTTATGCTTCATCCGGTTCCAGAGGAGCCGGGGGAGTCGTGGGCGAGGTCAGCTCCACCACCGGTGCAATCGTGCCCGGGGGCTGCCCGAAGAACCCGCCCAGCGTGCGAACACTCACATAGGCCGCATAGCAGCCTGAGCACCCGTTTGCGCGACAGGCACGCAGGAAAGCGGCATCGGCTTCATAACGATCAAAGGGAGCATTGCCCTGCAACGCATAGTACAAAGCATCGTGCAGCAGGCTCGGCAGCAACTGCTGCGGCACCGTGTTGCCGAAACTCATGCCGTCCCACACAAAGCTGCGGTGGAGGATGAGGGTATCCCCGCGCGCCTCCATCATGACCCGGCGGGGCGGCAGCGGGTGCAGCAGGCGCCAATGGCCGAGCTGCATCTCCGGGTCGTAAAAGACGATGGCGTAGCGGGTTTTCAGGCAGAAATAAGGCGCATACTGCGGCATGTACTCATACCACCCTGCAGGATGCTCACCGCACTTTACCACCTGCGGAGAAAGCTGCTTCACATTCACCGCATTCACCACCTGGCGACACCCCGGCTGCAGCGCCAGGAGCAATGACAGCAGGTATGCGCAGCGTTTCATGGCTCAGGGAAAAAGCCCATTACTTCTGCTCTGCTGCAGGAACCGGCTTCATGAGTTCCTGAAGGCGGGCATCCCAGGCGGCGGCTTCCTTCTCATTTCCGGCGGCATCCTTTCCATTGCGCAGGATATTAATCAGGCGGGCCATGGCCGGCTTGTAATCCTGCCCTGCGGCCATGCGCAGCATCGCCATACCGCGCTCCGGGTCTTTCGGCAGCGGGTCTCCGAGCAGCAGCATCTCTGCCACTATGTGCTGAGCCATCGGGTCACCAGCCATGGCTCCTTTCTCAAACCAGCCGGCGGCTGCATCCGGTTCGTTGAGGTACTTGTAGTAAAGATTTCCCAGAGTCGTAGCGGCCTGCGGCACCGCGGAGGATGCCTTCTCCAGCCACTCGATACCCTCCTTACGGGTATCCTCCGACTGCACCAGCAAACGCCCGAGCCTGTACTGACCCTCCGCCACTCCCGCCTGAGCCGCACTGCGCCAGTGACGAAGAGCAGCCGGCACATCTTTTCTGCCCAAGGAGCCATCATACTGCAGAATACCCAGAAACACCTCGGCCTCCCTGCTTCCCTGGGCCGCTGCCCGGGTAAACCATTCGCACGCCTGCCGGGCATCTGCCGCAACCCCGTGGCCGCCGGCAAAATAGATTCCGCCCAGGTCAAGTTGCGCCCTGAGCAACCCACCTTCTGCCGCTTTCTGCAGGCAGGCAAGCGCTCCTGCAAAATCTGACTCTGCATGTTCCACGTTCGGTTTCAGCAAAGACTGAGCCTTTGCATACTGGGATTCGGGAGAATCCGGGTCATCAGCAGAATCCTGACGACAAGCCGGCAGCAGCAGGAGAAGTACGAGTAGCAACGCGCGTTTCATCGCTGCTCATTATACCCCAGGCCAGCTTCATTTGCAAAGGAAAATCTGTCCCACCCGCTCTTCGCGTTCGGGAATTGCCGCCTGTTTTTCGCAGTTGCGCGAGGGTGGCAGAGTCACACTTCCTGTCATGAACACCCACTGTGATAACGCGACAACGAGTCGATTCGGAGCGGCAGATGTGGCCAGGCCCCTGCCCTCTGATAAAATACCGGAGCATTCCATGCGACCGCAGGATGCTTTTGAACTGATTAAGGCAGAACTGCTGCTGGATGGCAACTCACGCCAGAACCTGGCCACATTCTGCCAGACCTGGGATGATGAGCAGGTGCATAACCTCATGGACCTGAGCATCAGCAAGAACATGATTGACAAGGACGAGTACCCCCAGTGCGCCGAATTGGAAATGCGCTGCGTGCGCATGATTGCCGCCCTGTGGAATGCCCCGGCAGATGGCAAGCCGATAGGCTGCTCCACCATCGGCAGCAGTGAGGCCTGCATGCTGGGCGGCATGGCGGCTCTCTGGCGCTGGCGCGCCCGCCGCAAGGCCGCAGGCAAGCCTTGCGACAAGCCCAACCTGGTGTGCGGCCCGGTGCAGATATGCTGGCATAAGTTCTGCCGCTACTGGGATGTGGAGATGCGGGAGATTCCCATGAGCCCCGGTCACTACTGCATGAGCGAGGAAGAAGTGCTCAAGCGCGTGGATGAAAACACCATCTGCGTGGTACCCACCTTCGGTGTCACCTACACCGGGCAGTATGAATTCCCGGATGAGGTCTGCCGCGTGCTGGACAAGCTGGCTGCCTCCGGTGGCCCGGATGTGGATGTGCATGTGGATGCCGCCAGCGGTGGTTTCCTGGCCCCGTTCTGTGCTCCTCACATCCCCTTTGATTTCCGTCTGAAACGCGTGAAGAGCATCAGCTCCAGCGGCCACAAGTACGGGCTCGCCCCGCTGGGGTGCGGATGGGTCATCTGGCGCGATGAGTCCGAACTCGCCAGGGAACTGACATTTGCTGTCAACTACCTGGGGGGCAGCATTCCCACCATTGCCATCAACTTCTCCCGCCCCGCCGGGCAGATTATTGCCCAGTACTATGACTTTGTGAGACTTGGCATGGAAGGCTACAAGGCTATTCACATGGCGGCTTACAGCGTAGCTGAGTACCTGGCAAAGGAAATTGCCCGGATGGGAGATTTCGAGTTCATCGCATCGGGTAACCCGAAAAAGGATATTCCCGCCGTGTGCTTTCACTTCAGGAACCCGGCCAGTGCGGGCTTCAATCTCTACGAACTCTCGGACCGCCTGCGCATCCGTGGATGGCAGGTGCCGGCCTTCTCGCTGCCAGCCAATGTGCAGGATACGGTAGTGATGCGCATCATGGTACGTCAGGGATTCACCATGGACATGGCCAGCCTGCTCGTGGAGGATATGAAACGCGCCATCTGCCACCTGGGCAAATACCACGCCAGCCAGCCTATGTGCGAAAGCGACGGCATGGCCTTCAAGCACACGTGACGAACGCCCCCCCGCAGGAGCCGCCCGACCGGGCTGACCATGAGTTCAAAGGGAGTTCTTGCGGGGGCGCAAGCCGCGGGGGTAGCAGGTCTGCTGCTGCTCCTCGCGGCACATCTCAAAAGCTTTCTCCGGATTCCCTGGAAACTCGCGCAGGCACGCCAGCACGTGATTCCGGGTGGCCAGCGCCGCCTCCAGAGCCGCTTGTTCACCCCCGTACTGCTTATCTGAAAAATAGCGGGTGAAATGCACCTGGTTGCGGCACAGGGTCACGCGCCATCCCTGAAAGGATGTGAACTCGTACGTGAACCGGGTTATGTTGCGTATGGTTTTCATGTCGCATTCAGCATACACTACACCTGCTTAAATTACCAATCATATTAGAACGTAATACGCAATATATTAGAATATCTTTCAATCATTAGACGCATGATGCCTAACATTTCTGGCTCTGTGTACGGACAATACAGTAGAATGAATGCGCTATGAACCAGAAATCCGTCACCTTCCGCTGCACAGCACAGCAACACGAACGCCTGCTCCGCGCCCTCAGCCACCAGCAGAGCACCAGAACACACTTCATCACCCAGGCACTGGAGGTTTTTCTCGCGTACGCCGAACAGGAACATATACAGCAGCTGGACCTCTTTGACCTCGTGGCCGATGTGGACGCCGCTACCCCGGGACCAAGCTTTGCTGATCAGGCCTGAGCCCCCACGGCGCCCGAATTCCGCGTCACTGCGTCAATTTTTTCTTTTCTATACCGAATTTTCGGTGTATAACATCGAGAGTCGCACCATAAGAAGAGTTTATTTTCCCGCGGCACGACTCCTTTAACCGATTATTACCAATACATTCTATGAGCAAATCATTTTTGCCGGCGCAGTACGCTCACCCGTACGAGATTGATGAAAAATACAGCAAATCAGTGGCATACTTCTGCATGGAATACGCCATTGACAACGTCTTCAAGATTTATTCAGGCGGCCTGGGGTATCTGGCGGGCTCACACATGAGGTCTGCCGGAGCCCTGCGCCAGAACATGGTAGGCGTGGGCATTCTGTGGTCCTACGGGTATTACAACCAGATCCGCGCGGAGGACGGCTCCATGGCCGTGCAGTATCTGCGCAAGGAATACAGCTTCCTGGAAGACCACAACATCAAGTTCCTCATTCGCATCTGCGGCGCCCCGGTATGGGTGAAGGCGTATTACCTGCGCCCGGAAACCTTCGGGACCGCGCCCATGTTCTTCCTGACGACTGACCTGCCGGAAAACGATGACATTTCGCGTTCCATTACCCAGAGGCTGTACGATTCCAACCCCATGACCCGCATTTCCCAGTACATCGTGCTGGGGCAAGGCGGAGCCCGCTTGTTCGAGGAACTGGGGGTAGAGCCGGAGATTTACCACATGAACGAGGCCCACGCCATCGGCGCGGCCTTCAACATGCTGGCTCGCAATGGCGGGAATGTGGATGAAGTGCGCAAGCGCTTTGTTTTCACCACCCACACTCCTGAGGAGGCCGGTAATGAGAAGATGGATATCAACCTCATGGCCAACTTCTCGTTCTTCGATGGTCTCTCGCTGGACCAGGTACGCTCCCTGCTGAAGCTCGACCCGAATGAACAGACATTCAACTACACCCTGGCAGCCCTGCGACTCTCGCACATGGCCAACGGCGTATCCGCGCTGCACGGCGAGGTCTCCCGCCAGATGTGGCAGGGGTACAGCGATATCTGCCCTATAACCCACGTGACCAACGCTCAGAATCGCGACTACTGGCAGGACCCCGAATTGGCTGAGGCCTATGCCATGGGCGATAAAAAAGCGTTCATCCACCGCAAGCGGGCCCTGAAGAAAGAACTCTTCCGCGTTGTAGGTGAGCAGACTGGGCATCTTTTCGACCAGGACACCCTCACCATCGTATGGGCCCGCCGCTTTGCAGCCTACAAGCGACCGGCGCTCATCACAGAGAATCCGGTCATGTTCGAGCGCATGCTGCAGCGCACCAATCGCCCGGTGCAGATGATCTGGGCAGGCAAGCCCTACCCCACCGATTTCACCGCCGTGGATATCTTCAACAAGCTCAACCGCCTCAGCGAAAAATACCCTCGTTGCGCCGTGCTCACAGGCTACGAACTGGGACTGAGCAGACTGCTCAAGAATGGCTCAGACATCTGGCTGAATAACCCGGTAGTCACCCGGGAAGCCTCCGGCACCTCGGGCATGAGCGCCACCATGAACGGCTCGATATCTGTCTCCACCAACGACGGCTGGGTGCGCGAGTTCGCCCGCGACGGCGAAAACTGCTTCCTCATTCCCGAAGCCAAGCCCGGTCTGCCTCCCGAAGCCCGTGACCGCTCCGACCGCGACAACTTCTACAGCGTGCTGGAAAGCAAGATTCTGCCGCTCTACTACGATAACCGTGAAAGGTGGATGGACCTCGTATTCACCGGTCTGCACGACATCTGCCCCGCCTTTGACTCAGACCGCATGGCAGATGAGTACTACGTGAAGATGTACAACTGCTGATAACACTCAACATACCGCTCAAGCGCACCAGCTTCCCGTAAGGCAGGCTGGTGCGCTTTTCGTGTCTTGCAAGGAATCAGTAATTCTGCACCGGGGAGCCGGGAGCAGCGCCTACTTCCTCCACCGAGGCGGTGAAATCAGCCACATTCCTGAGGTAGTCGTTCCACTCGATAAAAGCCATGGGGCGCGGCGTGGAAATGTGCAGACGAAAGCGAGCAACGCGCTGCTCCACTTCCTCAACCATGTCGGACGGAAGCGCAGCCCAGGCAGCAGCCACGGTCTCCAGATGCTCAGCCGCATCATGACACACCAGCGGCAAATCACACCCGGCCCGCCAGGCCAGAGCCGCAGACTCTGCGGGGGAATAGCGCTTTGCTATGGCCCCCATGCATAAATCATCGGTGAACACCACCCCCTCGTACCCCAGCTGGGCGCGGAGGAATCCCTGCACCAGCTCAGGCGAAAGCGAGGTGGGAAGCGTGGCATCAATCTCCGGTATGAGCAGATGCGCTATCATGAGCGAAGGCAGCTCCGGCATCAGCGCCGTGAAGGGTATGGAAGCCTCGCGCAGAAAATCCTCCCGTGTACCATGAAGCACAGGCAGGTCGTGGTGGGGGTCACTCTGTGCTGCTCCCATACCGGGAAAATGCTTGCCACAGGTCAGAATACCCCGGCTGACAGTAGCCCGGTTCCACACTCCGGCATTGGTGATAACCTCCTGGCTATCTGCTCCCCAGCAGCGGCTCGGCAAGGCATTGGCATGCGGAGTAGCCAGGTCTAGCACCGGGGCAAAGTTCGTATTCACCCCGAGCGTGTGCAGCCCGCTGGCATTATAGTAAGCTGCCTGCCGGATTTTGTGAGGGCTGTGCGCCTGCTGCAAGGCTGCGGCCGAGGGCAGCTGCACCTGAATACCTGCCGTTCGTACAACCCGCCCGCCTTCCTGATCAATGGCTATGATGGGCGTGTCCGGCCCGGTGGTCAGGCTGCGCAGCTCATCCGTGAGCTCACGGGTAAGCTCGTAATCCGCTATATTGCGGCTGAATAAAATATAGCCTGCCGGCTGCAGGCGGGTGAACAATTCGCGCTCACGCTCCGTCAGCACGAGTCCCTCCACGCCTGCAATGACTGGCAGCATCCGTTCTCCTTACTTATCACCAAAAATGGTGGCGCGGGTGAACATGGGGAACACGGGAATACCGCGGCTCTCGATTGCCTCGCGACCGCCTTCCTGGCGGTCCACCAGGACAAGAGCTGCCACTACCTTGCCGCCTTCCGCCTCAATGGCATCAATAGCTTTCAGCGTGGAACCACCGGTGGTGATGACATCATCCACCACGATAACTTCCTGGCCCGCCTCAAAATTGCCCTCGATGCGCTTTCCGCGGCCGTGGTCCTTGGCTTCCTTGCGCACGGTAAACACCTTCAGCGGTTCATCCGCCTCCACGGAATACATGCCGATTGCCAGCGAAATCGGGTCGGCACCCATGGTCATGCCGCCGATAGAGGTCACACCGGGGAACTGAGGCATGATTTCCTCCTGCACCAGCTCCCAGCCCACCTGGCCAATCAGGTTAGCACCGCGGGCATCCAGCGCCGTGATGCGGCAATCGCAGTACAGGTCGCTCTCCTTACCGGAGGCCAGAATGAAATGCCCCGTCTTGATAGACTTGGACAGCAAAATATTCAGAAGTTCTTTCTGGGCATCTGTCATAGCGAGCTCATTCTACCCTCTCTGCACTCAAATTGCAAGGAGGATTTGCACCTTTTTCAGAACCTTTCTCTGCATTTTTATCGTCATACACTTTCACTTACTAATTGCAAATTTATTCTAACAAAAAATCGCCGGACCGCCCAGTTTAAGCTGGACAGAGCCGCATTCTATGTAGTATCATAAACGCATGATATACTCTACACCTCCTCACCTCCTGTTCAGGAAGCTCCTAGAAATTTTCGATTCAATGCGTCGGGAAAGCATCAAGGCAGTCAACGACTCAGCCCGCAAAAGGGAACATGGACTGACAGTGCGCCAAGGCACCGCCATTTCCCAGCTCAAGCTTATGCTGGAAGAGACCCCCGGCGGAGTTTCTCTGAAGAGTCTGGCACAGCGTCTGCAGATGACAGTACCGGCCACCTCCCTGCTGGTGGAAAACATGGTGACCAAGGGATACATGGTGCGCAACACCAACCCCGACGACCGCCGTTCTGTCTGCATCCTGCTTACGGATAAAGGAGAATCCCTCTTCATGGACTTGTATGCCCGTTTCCACAATGAACTCGACCGCCGGGCCAGCAAGCTGACACAGGAGGAACTCACCACCTTTGCCAGTATAGTGGAAAAGATGCAGTCCTGAGCCACCCAGAAGCAGTCTCAAGACGCCCCGTACTCCTGCGCAGCGGAGTGTGGCGTGGTGTTTTCTGGGAGCGGAATCCGTCAAACAAACAGGCTGTCACCAGTCGGCCTGATTTCCGTGCTTGCCAACGGGCTCGATTTCTGGTAGTATGCGACGCGAATATGAGCCCGACGCAGCATGCAGACGATTTAGCCACACTGGCAGAACTGGAATCCCGAGCCCGCGAACTGGAAAGCGAGCTGGCAGGAATACAGGCAGCCATCGCCAGTCTGCATGCTCGTCTGCACGGGGACCAGGCCGCAGCAGTCGGGCGCGAAGTACCCCTGAGCCCGGCCTGGGATAGTCCTATCCCGGTATCGCTTCCCCCGCAATCACAAGCGGCGGACGATTTCACCACGGATACGGGGGATATCTACCTGCAGTCGCTCCATCCCCACCACCCCCTGCGCGACAAATGGAACCTTGGGCGAGGGCTGGAAGATGCCGTGACGCCTGAGGTTGCACCTCCGGCACAGGCTGATGATATTCCCGTGGCCTCAGAGATGCGCCTGTTCGGGCTCATGCCCAGCGGTGCGGCCTGGGAATGTCGCATACCGTTCACCGTCATAGCCCAGTCGGGGGGATACATACTGGGCCGCGACCCGGAACTTGCGCACACCGTTCTGGATGATTTCAGCATCTCCCGGGTCCATGCGCAGCTCCGTCTTGATTCAACCGGACTGGTACTGAGCGATATGGGCTCGACCAACGGGAGCTCGGTCAATGGGACTCCGCTCACCCCCTACAATAACAACAGCCCGCTGAACGACGGCGACAACCTGACCCTGGGCTGTATCAATCTACAAGTAGAATTCATCTAATCGCATTCCTCAACGCATGAAAGCACATCTTCTGATCCTCGCCGCCCTTCTGGGAGCCTCGATAAACGCTGGTGCAAATAACTTTCCTACGCAGGAATACCTCTGGTACAAGCAGCCGGCTGTTGTCACACCGGCCGTCCTGCCCTGGGCCGAAGGCCCGAGCACCGCAGGAAACCTGCCCGGCAAACCGAACAAGGATTCGTGGGAATCCCAGTCACTCCCGATCGGCAACGGACGCATCGGCGGCACGATATTCGGCGGGGACAGGCGGGAACGCGTCAATCTGAATGAAATCAGCCTGTGGAGTGGTGGTCCCAACCAGCCCGACAACGGCAGCGGCTATACGTATGGTCCCGTTGCAGGCAAAAACACATTCGGTTCATACCAGCCCTTTGGCAATCTCTACATTGATTTCACCCTGGAGGGGACAACTACCAACTACCACCGCTCCCTCAATCTGAAGGACGGTATCGCCCGGGTTTTCTTTGAGAACGGAGGCGTTACCCACCAGCGCGAATGCTTCGTGAGCGAACCGGACAACGTGCTGGTATACGCAGCTCGCACCAGCACACCGGATGGACTGAACGCCCGGATTGCCCTCACCCCGAACCACACCGTCACATACAGTCAGCTGAAAAAAGGGCTCGTGATGAGCGGCACTCTAGCAAATGGAGAAACCTTTGAAGGTCGCCTCATGATTAAAGCCAAGGGGGGAGAAATCAAGGTCCGAGGCAAGGCAGGCAGAGTCCCGGTTCAGTACAAGCGCTTCGGCAAGAACAATGACACCATGTTTGCTGATTTCAGCACCACTAACATGCCCTACCTGGAGGTCAGGAATGCCGAAGCCATCGTCATCTACGTATCACTGGCCACGAATTACAAAATGGACTACGCCAGCCAGTGGAAGGGGACAGCCCCCGCCAGAATAAACCGGAAGATTCTCTCTGCAGCTTACGATAAAAAATTCAACGAACTGCGAAAGAGGCACACGCAGAACTATAAGGAGCTGTACAACAGGCTCAGTATCAGCCTGGGCGAGACAGGTGAGGACATCTCCAGCCTGCCCACTGACGAACGCATTGCTCAGTACAAAGAGGACGGTGAGGACCCGGAACTGGAAGCCACCATTTACCAGTACGGTCGCTACGTACTCATCTCCGGCTCCCGCCCCGGGAATCTCCCGGTGAATCTGCAGGGTATCTGGAATGACAAGGTACACGCCGCCTGGGCATGCGACTACCACAACAACATCAACCTCCAGATGTGTTACTGGGGTGCAGAGGTTGGCAACCTATCGGAATGCCACAAACCCTTCATCGATTTCATGAGGGCTATGGAAAAACCGCTCTCGGCCATGACCCGCAAACATTTCGGCACCCACATCAAGGGCTGGACCACCCGAATCTCCCAGAACCCATGGGGCGGCGGCGGCTGGGTGAAATGGAATCCCCCGGTGAATGCCTGGTATGCCCTGCACGTGTGGGATCACTACACCTTCACCCAGGACAAGACATACCTCCGCCAGGTGGGCTACCCGATTCTCAAGAACATTTGCGCCTTCTGGGAGTCCTATCTCAAGGAGGTCGGCGAAGGTGGTGAGGGGCTTATGTCCGAAGGCAAGAAGCTGGATATCAGCAGATACCCCGAGCTGAAGCGCATCAAGGCGGGCTCACTGGTCTCGCCGAACAGCTGGTCTCATGAGTGGGGCCCCGATGAGGACGGCGTGATGCACGACCACCAGCTGGTCTGGGAGCTGTTCGACAACACAGCAAAGGCTGCCGGCATCCTGGGAGTGGATAAAGAATGGGCAGAGAAACTGCTCGACATGCGCGACCGCATTGTCCCCAACCGGGTGGCAGATGGCGGATACCTCCAGGAGTGGATTATCGACCGCCCCGACAAAGTGACAGGCCACCGCCACACCTCTCACCTCATCGGCGTATTCCCGGGCAGCACAATCTCGATGGCCAAGACTCCGGAACTGGCAAAGGCAGCCATGAAAAGTCTGGAACTCCGCGGTTGCAGTGGTGACAACCGCCGCAGCTGGACCTGGCCGTGGCGCACCGCACTCTGGGCCCGTTTCGGAGAAACGGACCAGGCATACGAAATGGTGCAGAGCTATATTCGCTATAATTTGCTCGACAACATGTTCGGCAACCACCCGCCCATGCAGATGGACGGAACTTACGGTATGACCGGCGGCATGAGTGAAATGCTGGTGCAGAGTCATGCCGGGCAGATTGAGCTGCTGCCTACCCTGCCCGACGCATGGGAGGACGGTTATGTGAAAGGCATCCGCGCCCGTGGCAACCTGAGCATCGATATGAACTGGCGCAACGGACGGGTGACAGACTTCAGGCTCACGACCACGACCCCGCAGCCGGAACCGGTTGATGTTGTGGTAAACGGAAAGAAACAGACCATCACCCCGATTGTTGTCAAAACCACGCCCCCGAAAAAGGCAGGCAGGAAAACGAAAAGAAAATAACGCGTTGACGCCATCACTCCGGCAATTAACGGGAAATTATCGGGTTGAACGCCCGATAATTTCCCGTTCGTCACTCCGCCAATGCGTACAATACATGCGCCAATAAGTGCCGGAGCGATATTTGCATGGCATGATGGGCAGTTGCCCTGCTTTAAGCTTGCAAGCAGCGAAGCAAATTGGTAGGATGCCTTCATGCTTTTTGAGAGGGAGACAGTAACGCCGCATGGACGGCTTGCAGCCATGGAAGAACTGTTTGCCCGAGTAGCCAAACGCAAGGATACCCAGTATGAACATGGGCGCGTTCCCGTGGAAGCACTGGAGGCCTACGGTGACCTGGAAACACCCCTGCGTTATATGCTCGAGGCCGCAGCTGCCGGCTGCAAGGACCGCACCCGGCTGGCAGAACTGCGCAAGGTGGAAAAATGCCTCAACACTCTGCCGGAAGCGCTGATGACCAGTCTCTCCGCCGGACCAGACGGTAACTGGCTGTGCATGTTCCGCCACCTGCTGCAGCTGCACACCCTGTTGACGGATGCCGGCATCGGCACCGACATTGCGGAATACTCCACCCTGCTGCAGAAGATGGTCCAGCTGGCGGATAAAGTTTCTCAAGTGGCCACAGTGGAGGTGAGTCCGGCCTCCATGTTCACGCTCCTGCTCATGCAGGTTGAAATGCAACGGATCAATCCGCCGAAGCGACGCAGAAAAACCGTCCGCAAGCGCCGCAAGGCCAAGGCACGCAAGGCCAGTGCCAAGCCGAAGTCCGAATAATCGGATCAGGGTGTTTCCCCCACCGGCGATTGCTGCGCAGGTGGATTGAAATCGCACTTTTCAAGGTAGAAGGCAGCAGTCCGGTCGCCTTGCGCTGCGGCTCGTTTCCACCAGTCCCTGGCAGCTTCGCGATCCATCTGAACACCGGCGCTCCCGTTATACAGCATGAGTCCCAGGTGCAACTGAGCCCGGGCATCGCCTGCGGCAGCTGCGGCTTCCAGCTTTTCGCGCAACTTCCCCAGGCGCGCGCGCACGACTCCGGCCTCCGGCTCAGGCTTTTCCTCTTTGCCGGCATACTCCCTACGGCTCAGGGAAGTACTACCCGTTCGCATGATAAACGGCAGCAATGCACTAATCCAGAATACCCCCATGAGAAACATAACCCACCAGGGCATCTTCTTTCGTGCCGGCAGCAAAGTGAACCTGCGCCGCAGCGAAGGGCGCTCACCGTTTTCCCGGCGGTTCCGGCGAGCCGAAAAACGCACCTTGCGCACCATGCCGGCCAGTTCCGGAGCATCGGCGTAGCGGATATCGCGTTCCCTGGCCTCATCATACAAACGGCGTTCGCGCTCGTCTCCCAGAATGCGGTAAGCCTCGGCTATCAGCTTGAAGCGATCCTCTGCCGCAGCATCCCCCGGATTCAGATCGGGGTGATATTTCTTTGCCTGGCGGTAATAGGCCAACTTCAGCGCGGAGGGGGCAATGTCCGCCGGAACCTCCAGAACGGCGTAGTAATCCGGGCGTTTCATTGGCTGGCTTTTGCTTTCCATTCCTGGGCAAACTCGGTCATAGTGCACAGCGGCACCCAGCCCACCTCCTGCAGGCGGCGGCATTCCACCCGCATATCGGACATTCCGCGCACCGAGGCAGGCGCTGACTCCACCGGCGGCTCCATACCGAACACACTCTCAAGCCTGGAATAAATGACCGCTTTGGAAAAACACTCGCTGCTGACGTTGAAAAGCCCTTCACGCAGCCACGGCTGGGTGCCCAGCATCATAAGCGCATCCACGGCATCCTCCACGTGCAGGTAATTAAGCAGGCGGTCATCCTCTCCCGGCAGGCAGGGCAGTCCCTGCACGAAGCGGCGCACCAGCTCGCAGCGCCCCGGGCCGTACAGCGGTGCCAGGCGAGCCACCACTCCGCCACTCTGCAATACCATTTCCTCCGTTTCCAGGAGAATAGCCGCGCGTTCCGAATCGGCATGCACCGGCGATTCCTCAGTGATGATCTCACCGCCCTGCCCCGAATAGACCGAGGTAGAAGAGCAGAAGACTATGCGGGTTCCCCGCAGCATGCTGACCAGGCTGGAAACCGGCGCCAGATAGGCATTGCGGTATGCTTCGGCATCCCCCCCGTGAGTGGCAGTGCAGCAGAACACAATATCCGGCTCCAGCCGGCTCCGGGCATGAATCAGCAAATCAACATCAGCCACACTGCCGCGCAACGTAGCCACAGCATCCGGGTCAATCGTGATGACATGAGCGCGTTCGGCGCGGCATGCCTCCGCCAGCGCAGAGCCCAGAAAGCCAGCACCGACAACCCAGATATTGTGATCTCTCATGCTCATGGTCTGTACTTCCAGATTAATTCAGCCAGCTCGAGGTCACCCGGCAGGGTAATCTTCAGATTGGCGCCACCCGGCACCAGCTGGGTGGCCACCCCCAGTGCTTCGAGCGCCGAGACCTCATCCGTCACGACCAGATTCCGGGTTCTGACCAGTTCGTATGCCCTTAGCAGCAGGTCCAGGCGGAAAATCTGTGGTGTTTCCATTCCCCAGAGCCCGGTGCGGTCCACCTTTTCCGGTAACGAACAGCCCTGGGCATCCGCCCGCTTCAGCGTGTCCACCACCGGGTGGGCGCAAGCTGCCGCCCCGGTCTTTTCCGCAGCCGCCAGACAGGCCTTGATACCCGCAGGAGTAATCAGCGGGCGGGCGCCATCATGCACCGCCACCATG
Source organism: Akkermansia sp. (assembly GCA_017504805.1). Taxonomy (GTDB): domain Bacteria; phylum Verrucomicrobiota; class Verrucomicrobiia; order Verrucomicrobiales; family Akkermansiaceae; genus Akkermansia. The sequence continues at coordinate 8,522 of JAFVQN010000149.1, read as the reverse complement.
CGGGTGCCGGCAGGCAATACGGCCAGCCCCGCTTCCACCGAATCCTGCCGCTCGGCTCCGCCATTCACCCGCAGCACAGGCACGGAGAATGCACCCTCAGATAATCCGGTTGCCTCCCAGCGGGACTCCGGGCACACCACCACCACCGTAGCTGCACCCGCAGCCACAAAGGCATCCACACTGCGGCGCAACACCGGCACCCCGGCTAGCGGAGCTGCCAGCTTGTCGAACCCTGCCCGGCGGGAACTGCCGGCTGCTACGATGACTGCGCAGAACATAAAACAACCCTTAATTCAGACAGGCTCCCACCAGGCGGGACAGCAGCTTGCCCGGCGCACGGCCCTCCGTGCGGGCCTGCATTTCCTTCATGACGCGGCCCATATCCTTCTTGCTGGTGGCTCCGAGTTCGGTGATGACAGCCTCAAGGATGGGCTGAATCTCCGCCTCCGTCATCTCGCTGGGCAGCAGTGCTGCAAGTACGTTGATTTCAGCCTGTTCCTTTTCCACCTGATCGGTGCGGCCAGCCTGGGCGTAAAGCGCGATTGCATCCTCACGCTGCTTGATCTGCTTGCGCACCACATTCTGTTCCTCAGACGCGGAGAGCTCGGCATTCACACTTCCCTTGGTGAGTCGTGCGTTCTGCAGCGCTGCCTTCAAGCCGCGATACGCGCCCAGCGCCACGCTGTCCTTGGCGCGCATGGCGGTCTTCATTCCCTCGGTTATCAAATCATTCATTGTGCTCATACGCATCCCATTAAACCACACCGGCACGCGCAGGCGCAAGCGCGAAGTGCGTCTACGCCGTAATTTATACCGAGCGCGATTCATCGACCTAGTCAGCATGCATAACACAAATAAATCACATATTGCAACTATTATTATTGACGACACACGTTATAAATGTTACGTTGTAGTCGCAGTAACTGCATCTCTTTCATCATGAAAACAAAATCTCTCCTCTTCGCACTTGTCGCGCCTGCTGCCCTCGCCACGGAAATCGTAGATCCCAGCCTTGCCAGCAGCCAGAACCCCACCATCACCCCGGCACCAGCCATGGAAGAACCTTCAGGATTGGTGCTGAATGCACCCGCCAACGATGCAGTCGGCATTACGTTCGACGTCAACGTCGGCACGCAGGGTATCGGCTTGAGCCTGGGGTATGAATTCAACGAATACTTCAAGATGCGACTCCGCGGGGCCTATCTCTCCTACGTCCATGAGGACACCTGGAGCGATGTAGACGGCGAATTCGATATCGATGGCAACAACGTGGGCATCATTGCAGACTACCATCCCTTCGGCGGTGTGTTCCGAATCTCGGCAGGTGTAAACTTCTCAAACCTCACCCTCACCGCAAAAGGCTCCATGGAGCATGGGCTTGAAGGCACCTACGATTTCGGCGATTACACCTTTGTGGTCAATGGCAACAAAGCCACCGTTGAAGCTGAATACGACTGGCGGAATGTGCAGCCCTACCTGGGCATTGGCTGGTCCACCGATGGCGAGGGCGACAAGTCCCTCTATTTCACCCTGGATATCGGCGTGAACTTCATCGGCAAGGGTAAGTTCAGCATCGGCAGCACTGGCGGTATCGAGGCATACAGGAACGGCGAATACCTGGGTAACGCCACGGATGACATCCTTGAAAACGCCATCCGCGAAGAGGGCAAGGACTTCTTCAAGATTGCGGATGATATCTTCGTATACCCCGTGATTCAGTTTGGTATGGGTTACCGTTTCTAAACGAGCCTCTCAACAGCTTACACATTTTCAGGGCAGGAGTAATACTCCTGCTCTCTTTTTATTTCAGACACATTCCCGACTTGACTCTCAACCGGCTCATCAGTATCATCCAGAAAAATTCGAACACGGTGCGCCCCGCTGTGTCTGATTACACATAACCGCTATATTGCAGCATGAAATATAACGCATTCCTCCCCGTAGTCGCTCTGGCGCTGACCCTGCCGATGGTCCAGGCCCAGGAGGCGCCCGCCCCCGCCCAGACAGTCCAACAGGCCGGACAAGCTAGGCAGGAACTTGAGGAAGACCCTCAGATTACCCGCGGCCAGCTGGCCAACGGACTCAGCTACATCGTCCGCCCCACAACGGAACCCAAGGGGCGCGCCAGTCTCCGACTGTTTGTCAACACCGGTTCTCTGGACGAAAGGGAGCACGAAAAGGGCATTTCGCATCTTCTCGAACATCTGGTGTTCAACGGCTCCCGCACTCACAAGCGGGGAGACCTGATTCCGGCCATGCAGAAGCTGGGGCTCGGATTCGGCGGCGATGTGAACGCCTACACCAGCCTGCTGCAGACTGTCTACATGCTCAATCTGCCGAATCTGAAGGATGAAACCGTTGATTTCGCATTCACGGTGTTGCGCGATTTTGCCGACGGCGCCACGCTGGAGGACACCGCCATTGACCACGAGCGCGGCATCGTGCGCAGCGAGCTTTACGCTCGCGATTCTGCCAGTTACCGCTCCAGCATTGCCATGCTCCGCCACGCAGCTCCGGGCATGCGTCTGGCAGATTACCTTCCCATCGGCACAGAGGAAGTCATCATGGGAGCCCCCCACGAGGTTTTCCGCAATTACTACAAGACCCACTACGTACCGCGCAACATGACCGTAGTGGTCACCGGCGATTTTGCTCCCGAACAGGCAGCAGCCTGGGTGGAAAAGCATTTTTCCTCAATGGAGGACATAGCCCCTGCCCCACGCCCCAGCCTGGGGACCTTCAATGATGAGGGCGCTGCAGACATGGTATTCCACAACCCCGAAAACGCCATGACGAGCGTGACACTCAGCGTTTCCACCCCCTACGAGGAGAAACCGGATACCATGGAGCAGCGCATCAAAAACCTTCCGCTGGAACTTGCCTGCGCCATGGTGAACCAGAGGCTGGCCCGCATCGCCCGCGAGGCAGATGCACCGTTCAGCCAGGCTGACGCTTCTAAGGAATCAATCTACGAAAGCGCAGACACCTTTGCACTGAGTGTGGTTTCCGAACACGAGAAGTGGAAAGAAGCCATGGAAGCGGCCCTGCTGGAGCTGCGCCGGGCCTGCCTCTATGGATTCAACGCAGATGAACTCAAGGAAATCGTGGCAACGACCATGGCAGCGCATGACCGGCAGGTGGCCAGCTGGACTACGGTAGATGCCGCCAGCATGGCCCAGCGCATCATCTCCAGCCTGACCAATAAGGAGACGCTGACCACTCCGGCCGAATCCCTGCGTTCCTTCGAGGCAGGGCTGGCTCGCGTCATGCAGAATCCTGACGTATGCCGCCAGGCTCTGCAGGAGGCTTTCGACACCAGCAAGGTGCGCCTGTTCATGAGCGGCGCCAATGTGGGCGGCACCAGCGGCGCCGACCTGCGCACGGTGTACCATGACATCATGCAGCGCGAAGTCTCCGCCCCGGTGGAAGAGGAGCTGCCTCCCTTCGCCTACGACAAGGTCGGCGAGCCGGGCAGCATTGAAAAACAGGAACTCATCGAGGACCTGGGCGTCACGACACTCACGCTTTCCAACGGTATCCGCATCAACCTCAAACCAGTGGACTTCCAGAAAGGCTCGGTGAGCGTCAGCGCCTATATCGACGGCGGCAGTATCCGCATGCTTGACACCCCGGGCCTGCCGTCCATGGTCAGCAGCGTGATGCGACTCGGCGCCCTGGAGGCTCACGACCTCACCGAACTGGAAAAAATCATGGCAGGTGAGCACGTGAGTTTCAATTTTGGCATGGGGCTTGACCGCATTCGCGTAAGCGGCACCACCACCGCAAAGGATTTTGAGCTTCAGTGCAAGCTGCTCGTAGCGGGCATTCTGCACCCCGGGTTCCGCAAGGATGGTGAAATCATGCTCCGCCGCCAGCTTCCGGCTGTGTTCAACCGCTACGAAACCACCCCCAACGGAGCCTTTGGCACGCAGTCTTCCCGACTGACCTACGGCGATGACCCGCGCTTCACCACACCCACACGCGCGCAGATTGAAAGCTGCACCGCCGAGCAGGTGAAGGAGGCCCTCACCCCCTGGCTGCAGAAAGGTGCCATGGAAATCAGCGTAGTGGGTGACTTCAAGGTAGAGGAAGTCATCCCCGCCCTGCTCCGCACTTTCGGTGCCATGCCGGAGCGCAACCGCGAGTTCACCCCCATGTCGGACGCTGAAACCAGCGTGGAAAACGCCAAGTGGGGGCAGCGCCACTTCCTGCCCTACACGACCGACCTGGATAAGACCATCGTGGCCCAGGTACGGCCCTGCGGTGATGGCATGGACCACCGCCGCAACCGCCGCATGAGCGTGCTGGCTGCCATTGTGCGAGAAAAACTCTTCGACGGTATCCGCGCCCAGCTTGGAGAAACATACTCCCCCAGTGTCCAGTTCGCGCCGAATTCCAACCTGCGCAACGCCGCCATCATCACCACGGCCAGCGCCGGCGTAGTCGGCAACCGGATCAAGGTGAACACCGCCATGGATGCCATTCTCGTTGACGTGGGTCAGGGCAAAATCGACCAGGCTGAGTTCGACTGCGCCATTCGCCCGTTCATTTCCCGCACCCTCAAGGGGCTGCGCACCATCGGTTACTGGGAAAACGGGCTGGCCTGTCTGCAGAGCGACCCGCGCCAGCTGCCGCTCATGCGCGACCTGGTGGAGGATGTGAAGAGCATCACGCTGGAGGAAATCCAGCAGCTCGCCCGCGAGGTCTTCGGCCAGCAGGACAAGATTAACTACTTCTTCACGGTGCCGGCCAGTGCCGTGCCTGCTGAAGCTGCCCCGACCCCCGAAGCTCCCGCTGCAACTCCGGCGGAACCGGCGGATTACACCATCATCTCCTCCGAAAGCACCATGGCTGATGCCGCCTGGGCTGCTGTGGCGGAAGAGTTAAAAAAAAAGCATGAAAACGCCCGCATCATCTCCCTGGCAGAGCTGAGTGAGCAGGCTATCACCGCTGCGCTGCGCAGCACGGGCTCGCGTTATGCAGCATGCGTGCTGCGCCCGCAGGAGGTGGACCGCGTGCTGGTCAACAACCTGCACCGCGCCGCACGCCAGGTGGATGCTGACCCCTGGGGCGACTGCATCTGGGGTATCATCACCGGCTACACGGCAGATGATGCCATGCGCATTGCCAAAGCCGGCGAACCGCTGGTTATCAAGCGCATGCTGGGCAGCACCAATGTAGACCACAGCCGCTTTGAACACAGCTGCTGCATCACCGACTGGACCGGCGCTCCGGTCCGCGAGCAGAGCGGATACACCGAACCCACCACCACGACTTACCCATTCTCCGTCGAAAATGATAAGCTGCTCGGCATCTTCTCCGGCGAGCTCAGCAACCAGGCTCCCCAGTTCGTGGTAAGCTCCAGTCATGCCACCCCCTTCAATCTGGAAATGCCCTTCAGCCGCGGGTTGCTTTTCTCGTACGGCAACCGTTTCCACCAGCTGCCCTTCAACCAGCTCCGCAATTTCGGCGAAGCGCTGCACGCAGCCATGAAAGGCAAGGACGAACACCTGGCCAGACTGGCACCCCAGTACCCCGAAGTAAAACCCGATGGCACGCCCCGCGTGTGGATTGCCGCCGGCAACTGCCTGTTCGGCGATGCTCACAACTCCCCCAACAGCATGTGCGTGACCGCCCTCTCTGCCTACACCTGCAACCAGGTGGTCGGGTACACAGTGCCCTCCTGGTACGGCGAGGGAGGCTGGGGTACTCTGGGAACCTTCATGGGCAACACCGCCGGTACTTCTCTGGCTGAAGCATGGTTCCTGAACAACCAGTTCCTCCTGCACCGCTCCCGGCAAATCACCCCCGACCTGCTCAACATAGAATTCAACGATGAGCAGTTCTCCCCCAACAACCTCATCTCGGAGTTGATGCAGGCCGACATCCCGCTCCAGCGCCACAATGTCAAGGACATCATGGGGCTGGTGCATGACCGCGATGTCGTGGCTTTCTACGGCGACCCCGCCTGGCGCGCCCAGCTCGACGAATCCCACGCTCAGGCCCCTTACTCCATCGCCTGGCAGAGTGATAAGAAATTCACCATCACCGCCAACTACGACACTAAGGAGCGCTGCGCCGTCTGGTTCCCCACTGCGGCCACAGGCAAAGGCGCCACGGGCTGCTCTGCCTCCGGCGCTATCTTCACCAATGACTTCATCCTCTTCCCCACCATGGAATTGAAAAAGGGTGAGTCCCTTCACGTTGAAATCAACTGATTCCCCCATTATTCCCCGCCTGCCGGCGTCCCGGCAGGCGGGGATTTTTTTCTTTTAATCTCTTTTTAGAATCATTCTACTTGACAAAAACAAACTATCGGTTAGAATAAGGCAGTACAGAAATAATCTGCATAGGAACAACAAAATTCGGTGAGGCACCGATGAATCCTCCTTGACTTAACCGCGGCAGGGGTTTAGAATAACCGCGTTGGCGGAGAGCCAGGAGACGGAACCTCCCGGCAGAAACACAAACTCCAAACCAAACTGTTTTTATGAGCGAAACTACTACTCCCAATGATTGCGCCTGCACGGTAGACCCGTGGCAGGGCTTCAAGAGCGGCGTGTGGACGGATTCCATCAACGTACGCGATTTCATTCAGCAGAACTATACCCCCTACACGGGTGAGGGTGACTTCCTGGCCGGGCCTACGGAAGACACCACAGCGCTGTGGGACGAGGTGAAGGACCTGATGAAGAAGGAAATTGACGCAGGCGGTCTGCTGGATGCAGACACCGAGGTTGTGTCCACGATTGTTTCCCACGCTCCCGGTTACATTGACCAGGCACGCGAAAAGATTGTCGGTCTGCAGACCGATGCTCCTCTGAAGCGCGCCCTGATGCCCTTCGGTGGTCTGCGCATGGCCCAGAAGGCACTGGAATCCTACGGGCTGCAGATGTGCCCGCACACCGCCGAATTCTTCGGTCGCATCCGCAAGACGCACAATGAGGGCGTGTTCGATGCCTACACCAGCGATATCCGCGCCGCCCGCTCCGCCGGTATCATCACCGGTCTGCCGGATGCCTACGGCCGCGGCCGCATCATCGGCGACTACCGCCGCGTGGCCCTCTACGGCACGGACAAGCTCATCGCTGCCCGCCGCAAGGACCTCAAGGACCGCGAAGCCGGCGTGATGACGGATGCCACCATCCGCCTGCGCGAAGAGATGAACGAACAGATTCGCGCCCTGGCCGAACTGGCAGAAATGGGCCAGAGCTACGGCTGCGACCTGAGCCGCCCTGCCACGAACTCCCGCGAGGCTGTGCAGTGGACCTACCTGGGCTACCTGGCCGCCGTGAAGGAACAGAACGGTGCTGCCATGTCCCTGGGCCGCGTCTCCACCTTCCTTGATATCTACTTCGAGCGCGACATGGCCAACGGCACCATCACCGAATCCGAGATTCAGGAACTCATGGACCAGTTCGTCATGAAGCTGCGCATGGTGCGCTTCATCCGCACTCCCGAGTACAACAGCCTGTTCTCCGGCGACCCGACCTGGGTGACCGAATCCATCGGCGGTATGGGCGAGGACGGCCGCACGCTGGTGACCCGCAGTTCCTTCCGCATGCTGCAGACCCTGTACAACCTGGGGCCGGCTCCCGAGCCGAACCTGACCGTGCTGTGGTCCACCGCCCTGCCCGAAGGCTTCAAGAAGTACTGCGCCAAGGTTTCCATCGAGACCTCCTCCGTGCAGTATGAGAACGACGACCTGATGCGCCCGTACTGGGGCGATGACTACGGCATCGCCTGCTGCGTGTCCGCCATGCGCATCGGCAAGCAGATGCAGTTCTTCGGCGCCCGCGCCAACCTGGCCAAGTGCCTTCTCTACTCGCTCAACGGCGGTATGGACGAAGTGAAGGGCAAGCAGGTGACCCCGCCAGCCCCGCGCTACGAGGGTGAGTACCTTGAGTACGACAAGGTGATGGAGCTCTTCGACAACATGCAGGACTGGCTCGCCAAGACCTACATCGATGCGCTCAACATCATCCACTACATGCACGACAAGTACTGCTACGAGCGCATCGAGATGGCTCTGCACGACCCGGAGATTCTCCGCACCATGGCAGCCGGTATCGCCGGTCTCTCCGTGGCCGCCGACTCCCTGTCCGCCATCAAGTACGCCAAGGTTAAGTGCATCCGCAACGAGGAAGGCCTCATCACCGACTTCGAGACCGAGGGTGAGTTCCCCTGCTACGGCAACAACGACCCCCGCGTGGACGAAATCGCCGAGGCTCTGGTCACGAACTTCATGAACAAGCTGCGCAAGCTGCACACCTACCGCGATTCCGTGCCCACCCAGTCTGTGCTCACCATCACCTCGAACGTGGTGTACGGCAAGAAGACCGGCAACACGCCCGACGGCCGCCGCGCCGGCGAGCCCTTTGCCCCGGGTGCCAACCCCATGCACGGCCGCGACAAGAACGGTGCGGTAGCCTCCATGCTCTCCGTTGCCAAGCTCAACTACGATGACAGCCAGGACGGTATCTCCTACACCTTCTCCATCGTGCCCGGCGCACTGGGCAAGG
>JAFVQN010000003.1 GCA_017504805.1 Akkermansia sp. | reverse complement strand
ATTCTTTTCGTTTACGAGGGGTTCCGCCGCTGCGCGGCTCCACCGCCTCGCTATGGATATGCCGCCCGCTCCGCGGGCTCAAATAGACGCTCGCCGTCGCTCGCAAACTAATCGCCAAATTCCCATTTGCTGGTTAGTTTTGAGTTATTATAGGTTCCCAATTTGGGTGGCACCGTGAGCGCGGAGCAGTTGCTCAACCTCGCGGTCCTGGCAATCCACCGCCCACCGGCGGGGAGCGGCCTGGTGAAGTGCAGCTCATTTATCAGCTAATTTAGCTGATAATTAGCCGTCATTAGCCGATAGCGGCTATTTTTGGACGTTGAGACTATTGAGTCTTTTTTCCAAATCAGAAACTGGTCTGAAGATAAACTCTCGCGAAACCATTTCTGAACTAAGGAAACCGAGAGCTTCCAATCCAGTCAAATCCGTGCGGGCAGTCTGGCGGACCACTTTGTATTCTCCACAGTGCATACTGACTGTAGTATATGCATTCGGATGCTGCAGAAAATGCAGCAGCACATTCTTCTGCCGGTGATTGAGATGAATGAAACCGGAAAGAGAATACCGAAGTTGCTCCTGCATTTTCTGTTTCATGCGCAGGTGCTCATTCAGGCTCTCGATTGATGCCAGAATGGTTTGCAACTGGTCGATGATAAAATAATTCAGGTCATTCTCATCTTCTTCCGTGTTCAGGAAAGACTCATAATAACTGCGGGAATGGCGGTAAATTTCCCGGGAAATGGAGATGTACTCAAAAAGCCAGTATCCGGAATGCAACATGCTCCAGTAGAACAGCGACCGCGCTGTTCTGCCATTGCCATCTACAAAGGGGTGGTCATATGCCAATTGAAAATGCAGGATAATGGCCCGTACTATCGGGTGGATGTAATATTCCTCTTTCCCTTCATCATTAGCAAAGCAGCAGAGGGCTTCCAGACGCTCTGCCAACTTTTCTGAAGCAGGCGGCATGTGAATGATATCGCCGGTGCGGGTATCCTCTATGTAGACTTTGTCTTCCGCCTGGCGTAAAATACCTGCCCGTTCCGGCTTTTTCAGTGTTCCTTCCACCATGCTCCGGTGCAGCGACATGATGAACTCCGGCGTGAGCGGCTCATCCTTGTGCTGCAATATCATCCGCATCGTGCGGTAATTGTTCATCACCATCTGCTCATGCTCATCCTTCGGGTGCCGGTTGCTGCGGATAAGCTCCCGGGCTTCTGAGCGAGTCACTACCGCGCCCTCCAGCATGCTGGACATGATGGCTTCCTCGGCCAGTGAAGTCAGCAGGTATTTATCTCTCTCCGTTACGGAGAACACGGCGTTGGCATCCGTCATCAGCAGGGTTCCGGATGCGCGGTCAATTTTGTGCAGATATTGCTGAATCAGTTGCGTTGAGGCAAAATTGAAGGGCTCTCCTTTTGCATTGCAAAGAGTTATGCTCTGTCTGGCCTGTGTCCGGTGCAATTTAAGGCCCAGCCACCACTGGCCGGCACTCATTCCATCCGGCGCTTTCCGATGCCGCAGCTCCTGCCAGCTCAGGTAGCGATCCATCCGCAGAGCCTCCGGGAGCGCCTTCTGCATCACTTCCATAAGGTTCCCTGTTTCCTGTTCAATCAGCTCTCTTAACGCCGGAACTTTGCTGCGCCGCTTCATACGCCTATTTTAGCAAGGTGGGCCTTTTTGTCAATTTTTATCGGCTAATTTAGCCGATAATTAGCCGTCATTAGCCGATAGCGGCTAAAATTGGCTGCGGAAAGTCTCCTGGGTGCGGTTCACATGTTCTGCCAATCCGCCGCAGAAATTTCCAATTTGGGGACCTCTAAAAACTCACCAAATTGGAATTTTGGCGAGCTGAAAGCCCGAGGAATTCTGAGCCCGTCAGGGCGACATATCCATAGCGAGTGGTGGAGCGCGTCACGCGTCAGCGTGGCGGGCGTAACCACTCGTACAAACCCAAAAGAAACCTGAACCCCGACGTAGGTCGGGGTGGCAGAAAGCGATGCAACATATTAAGGCTTCACTTTCTGCCGCCCACTCCTGACGTCGGGGCTCTGATTGTTCTTTTCGTTTACGAGGGGTTCCGCCGCTGCGCGGCTCCACCGCCTCGCTATGGATATGCCGCCCGCTCCGCGGGCTCAAATAGACGCTCGCCGTCGCTCGCAAACTAATCGCCAAAGTCTTATCGTTGAGTCCAAGCAATATTCTTTAATTGCCGGAGCAATAAAACGCGCAATTACATTCCGCGCACAGCACGGTACACGGAGAAGGCGATGAGGATTTTGAGGATGAGGGCGAAGCTCATGCCCCAGGTCACGGCAATGGTGGTTTTGGTTTTCGGGGTGAGCTTGCGGGAATTGGCTATCCAGAAGAAGATGATGCCCTGAATGAGAGCGGAGATGCAGATGGCGGCTACTTTGTTGAAGCCCAACCAGTCCAGCGGCATGGCCACCGGCAGCAGGAAGGCATACGTGCAGGTAAGCAGGTCAGCTATTTCTGCCAGCCACATGACCACCGCCGGGGGCACCAGCACGCAGAGAAACAGCGTGAGTTTCGCTACTTTACTGTATCGTTCTTCCTGCGTGGGGATGTACATAACGCCTGATATGATGGCCCATACGCACCCGTTTGTCAAGACGGTGGCAGGACATGGGGATTGACAATTTACAATTGACAATTGACAACTTGAAAGTTAGCGGCTTTCCGTCTTCGTTCCTGCGGAACTACGCCGAGACAGGACGCCGACGGAATCACCAATGCATGCTTACTGCCGATGGCGAGGCGGGAGATACCCTGCTACGAATTTTCTCACTGAACACTTTGCCCTTATATCGTTCAGGGCTATTTTCCCTTAATCTTTGGGACACGTGTGCCGACGTGTGCCGACCGTGGCAGATTGCTGTTTTATGCTTGAAATGTCACAGACAAAATGGTAGGGTGTTTCCGGAGTTTAAAGTATCCAGATTAAATATGAAAGCCGGAACATTTGTGATGACGACCCTGCTGCTGCTGGGATTGGCAGCCGGGGGAACTTATCTGGTGAAGCCCGAGGTCTACGAGGGAATATTGCCGGATAGTATGATTGGCAAGAAGGCCCCCAAGAAAGCAAAGAAGAAGGGTAAGAAGAAAGCAAAGAAGAAAGTTCAGACTGAGGAGCTGGCAGCCGCTGCGGTGGCTGAGGCTCCCCCCGCAGCGACTCCGGTGGCTGAGGAGGAGGTTGACGAGCCGGCGGGCAGCGTGCAGCAGGGCAGTGTGGTGGACAGCGACTGGGCTGATTGCGCTAAGCAGAAAGCAGCGGTGGCTGCCGAGATCATGAAGAAAGCGGAGGGTAAGTCCACAGCAGAGCTTGCCAAACTCTTCCGTAAACCTGAGAATCAGTTGTTGCTGGCGCAGTGGGTGGTGGCCGATGCCGAGCTTCGCTCGCAGGCTGAGGTGGAAAAATCCCGCACAGACCGCACGGCCCGGATTGAGAAACTGCGCAAGGAACTGGAGGCCAACCGGGCCAAGGTACCAGCCAATGCTGAGCCTAGTGCTGCACTGGCATGGAATATCAGTCAGCAGGAGACTCAACTGGCAAAGTTGGAGAAAGAGGCCGGTTGCGACCACCTGCTCAGCGAAAGTGCCGTAGACAAGGCCGGCAGCAAGCTGATGGAAAGGATAGGCAGCGACCCCGAATGGATGCATGATTTCGCTTTCAGTGGCGAATGCGTGCGTCCCGGTATGGCGCTTTCCATCCTGAAGAAGATTCACAAGAAGCACCCGGATATGCTGGAGAATCGCATGGTGCGCGATATTGCCACAGCCACGGCGCTCGAATATGCGAAATCCGGCTGGGACCAGCAGGATGCCGTGGAGCGCGCTACCTTCTATATCAATGCCTGGAAGGATGACCGGCTGAACACGGTGTTTGATACCCTGCCTATGTGGCAGCGCCGTATGGTCTGCGGCTGCAAGGGGGATAATCCCTATGGTTCGGTGGCCAGCCTGACCTGGGCTCTGGAGAATTTCCACCTGCCGGCGGATCGTTACTCCGGCTCCTGCTGGCGCTGCGCCTACCGCCTCAACAATATCTATGGCGATACCATTCACGGCCCCATGTATTACGCTCCCTTTGAAAGTGACCTGGGTGACAACCGCGAGGCCATGACTTACTACGTGGGTGGCGTGTGCGGCAGCTTGTCCCACTTCGGTGCCTTTGCCGCGCTGGCCAATGGTGTGCCGGCTATGACGGCGGGCGAGCCCGGCCACTGCGCCTTCATTGTGCTTGTGGGCGATAAGTGGACGCCGGCTTATTCGCTGAGCTGGCAGCGTGGTCTGCACTGGCAGGTGTTCCGCAGTGTGCATACCTTCTCATCGCTGCATGCCGCGACGGAGCTTTTCTCTGATGCGGAGAAGAAGAATACGCGGAAGTCCCACATGCTGCGGGTTCTCGGTGGTATCTATGCCGATAAAGGGGAGCTGGCCAAGGCAGAGGACTGCTTTGAAAAGGCAGCCAAGGCCCAGCCGCGCAACTATGTGGCCATGCGTGAATGGCGCGAGGTGCTGGAAAAAGCCCAGGATGCCGGCGCCGCCAACTGGAATAAGCTCAATGACGCTCTTTGTGAGTATCTCGTGCCGCTTTATCCCGAGCTGGCCTCTGAGCACATGCACAAGGGGCTGGCTGACGGGCTGGCCGCGAACCTGAAGCCCAAGCAGCTCAAGAAAGCCTACATGAAGTTCTGGCAGAGCGTCAAGGTCATGGGCCCGGACCGCTGGCGCATTGAGGAGCTCGGCACGAAGCAGCTCGCTGCTATGGGGGCTGATAAGGATACCGCCCGCCTGTGCGATTTCTTTGCTGATGTGCTGGGCGCTACGGTGGCTAACAGTGAGTATGCCCCCGCTATCCTGAACTGGGGCAATGTGCTGGGTGCCAAGCTCGATAAAGAGGGCAATGCCCAGTTGATGCAGGCTATCATCGCGGGTATCGGCAAGGGCGGCGACATGACTGCCGAGGATCGGGTCAAGCTGCTTTCGCCTGCCATTCTGGCCGCAGAGAAGAATCTCGACCGCCTGGCGTTCCAGTCCATCGCGAAGATGATTCACAAATCCGGTTACAAGAACCCCGATGTGAACATTCCCCAGATTGAACCGTTCCCCGGGAAGCTGGCATCGGAAGGGGGCCTGGTCTGGTTCAGTTCGACTTCCCAGTGGGATAAACCGCAGGACCATGCCGGCCTGCTTACCCCGCAGGGTGGCACTTTCCACACCGCTAAGGATAAAGACGCCTTTGTGGCGGTGGAACTGCCCCGCCAGGTGCAGGTGACGGGTATCGTGCTGGTGGGAACCCCCGGTAACCTCCAACGCTGCAATAATATCAGGATTCAGGTTTCTGAAAATGGTACCGACTGGACCGACGTGCATGACCTGGGGGCTTTCAAGCAGCGCGTCATGCGCACGGATCTGGGCGGTAAGCAGCCTGTGGCCAAGTATGTGCGCTTCCTGCGTCAGGGTGGCCCCGACTTCTTCCACCTCAACGGTATCTTCATCTACGGTAATCAGGCCGCGTAACCAATCTAACCATTTCTGACACTAATGAACACCATTTCCCGTATCGTGACCCTCGCACTGGCGCTGTCTCCGTTCTCAGCCCTGGCATACCAGAAGGCTGAAAATATGGAGGAGGCGAAATCCAAGGCCGGGGTGGAAGGTATTGTAATCGCAACCTATGCCGATGGTTGGGATAAGCACAGCAGGAAGACCATAGAGCGCATGCTGGAGTCTGAGGCCGTGAAGAAGGCCCTGGGCAAGGCAGTTGTCATGCAGCTGGGCGTGCCCAATGTGTCCTCCAAAGAGGAGCATGAGAAAAACCAGGCGCGTTTCGGCAAGATTGACCTGAGCTTCCCGAATTCGTATCCGGCCTTCATCTTCTATGATAAGAAGGGGTACCGCGTGGCAGATCTCTGCATCAGCTTCGATGAACGCAAGAAGCCCAAGGCCGTGGCAAAACGTATCACGGAGATTCTGGAGGCTTCTGCCAGGCAGCAGGACCTGCTGGACAAATCTGAAAGCGTAAGCGGTGTTGAGAAGGCCCGCCTGCTTGGCCAGGCCTCGGCTATTCCCGGCCTGAAAAAGCCGGACAACGTGGCCAGGCGCATTCAGCAGGCAGACCCGGATGACCAGGCGGGTATGTACAAGATAGCCACTTTGAACCTGCATGCCACGGCCATCGAGAGTGCTTCTACCAAGGATTGGAAGGCAACGCTCAAGGAGATGAAGGATATGATGAAGAACCCGCTGCTGACCACTGAGCACAAGCAGCAGCTCTGCTGTATCTGCATCGGCCTGCTGCACCGCCATGGCGGAGTCAGCCACAAGGCGGAGCTCGAAGAGATGATTGACAAGCTGCAGGAGCTGGACCCGGACAGCATGCTTGGCAAGTCTGCCAAGGATGCCCGCCGGCTCTGGGTGAAGAATCTCACGCTGGCCGAGGGTTGGAACCCCGATGTCATCCCCACGGATCAGACGCCGGTGGAGGTAATCGGCGATATCCCGATCAAGGCTGCCGGCACCTACACCGTGACCTTCACCTTCAAGAGCGGTAATCACGCAGCCCGCTTCTCCGCAGTGGAGCTGTATGATGGCAAGAAGAAGGTGGCCGAGGACCGGCATGAAGGCTCTTCCGGCCATAAGAGCAGCAACAATGTGTACACGCTCAATGTGCCTGCAACGGTGAAGAAGCCCCGCCTCATGGTCACCTTCAATATGGGGCAGGACCGCATCTCTTACGGTTCTATCACGGTTTCGGCCAAGTAAGGAATAATTTCCATTCTCCCCAGCCACCGCCTTGCATGGGCGGTGGCTTTTTATATTCACGCCTTGACATGGCGTGTGTTATGGGGTACCGTGAGGGGGTGCGCATGAGAATCCGCGCCGGATGTGAAGCGATGTCCTTATTTCAACTGGTAACAGATTACAAACCCTCGGGCGACCAGGAGCAGGCGATTGCCAAGCTTCTCAAATCGCTGCGTGCGGGTAACCGGCACCAGTGCCTGCTGGGCGTGACCGGCTCGGGCAAGACCTTCACGATGGCGAACCTCATCGCGGCGCAGGACAGGCCGGTGCTGGTGCTCAGCCACAACAAGACCCTGGCCGCGCAGCTCTACTCTGAGCTGAAAGCCTTTTTCCCGCACAATGCGGTGGAGTACTTCGTCTCCTACTTCGACTACTACCAGCCGGAGGCCTACATTGCCAGCACGGATACCTACATCGAGAAGGACAGCGCCATCAACGAGGAGATTGACCGCTTGTGCCTGAATGCCATGCGCTCCCTCCTCCTGCGGCGGGATGTGATTGTGGTGGCCTCTGTTTCCTGCATCTATGGTCTGGGCGCGCCGGAGGATTACCGGAACCTGACCCTCTCCCTGCACGTGGGGCAGGAGATGGACCGGGATGCCATGCTGGCCTGCCTGGCGGAGCTGCTCTTTGAGCGCAATGATTACGATTTCCAGCGCGGGCGCTTCCGCGTGCGCGGCGATGTGGTGGAGGTATACCCCGCGCAGAGCGATGGCGAGGCCATCCGCGTGGAGTTCTTTGGCGATGAGATTGATGCCATCTCCCTCATCGATGCCGGCACCGGGCGCGTGCGCGAGCGGCTGCAGAGCTACCTCTTCTTCCCGGTGAAGCAGTACGTCTCCGCGCCGGAGAAGCGCCTGCCGGCCATCCAGTCCATCCGCAGGGAACTGGCGGAGCGCGTGGAGTGGTTCGAGAAGCAGAACAAGCTCATCGAGGCGCAGCGCCTCAAGATGCGCACCGATTACGACCTGGAGCTCATCAATGAAATCGGCTTCTGCAAGGGAATCGAGAACTACTCCCGCCACCTGGCCGGGCGCGCCCCGGGCAGCACCCCCTCCACCCTGCAGGATTATTTCCCGGCGGACCACCTCACCATCATCGATGAATCGCACGCCACCGTGCCGCAGATTGGCGGCATGTACGAGGGCGACCGCTCCCGCAAGCAGGTGCTCATCGACCACGGGTTCCGCCTCCCCTCCGCGCTGGATAACCGCCCGCTGCGCTTTGATGAATTCATGAACCGCCAGGCCCAGCTGGTCTATGTTTCCGCCACGCCGGGGCCCTTTGAGTATGTGAACTGCGTCTCCGGCAACAAGGGCTACATCCCCGTGCTCAAGGCAAAGCGCGGCAACACCCACGCCCGCAGCCGCGAGGCCAGCCAGGCCATCACCCACGCGCCGGAGGGCTTCCGCGGCGTCTTCTTCCACCATTTGTCGGAGCTGCGCGTGCCGCCGCACTCCAGCGCCGCCCCGGTGGAGAGTTTCAACCCCGCCGGGCTGGCCCAGCCGCTCATCGTGGAGCAGCTCATTCGCCCCACCGGCCTGCTGGAGCCGAAAATCACCCTCCTGCCGCTCGATGGGCAGATTGATAAGACCATCGAGCTCTGCCGCCAGCGCGTCTCCGTGCGCGAGCGCGTGCTCGTCACCACCCTC
Source organism: Akkermansia sp. (assembly GCA_017504805.1). Classification (GTDB taxonomy): domain Bacteria; phylum Verrucomicrobiota; class Verrucomicrobiia; order Verrucomicrobiales; family Akkermansiaceae; genus Akkermansia. The sequence continues at coordinate 668 of JAFVQN010000003.1, read as the reverse complement.
ACCAAGCGCACCGCCGAGGATCTGACCGATTATCTCCGCAAGGTCGGCCTGGAGGTGGAATATATCCATGCGGATGTGGATGCCATTGAGCGCGTGGAGATTCTGCGCAAGCTCCGCGCCGGCAAGGTGGATATCCTGGTGGGTATCAACCTGCTGCGCGAGGGCCTTGACCTGCCGGAAGTCTCCCTCGTCTGCATCCTGGATGCGGATAAGGAGGGTTTCCTGCGCAACGAAACCAGCCTGGTGCAGACCGCCGGCCGCGCCGCCCGCCATGTGCATGGCGAGTGCGTGCTCTTCTGCGATGTCGTGACCGATTCCATCCGCCGCCTGGTGGAGGAAAGCGACCGCCGCCGCGCCATCCAGCATGCATACAACGAGGCCCACGGCATCACCCCGCACAGTGTCAGCCGCGGCGACCAGAGCACCCTGCGTCTCTATACCCCCGATGATGAGCTGGAGGATGACGACGACTTCGGCACCCTCATGGCCGGGGAAGGGGATGACGATGCCCCGGATGTGCCCGCCACCATCGCCCGCCTGGAGAAGGAAATGCGCGAAGCCGCCGCCCGCCTTGATTTCGAGGTGGCCGCTGTGCTCCGCGATAAGATAAACCTTCTGAAAAATGGAAAGCGGTAGAGTGTTTGCAGAGGAGGAGAAGACAGCGGCGT
>JAFVQN010000148.1 GCA_017504805.1 Akkermansia sp. | reverse complement strand
GGTAGCCGGTACCCTCGGGGCGGCCCAGGTGGGAGCAGAGAACAAGGCGGGCGCCGTTCTCGAGCAGGTACTTGATGGTGGGCAGAGCCGCCACGATGCGGGCATCGTTGGTAATCTTGCCGTCCTTCATGGGCACGTTGAAGTCAACGCGCATGAGCACTTCCTTGCCGGCGACGTCGAGGTCGCGTACAGTGAGTTTAGCCATAGTTACTATCAGTTATGTGGTTGAAGTTTTCTGGGGATAATTGCGGGTTGCAATATCTCGTGCGGCGTATTTTAGCGGAAAATCCCCGATATTCAAGGCTAAATGCGCAATTTGTCAGGAAAATGGAGGAAAAATTGATGAAATTGACTTGCTAATGTAAATTATTGTGCTAGAGTATTGGACAGTATGGGCGGCAAATACCGTAAGAAGAAAGATGAGGAGATGATACTGCGGCGGCATTCGCGCCCGCAGCAGCGGGCGGCGCGCCGGGTGGTGGTTTCGGTCATCTGGCTGCTGCTGGCAGTGGTGGTGGCGGCGCTGCCGCTGGCATCGTGGGTGAGGCTGTGGCAGGCTGGTGAGCCTGTGAACTGGGTACCGGCGCTGCTGGGGACCTCGTTCATGCTGCTGGTGAGTGTGCTCTGCATGCGTGCCGCCTGCCGGCGTTTGCAGAGCCACCGTTGATTCTAATCAGTATCGAATTAATGCAGGGCAGTTAGTATCTGTCCTGCATGTATCATTATGTGAGGCGCGGCGGCGCCGTCTTGAAAAAAGCATTTGAAGCGTTCTGGCAGTATCTGGGGAGCCTGGCGGCGGTGTGCGTGTTTGCCTCTGTTCTGGGGCTGGGGATATACCATGCAGTGGTGAAGGATGCACAGCCGCTGTATTATTGCTATGCCGGGGTGGTGAATCCGGCAGGGGCTGAGCCTCCGCGCGGGATTACGATGCTGGGGCAGGGTGATGAACCGGCGGTTTCGCACGTGCGGATGGAATATACGCCGGAGGGCAGGGTGAGCCGTATGTGCCATGTGGACGCCGAGGGGCGTTTGTCGGCTCTGCCCGGTAGCCAGGTAGCCGAGCAGCTTATGTTTTATAATACCGCCGGACGTCTTCTGCGCAAGGAAAGCCGGAACGCTGCCGGCAAGCTGACGGAGGATGCACAGGGGGTGGCGGTGAGACAGTTTGACTATGACCGTAACAACCGCCTGGTGCAATCATCCTTTCGCAACGCCAGGGGCGAGCTGGTGTCGCCGCGTTTTCCGGGATATGCGGTCTGCCGCGTGGTGTATGATGCTCATGACCGGCCGCTGGAGCTCCGGTTTCTGGATGCCGCAGGCAACCCCGCCCGGAATGCACAGGGGGAGGAGTGCGTGGAATACGAGTACGGAGAGGATGGCTCGATGACGCGGCGTAATCTGGTTGGGGGTGCCCTCAAAGATAATTATTACGGCGTGGCCAGTGAGCAGCTTGCCCCCCTGCCGGAGGGGAATGGTTCGCGGCGGAGCTGGTTTGATGAGGCAGGGCGACCGGCGGTACACCCGGAAGTGGGGGCGGCCGTTCTGCAGCACGAACCTCGGGTCGCTGAGGGACTGCAACGCCGCCGGTTTATGGGGGCAGATGGTGCGCCAGGCCTCATGAAACGCACTTGTGCAGAGCACCTGGTGCGCTCTAATAAATCCGGAAAACCGGAGTGGGAGTGTTTTGGCGCGGCTGATGGATTACCCGTGAATCACCCGACCCTGGGCTATGCCGAGCGGGTCTGCGAGTATACGGATGACGGAGCCTTGCTGCGTGAGTATTTCTGGGATGCCGAGGGACTGCCGGCCCCGGTAAGCGAACGCCGGCATGTGGATACCCACGCCGGCGTGTACACGCTTTCGCTTCTGTCAGACGGTTCCACTGTGGTGCAGCCGGAGTGAGCCCTTTAATCGAAATGGTCTTCCTTCTCGGCTCCGCTGCGGTGGCCGGCTGCGGCAAAGAGCTTATCCCACCAGGGGAAGCGGTTGAAGAAGAACCCGATGATGAGCCCGATGGTGGAGGCGCAGATGAGCGTACCCTCGCGCACTCCCACCACAGTCCCCAGGAAACTCAGGGAGAAAACGATGGCAAACACCACCATGGCGCAGTCCAGCCCGACCTTCACGCGGCTGAATTTCAGCCTGAAAGTGCGTGTGAGCGATACGCAGAATCCCTCTGCCGGCAGCGGAACCAGGTTCGCTTTCACATAGGAGAAAATGCCGAAAGCGCATACCACGCAGGCCAGCAGCGTGTAGCCCAGCCGGGCTATGTAGTCCGGCACTGGCAGTTGCTTTACGCAGGGCTGCAGGGCATCGACCATGGTGCCCAGGGCAAACGACATGAGCACCTGCAGCAATTGCACGGGAGCAAAGTTGCGGCGCAGCAGTACTACCTGCAAGAGAACCAGCAGCACGTGCAGGCAGATGAGGGTGTTGCCTACCGTGAAAAACGGGTAGAGGGGCTCCAGCAGCGTGCTGGCTGCCAGCGCCGGGCTGGTGATGGCATCTGTCCCCAGGTCAGCGATGATGGTCAGGTCAATGCCCAGTGCCAGCATGAACAGACCGAAGAATGTGACGGCGAGCCGGACAAGGATTTCCAGGAACGAGTGTTTCAAACGCATGGTCTCTTTTACTGTTTTCAGGGGAACCGGTCAAGCTTTATTGTTGAAAATGGAGCTGCGCTGGTGTAGGATAAGGGCATGAAATGCTCCCTGATTATGCTGGGCACGGGCAATGCAGCCGTGACGCGCTGCTATAATACCTGTTTTGCTCTGAGGAATGGTTCGCAGTGTCTGTTGACGGATGGCGGCGGTGGTAACGGTATTCTGGCTCGTCTGGAGCAGGCCGGTATTTCTCTGTCGGAGATTCATGACGTCTTCCTCACGCATGCTCATACCGACCACATTTTCGGTGTGGTCTGGGTGGTGCGCATGATTGCGCAGGCGATGAATGCTGGTGCGTATGAGGGCGAGCTTCGCGTCTACGGACATGAGGAGGTGCTACAGACCCTGGAGATGATTTGCCGCGCCACCCTGCCGGGTAAGGTGACGGCTCATTTCGGGCTGGATGTCCTCTTCACCCCGCTGAAGGATGGACAGCCTTTCTCCGCTGCCGGTATGCAGGGGCTCGCTTTCGATATCGGCTCCACCAAGGCGCGGCAGTTCGGCTACCGCATCATTCTGCCGGATGGTCAGCGCTTCGTCTGCCTCGGTGATGAACCCTACAACGAAAAGAATGAAGCTCTTGCCCGCGCGGCTGACTGGCTGCTCAGCGAGGCCTTCTGCCTGTATGCCGATGCCGGGCGCTTCAAACCCTACGAGAAGCATCACAGCACGGCGTTGGATGCAGGCCGTCTTGCAGCGGCTCTTGGTGCCAGACATCTGGTCCTTTACCATACCGAGGACGCCACGCTCGCAAATCGACGCTCGTCATACTCGGCAGAGGCTGCCCAGGTCTTCCGCGGTACCATTCATGTGCCGAATGATGGCGAAATCCTCCTTCTGGAGTGATTTTATTGAAAATGCCTGTTTTTTTATAAAATGCTGCAAGTTGCTAACTTGCAGCATTTTGTGTTGAAAAATAGCCCGAAATAGGGCGTTCTGACGGCGATAAAACGGCTGCGCCGCACAGATGTAAGGGGGATTTTGTGCTCAGCGTGCTGTTTTCTGTGCGGATTCTCGCGGATATCGGGTGTTTAGACAAAAAGGGGATAAAAATAGGGCTTTTAGTGTGTTTTGAGTAGGGGAATGCAGTGCGAAAAATATAAAGACGCTGTAAACAGAAAGGATTACGGTGTTTTATATGCGGGGTGTAAGTACATGTGAAATTCGGTGCAGAAAAGTGTCGCGAAAGCGTTTTTGTATCCTTTCTTTCCCTTGTTTGGTTCCCGGGCCGGAGAAAAGCCTCACGTGGTCTTGATGCGGTGTTTTGGCGCGCAGCGTTAACGGTGGGAAAAAGGGTGCATAAAATGAGAAAATGAGAGTAGTGTGGTAAGTTATAACAAAAATGACACCAGGTAAATACGATTTTTTGGACACCGGGTGTAAGGCTACCGCGAAAAGCGATAAAAATGTCTGTTTCAGGGATGAAAACAGGTGAATTTTGATTAGGTGTTATAACACCTGAATGGAATGTGTCAGCGTGGGGAATTTGCATTGCGACGCGGGGGCGTGTGTGGTAAGGTTTGCGGCAGAGAGATAAGTAACTGATATGGCCCCCGTAAAGAGAGATGCAAGTAAGCGCCCGGTGACATTCTGGTTGAATGCAGAGCTGCATGCCAAGTTCACCCATCTGGTAAAGGAACGAGGTGACAGCATGTCGGAGCTGCTCACGCGCTTCATCGAGGAAGTGACCAGGACGGTGCAACTGACGCCGAAGGAAGCAGCTGAGCTGGATGCCTGGTTCCGCAGTCGCGGATTGCGTTGAGAGCATCTTTGGACTTGCAATTTTTGAAGAAATAGAGCATTCTTCCGCCGCCATGTCTGAGGAAATAAACCAGAGCACCCGCAAACCATCCTGGCTGAAAGTGAAGCTGCCGAAGGGCAGGGTATTCAAAGAGGTTCAGCACCTCATCAAGGATAACGGTCTTGTGACCGTGTGTGAGGAGGCAATGTGCCCGAACCGCGGTGAGTGCTGGAGCCACGGCACAGCTACTTTCATGGCCTGCGGTGATGTATGCACCCGCGCCTGCGGGTTCTGCGCCACCCGCACTGCCAAGCCCAAGCCGCTTGACCCGGAGGAGCCCCGCAAGATTGCCGAAAGTGTGGCGCACATGAAACTGAACCACGCAGTGGTCACTATGGTCACTCGCGATGACCTGGCCGATGGTGCCGCTGCGCACATTGCGGAAATCATCTGCCGCATCCGCGAGCTGAGCCCCCAGACCGTGCTGGAGGTGCTAACCTCTGACTTCCGTGGAAACGAGGACGCTCTGGCCATGGTCATGGATGCCGCGCCGCATATTTTTAATCATAATCTCGAGACGGTGGAGCGCCTTTCTCCCATGGTGCGGTTCCGCGCCAGGTACCGCCTGTCGCTGCACATGCTGAAGCGTGCGCTCGAGCTGGCCCCCGGACGCGTCGTGACCAAGAGCGGCATCATGCTCGGCCTGGGTGAAACCCGTGAGGAAATTGAGCGCACCATGGATGATCTGCGCGAGCATGGTGTGACCGTGCTCACCATGGGGCAGTACCTGCGCCCCTCGCCCCGCCATCTGCCGGTCATCGATTACATCCGCCCGGAGGTGTTCGATGAGCTGCGCGAGGTCGCCCTCGGCAAGGGCTTCCGCCACGTGGCCAGTGGTCCGCTCATCCGCTCCTCCCACCACGATGCCGCCTTCCGCCCTGAACTCGATATCATGGAAGCCATGAATGCCTACCTGGCAGGAAAAGCGAGCTGAAAGTCCCCCTTATGACCGCCGCGCAACTTTATCACAGTTGCGCGGCTTTCTGTTTGAATTGCTTACATGGGAGGGGGTGAAAATTTGCACTGATATTGCAAAATTTCACAAACGAAGCGAGGGAATGCAGATTTTATATCGGGTTTTGCGCAAGTGGGAGATATCTGCGGGAAATTTTGCTGTACAAGTGGGTGGAAAACCTGTAAAATCAGCGCGTCGCGGCGTATAGAGATGCCCGCACGAACGATACAACCAGTGTACCACAATGGCTGAAGAAAGCACAAAGAACCCCATGGAAGCCCTTGAGGCTTTGTACGGAAGCGATACTTTTGGTGTCAAGACCATGGAGAAATACCTCTCCAAGAGTGCCTTCAAGAAGATGATGCAAACCATCCAGATGGGAGGCAAGCTGGATATGGGCATTGCGGATGAAGTGGCACAGGCCATGAAGGTGTGGGCTCTTTCCAAGGGAGCTACGCACTACACGCACTGGTTTCAACCCCTTTCTGATGCCACGGCTGAGAAGCATGATTCCTTCGTGGAGCCGGATGGCAAGGGTGGCATGATTTTCGAGTTCACCGGCAAGAATCTCATCCAGGCGGAGCCGGATGCGTCCTCCTTCCCGAGCGGCGGTATCCGCGCAACCTTCGAGGCCCGCGGCTACACCGCGTGGGACCCCACCAGCCCGGCCTTCATCAAGCGCACGGCCAATACAGTGACGCTCTGCATCCCGACTGCCTTCTGTTCCTACACCGGAGAGGCGCTGGACAAGAAGACCCCGCTGCTGCGTTCCATGGCAGCCGTGGGGCGCCAGACCAAGCGCGTGCTCGAATGCTTCGGCCTGCACCCCAGCACGGTGGATACCAATCTGGGGGCCGAGCAGGAATACTTCCTCATCGACCGAGACCTGTACATCCAGCGTCCGGACCTCATCGAGACTGGCCGCACGCTGTTCGGCTGTCTGCCGCCCAAGCACCAGCAGATGGAGGACCACTACTTCGGCTCCATCAAGGAGCGCGTGCTGGAGTTCATGACCTCCGTCGACCACGCCTTGTGGGCCCTGGGTGTGCCCTCCAAGACCCGCCACAACGAGGCCGCCCCCGGTCAGTTTGAAATCTGCCCGTTGTTCGAGCCCTGCAATGTGGCCGTGGACCACAATGTGATGATTATGGATATCCTGGAGCGCCAGGCTCTCAAGTTCAACCTGGTCTGCCTGCTCCACGAGAAGCCCTACAGCTCGGTGAACGGCAGCGGCAAGCACAACAACTGGTCGCTTTCCACCCCTGAGCTCGGCTCCCTGTTCTCCCCGGGCAAGACCCCGCACAGCAATGTGCTCTTCCTCACCTTCCTGGCCAGCGTGATTCAGTGCATCGACCGCCACGCCGACCTGCTGCGCGCCTCTATCTCCAAGGCCGGAAACGACCACCGTCTGGGGGCAGCCGAGGCTCCGCCCGCCATCATGAGCATCTTCCTGGGCGATGAGCTCACCGATATCGTGGAGCAGATTATGCACGGCGGCGCCAAGACCTCCTGCGCCAAGACCACCATGGAACTGGGTGTGGACACCCTGCCGGAGCTGCCGAAGGATACCACCGACCGCAACCGCACCTCTCCCTTTGCCTTCACCGGCAACAAGTTCGAGTTCCGCGGCGTCGGCTCCTCCCAGACCTGCGCAT
>JAFVQN010000147.1 GCA_017504805.1 Akkermansia sp. | reverse complement strand
TTCCGCAGCCCACACGGCAAGTGAATCATATCCATCCGAAAAATCAGGCGAGACACCGGGCATCTGCAACACACGGCGCAAGAGTTCCGCCTCGCCCATACAGCAGAGCTGGATAAGCAAGCGGCCATCCTCGACCATCGGGTCAGCCCCGGCATCCAGCAGAAGCTCCGTGGCTTCCGGCCAGCCACTCAGCACAGCGTCTGCCGCCAGGGTGTCGCCCTCCCAGATGAGTCGCAAATCAGGGTCGGCGCCTTTTTCGAGCGCACGTCTCATGGCTTCGGCGTCATGCGCATCGTATGCAGCCAGCAGATGCTGATTCGCCGGCTCCAGACTATCCAGGTATGCCTGGTCCTCTACCGCACAGCTCGTGCCGAACGCTGTCGCCCATTCCTCCTCCGTCTCCGGCAGGAGCGGCATCTCAAACGGGCGCCCCAGCACGGCGGACGTCACCTCCATGAGCTCACGCTTCCGTTTATTCAGCTCACGATTCATCTGCAGCAACACCTGCATTCTGGACTTATCCTCTTCCACGTCCCCGGAATAGTAACCCAATTGGCCATTGTTGTAAAGCATCTTACTCCCGCGCGCCGAAATAGCTTTCCGGGCTTGACCGCGCCGGGGGTGCGGGGTATACTCGGCGGCATGAGTAATTATGCGTTGATTCTCGCCGGCGGCAGCGGCACGCGATTCTGGCCGCTTTCCCGCAATGCCAAACCCAAGCAGCTTCTCGATTTATTCGGCAGCGGCACCATGCTGCGCCAGGCCATCGACCGCGTGAAGGGGCTGGTGCCGGCAGAAAACATCTTCATTCTCACCAACCACCTGCAGGAAGCCGAGGTGCGCCGCCAGGCCGCCGAGCTGCCCGCAGCAAACATCGTGGCCGAGCCCGCCCGCCGCGACACCGCACCCGCCGTGGCTCTGGGTGTGGGGCTCATTGCCGCCCGCGACCCGCAGGCCAACATGATCATCATCCCCAGCGATTCGCTCATTCTGGACGACAACGCCTTCCGAGCTCTGGCGGAGGATGCACTCGCCCTGGCCGGGCGCGAAGCCGCGCTCATCACCATCGGCATCAAGCCCACCTGGGCCTGTCCCAGCTATGGCTACATCGAGCGCGCCGGAAAGCTGGAGGATGCATCCCTCACCCACAATTGCTATGAAGTGGTGCGTTTCCGCGAAAAGCCGGATGCCGCCACCGCCGCCGAATACCTGGCCAGCGGCAATTTCTCGTGGAATGCCGGCATGTTCATCTGGAATGTGGCCCACGTGCGCAGCCAGCTGGCCACCCACAGTCCCGAGCTCGCTGAATTCATCGACCGCTTGACCGCGTCCACTGACCTGCCCGCCTTCATCGGCAGCGAGTTCCCGCAGCTCACCCCCATTTCCATTGACTTTGCGCTGCTGGAGAAAGCTGACCGCGTGCTCAATTTCGAAGCCACTTTTGACTGGGACGACGTGGGCTCCTGGATTTCCGTGGGCAAGTACCTGCCACAGCAGGAGGGCGGCAACGTGAGCAACAGCCCGCTGAGCCAGGTGCAGGCCGGTAACAATATCGTGTTCACTGATTCCGGCAAACGCGTAGCCCTGGTGGGAGTGGATGACCTCATCGTGGTGGATACAGGCGATGCCCTGCTCGTGGCCCGCCGCTCCGAGGCGGATAAGATTAAGAACATCGTCTCCGGTCTGCCGGAAAACCTGGTCTGATGCACCCTGCCCTCGGCATAGATTACGGAGAAGCCCGCATCGGCATTGCCGCCACGGATGCCTGCGGCATCCTCGCGCACCCGGTGGAGAGCATCCACCTGCAACGCACCGAGCCGCTGGAGCGCATCGCCACCCTGGTGGCAGAGCGCGGCATCCGCACCCTGGTGCTGGGGCTCCCCCTCCGCATGGATGGCACCGAAGGCACCGCCTGCGCCAAGGTGCGAGCCTTCGGCGACAAACTGCACGCCCGCCTGCCCCAGCTCCCCCTCATCTATGTGGATGAATACCTGACCACCACCGTGGCTCAGGAAAAACTCCACCAGGCCGGCAAAAAGGCAAAGAACTTCCGCCCCATCATCGACCAGGCCGCCGCCGTGGAAATCCTCAACAACTGGCTGGATAGCACCTCCACCGAACTTCCCTACCCCGGCTAATGGGGTAAAATCAGCCATTCCCATCAAAACTTTGCCATAAATATACCAAAGTTGCTTGCAAACAGTTGGCCGGAGTGCTACAATCCTCTGCGGAGCCGTGTATACCGGTTCTTCAGTTTTTCAACCAAATAACAACAACAACCATGTCACTCGAAACATTCTTCAATCCGAAGAGCATTGCAGTCGTCGGTGTATCCGCCGACCCCACGAAGCTGGGCGCCGTTGTATTCAACAACATCATCTCCGCTGATTACAAGGGCAAGCTTTACGGCAT
>JAFVQN010000146.1 GCA_017504805.1 Akkermansia sp. | reverse complement strand
GCCCTGGGCCGCCGCGAGGGCATGGCCGCCTTTGCCACCGTGGCCGTGCAGGTTCCCGACGAAGAATAACAGCCATGAACCCGGAAATTGATTTACTCGCCTTTGCCGCAGTGGAGAACCTGAAGGCCGCAGGCCTCACTGTGGCCACGGCCGAAAGCTGCACCGGCGGCATGATTGCCACCGCCCTCACCGAAGTGCCGGGCGCCTCCGCCGCCTTCCGCTACGGCTGGGTGACCTACTGCAACGAAGCCAAGGAACGGCTCCTCGGCGTACCCGCCGCCCTCATCGAAGAGCACTCGGTGGTGAGCGAGCCCGTGGTGGCCGCCATGGCCACCGCAGCCATGCGCCAGAGCGGCGCGGATATCGCCGTGGCGGTCTCCGGCAATGCCGGCCCCACCGCCGCCGAGGGCGAGCCCCCCGTGGGCACCGTATGCCTGGCCATTGCCCGCCGCGGCGCTGCCCGCCCAGTGCATACCGAAACCCTCTTCCTCCCCGGCATGAACCGCCGGCAGCTCCGCCAGCGCGTCACCGCCAAGGCACTGCAGCTCATTGCGGGTGCCGCCAGTTAATGCTGAAAAAGGCCGGAGAGCATCTCTCCGGCCTTTTCTCTTACATTTAATCAATGCCCTGGCGGTCGTAAAGCTCCTTGTAGAGCGGACAGTTGGCGTACAGCTCCTCATGCGAACCATCGCCCACGATGCGACCGGCATCAAAGACCAGGATACGGTGCGCATTGCGGATAGTGCTGAACCGGTGCGCCACAATCAGCGTGGTGCGACCCTGGGCCAGTTTATCAAGCTCCTCCTGGATTTCGCGCTCACTCTCTGCATCGAGCGATGCGGTGGCTTCGTCCAGAATGAGGATGGGAGCATCCTTCACAAAGGCACGGGCAATAGCGACACGCTGGCGCTGCCCGCCGGAAAGCCCGGAACCACCCTGCCCGAGTTCGGTATCAATGCCCTTGGGCTGAGAAGCCAGGAACTTGGTAACGGCTGCTGCATCTGCCGCCGCCAGAATCTCCTCCTCCGTAGCCCCCTGACGCCCCAGCGCGATATTCTCACGAATAGAGCCGGAGAAGAGCAATGCCTGCTGCCCCACGAGCGACAACTGCTCGCGCAGGTCGTGGGCCCGCAGGTCGCGCACATCGATACCATCCACCTCCACAGCACCCCTGGAGACTTCGTAGAACCGGGGAATCAGCGCAGCAAACGTGGTCTTGCCCGCACCGCTCGGCCCCACCAGCCCCACAATCTGTCCGGGGGGGATAGTCAGGTCTACATCACGCAGAACAGGCTTCTCCGGGTCGTAGCCGAAACTGACATTGCGGAAGCGGATTTCACCGCGCACGGGCAGCTCGAACTGTTTGGGATTCTCCGGGTCGGGAATGGTATTGGGTTCATACAGCACCTCCGTGAGGCGTTTGATGGCCCCCTGCGCCTCGTTGAAGCGGTTCCAGGCGGTACCCGCGCGTTTCATTGAATCGAAAGCAAAGAACAAAGCGCCGGCTATGGCAATGAAATCTGTGAAATTCATACCGCACATACGCCCGCGCACCAGCAGGAAAGCCAGCGCCAGAGCGGTAACCACTTCCATGACAGGCACCAGTGCCTTCTGGTATTTCACCAGTTTCACATAATTCGTACAGAAACGGTTGGAAGTCTTCTTGAATTCGGCTATTTCGCGTTCCTCCATGGCGTAGGCCCGCACCTCACGCTGATTTTCGAGATTCTGCTGTACCGCCGTATTCAGCTCGCCCAGCCCCTGCTGGGAGCGCAGAGCCTTGCCCGAAATACGCTTACCAAAGACCATGATGGGCCAGGCCGCCAGGCCGATAAACACCAGGTTCACGAAGAAAAGCAACCCCTGACCGGATGTCACCAGCAGGTAGATGAACGCCCCCAGGGCACAGGCAGCCGTGACAGGCTGCTTCACCAGGTCATTGGCCACAGAGGTCAGAATCGTCTGCACGTTATTGGTATCGGCCAGAATGCGGCTGATGATATCCCCTTTGCGGCGGCTTTCCATGAACGCGATGGGGAGTTCCTGCACGCGGCTGAAGACAGTCATGCGAATCGTTTCCAGAATCTTGATACCCAGAATATTCACCAGCACTGCGTTCATCCACATGGCAATGCCGCGCACCATGAACACAACTGGCATCGATATACAGGCCAGCAGCAGCAATGTATCCGGGCTCAGGTCCTGCAGAGAAGGAACCTTGACCAGCAACTCAGGCATGGGTTCACCTGGGGTATGGAATACCACCGGGAACACGTACTTGACCATCAGGGGAATGCCCATGCCGCTGGCAGATGCCGCCACCATGCCGGTGAACAACACCAGCACAAACATACCGATATGCGGCAACAGAAACTTCTTCTGGAAATACAGGATATTCTTCATTCTGCGTCCTCCTCCCCGTCTCTTTCAGATTCAGCCTGGCGCACCTGTTCATCGTACAACTGCCGATACAGGCTGCACTCCTCGTACAGGCTGGCATGTGTGCCATCGGCTATGATGCGCCCATTCTCAAACACCAATATACGCTGAGCCATGCGGATGGTGCTGAAGCGGTGTGCAATAATAAAGGTCGTGTGGCCTTTCGCCAGCTCCTCCAGCTCTGCCTGAATCGCGGCCTCGCTCTTCATATCGAGAGCCGAAGTGGCCTCATCCAGAATAAGCACAGGAGCATTCTTCAGGAAGGCGCGCGCAATGGAAACACGCTGCCGCTGCCCACCGGACAACCCGGAACCACCTTCACCAAGCATGCGGTCATACCCCTCAGGAAAAGCTTCCGCAAACTCATCCACCCTGGCCTGGCGGGCTGCGGCGATGACTGCTTCCTTATCAGCAGCAGGCCGCCCCACCCGGATATTTTCCAGAATGGTATCCCGGAAAAGTGCTGCAAACTGGGAAACCAGGCCAATACTGCGTGTGCGGTCAGCCCGGGAAATGCGGCGCACATCCACACCATCCAGTTTCACGCAACCTTTTTTCACATCGTAGAAGCGACAGATCAGGTTGATAAAGGTCGTCTTGCCGGAGCCACTCGGCCCCACCAGAGCTACCACCTGACCGGCCGGGACACGCACGCTGATATCCCGGAGCACCAGCTGCTCATCTGTATAGGCAAAGCTTACATTCTCAAATTCCACCTCACCCGCAACCGGATGAGAAAGCGCAACGGGCTCGGCAGGTTCAGGAGTTTCGTCCTCCGCCTCGATGATACCATTAATCCCCTTGATACCCACCACAAGAATCTGGCACTGGTTGGCCACCATGCCCAGGTGCTTCACGGGTTCGTAGCAGAAGTAAAAGGCAGTGGCAATGGCCGTGAACTGCTCCAGCGAAAGCCCGTCGCTGCATCCGCGGTACAGGGAATACGCCAGCGCAAAGGTGGTCACAATCTCCACGGCAGGAGTCACGCTCTGGCGCCACGCATTCATCCGGATGAGCAAGCGGTTAAAGGAACGGATGCGGTCCCGCAGCATCCCTTCGCGCCAGGCTTCCAGATTAAAGGCTCGCACCTCTCGCTGCGCAGAGAAAGTCTCCTCCACCACGGTCGTGATGACATTCATACCGGCCAGCGCCTTTTTCATCTGTTTCACCATGCGCTTCCCTACCCAGCGGACGACGGGAATACAGGCTGATGAAATAATCAGATTGCCAAGAAGCATGGCGCTTTCGTGCTGGGTGCAGGCGGCAAAGACAAGATAGCCGATTGCAGCCAGCAGGGTCAGCGGCTGAATGACCAGGTCGTTCATGATGGTCACCATACCCTGCTGCACCATCTGGGTGTATTGGATGACTGCCGTCATCAGATCACCACGCGAATTACGGTCGTGATAGGAAAACGAAAGCCACTGCAGCCGGGAGAACACATCAACCCGCAAAGCCGAAAGAGCCTTCATGCCAGCCTTGGTCAGCAGATAAGCGTTGGCATACGTAGCCATGCCGCGAATCGTCATAGCCAGCGGGATGAGCGCCGCAGCCCCCCACAGCAGCACCAGGGCTGCGGTGGTCTTGTCCGGATAATGCTGGTCGAGCCATTGTTGCACAATGGCAGGCGCAGGGTCCTCACCGAACACAATGGGAAACACATACTGAATCATGAACGGCAGCCCGAACCCTGCCGCAGCCGCCGCCACAACTCCAGCCAGGACTCCACCAGCCAGCAGACACCACCGCGGCATCAGGTACCGCTGTATAATCGGCTTATACACGTCCCACATTTTCTCGCTCTCGTTACCAGAAGCACTCATGTACTCTGGCCATGTTAGCAGATTACGCTCCGGCTTGCAACCATTTTTGACAACACTCATCCTTGACGAGTCAATTTTTCTCAAACTTTACCCCGACAGAACACGCCGACTGCTTGACAACCCGGAGTGAATAGTGCAAAATAACCCCGCATCTCCCCCGTAAGGGGATACCCACACGAATCTCGCCATGAAGAAACTCCTGATTCAGACAGCCGCCATAACCGCAGCCTGCACGATGCTGACCTCCTGCTTCGATGAACTGAAGCAGGTCATCTCCGGTGAGGAAACGCCCACGGAGCAGCCCAAGCCCGCTGAACCGCCGGCACCCGTTATCCCGGAGCAACCTACCAACGAAGAAATCAGCCGCCTGCTGGTCGAGCAGCTCAGCGGTTGCGACGTTGCCACAGCCGGCACCCTCACCTGCTCTGCCCCCGAGAAAAACCCGGATGCCAGCGTCAACATGAGCGCCACGCTCAAAATGGTAGTCAAGGAAGATTTATATACGAAAGAAGTGGCTCCCGCTGCTTTCAACAAGGAACGCGAAGCGGTCAACGAAGCGGCCAACGCCGCCATGAAGCCCGAATCCGTCTACCTGTTCCAGGTCGGTGCCACTACTGACCTCATCACAGAGGAAGACCGCAAGGCCAAACCCCTGCCGGAAAATCTGCAAGCCGCCCTCAATGAGCTGAAGGAGCTGGCAGACGCCCCGGTTTTCCGCAAAGTAGTCAACTCCGGGGATGAGGTGGAAACCTCTGCCAGCTTCACCGCCACCTATGTGGATGGAGCCTGGCAGTTCAGCAACATCGTGGTAAACAATGCAGCCCTTCTGGCGCTGAATGACCACTCTGCCCAGAGCGCACTCGCTCAGGATGCTCCCATTCTCACCCCCGAATTCGAAGAAGCCCGCAAAAACCTCATCCGCGAAAAGGTTGCCGCTTTCAATCAGCAGGCTGATTCCTACATCAAGAGCCGCGAGGAAACCGCCCGCGCCACGCTCACCGAACACCAGGCCCGAGCCGAGGAGGACGCCCGACGTATCACGGAACAAGCTGCCGCTGAAGAGGCCGCCCGCCAGCAGCGTATCAATGCCCTGGTCGAGGCTCTCGGCAACGACAATCTTTTTGCCGGCGAATGGACCCGCGACAAGCAATTCGGTGAAATCAGTCTTCATATCGAGGAGGCCAAGACTTTTGATTCTTCCATCCAGTTTGTCGGCACCCTGTACGACACCAAACTGCCCGAGGCCAGTCTCGATATCGCAGGCCGCTGCGAACTGACCCAGAGCGAGGATGGTTCCAACCAGGTGGATATCACGATCTACGACGGGCAATATGACCCTGACCAGCCCACGGCTGAAGTATTCGACGCCAAGGACGGCATGCTCTCCCTGAAGCTTTCCGCAGAAGGCAAGCTGACGGGCACCATGAGCTGCACCTCCTGGGCGAACAACCCGGAAAAAGCCTTCCACATCAGCCTCGCCCCCAAGGGGCTCAAGAAGGATCAGCCCAAGTCCCGCCGCCGCTGAACGCACTGATTCAGGATTTTCAGCCAGGCAGATTCCCCATGCGGAGGAGTCTGCCTGGTCTGTTTTCAAGCCTGCGTTAATGATTGATGCTTCATGACTCACATTTCTACCGGAGGAATGAGGCAAAGTGCGATTATAAGGTTGATTTTCCGGGGCAAATAAGCTAGAATCCTGCCCACACGTTATGGCCAGGCAAGCATTAGGTAAAGGGCTGGGCGCCCTCATCATGAAAAAGCAGGAGAACACCAACACTCCTCCCGTGAATATTGTGGCTGAAAGTGACCGCGTCATCCAGGCCAAGGTGAAGGACATCAAGGCTTCTCCGTTCCAGCCCCGCCGCCGCTTCGACGAACAGCAGATTGAAGAACTGGCCAATTCCATCCGCGAGCGCGGTCTCATCCAGCCCCTGGTTGTCCGCAAGGTCAACGGCGTGTATGAACTCATCGCCGGTGAACGGCGACTCCGTGCGGTCACCAGCCTGGGACAGACCACCGTCAAAGTTGTCATTCACGAAGCCACTGACCAGGAAGTGGCTGAGCTGGCCCTCATCGAAAACCTGCAGCGCGCTGACCTCACCCCGCTGGAAGAAGCTGAGCAGTACCGCCTGCTGCAGGAGCGTTTCGGCATGAAGCAGGAGACCATCGCCCAGCACGTTGGCAAATCCCGCGCAGTCATCGCCAACATGATCCGCCTGCTCGACCTGGCACCCTCCGTGCGAGAACTTCTTGACCAGCAGCAAATCACCGTAGGCCATGCCAAAGTGCTCCTGCAACTCAAGGAGACAGACCAACAGACCAACGCGGCACTCCGCGTCGCACGCGGCACTCTCACAGTGCGCCAGACCGAACAGCTGGTGCGCGATGTACTCAATCCCAGCGTCCCCGTGCCAAAAGTCACCCCCACCCTGCCCCCGGCATACGAACGCGTCTGCTCCCAGCTTTCCAACGATTTCGGCACCAAGGTCAACATCTCCATGAAGGGCAAGAACAACGGTGTCATCGAAATTCCCTATGCAGGGCGCGAAGACCTGGTGCGTATCCTCCAGATTTTCGGCATCAGCGAAAGCATCTGATGCACCGGGGCCTTCCCATCCTCCTGGCTCTCGCTTTCTGCGGCTGCGATGATAAGCCCGCGGGTCCTGCGGCTACTCCACCACCAGCCCCGGCGGAGTTGGTACACACGCCAGAATTCAGCGGACACAATGCCTACCTGCATTGCGCTGCCATCTGCGCCATGGGGCCGCGTTACAGTGGTTCTGAGGCGTACGAACAGCAACTCCGATACCTGGAAAAGCACCTCCACGCGGCGGGCTGGAAGACCGAACGCAACCCATTCAGTGCGCCCAACGGGGTCCGCATGTGCAATTTGCGGGCATTCCGCTCAACCTCACCGGCTCCGCTGCTCATCAGCTGCCACATTGACACAAAAATCAACGTTGCGCCCGATTTTGAAAGCGCAGATGACGGCGCAAGCGGTGCCGCCGCCTTGCTGGAACTGGCCAGGGTCACCACCGATGAGCGTATCGAACTCATCTTTCTGGATGGAGAAGAAGCATTTGCCCGGAGCATGAGCGAAACAGACGGACTCTATGGCTCCCGCTTCGATGTGGCCAGGCGCGGCAACCAGCTCCCCCGCTGGCAAATCAATCTGGATATGGTGGGCGGGCGTAATAAAACAATCGCCATCCCCTCCCTGGACACTTCAGATTTCATGTACGCACAGTACGCGTCCGCCATCCAGGTCCTGGGGCTGTCGGAGGAGAAATGGACCGTCTGGCCAGGAGGCTACATGGATGACCACCTGCCCTACCTCGAAGCCGGGGTGGACAGTCTGAACCTCATCGCCGTATTCAGCGGGACAAGCTGGTGGCATACCTCGCGTGATAACATGAGCCGCATCTGCCCGCGCTCCCTGCACGAAAGCGGGCTCGTTACCCTGCAGCTGATACGCCAGTTGCTCAGCGCAGGCGCTGAAGCCGCTCCATAACCGGCTGCGGCACGGCAGCCCGCTGCTCTGGGGTATTCAGCGGGAGCGAGTGGGTCTGGTTACCCTCGGCATCATAAACAGTCAGCGTCAGCAGGTTGCTGGCACCGTGCAACACCAGCACACCGCCGGCCACCTTGAATTGCAAAGTCACCTCACCAGCCTGCCCCACCATCCATCCGCGCCCGCGGGGGTTGGCATCCCGCGCCAGATTGCGGATGGACTGCAAATGGTCAGATACCTGCTCAGGTACAAAATCAGTCTGCAGAGCCGACAGCTGAAGCGCCACGGCACGGCGATGCTCGCGCATCGCCTGGCGTATCGCCGGGTTCACCACCAGTGGCCGCAAGTGCCGGTCGCCGCCCACTGCCGCATCCGGGCTGACAGGAGAATCCGCAAGTCGCCTCGCCGGGCGTTCCGCCACCAGCACAGCAGCCTCCGCCACCTTACCGGAGCTGCACTTTTCAAAGACAACGGCCACATTTTCACCGGGGGCCAGAGACAGCAGAACAGCTTTCATCTCTGCCCGCGAATTGATTTTCGCGCCGTTGATGCTATAAATGCGGTCACCGGGGCTGAGCGGAATTCCCGCAGCCGGGCTGCCGGGCAACACGGCACGCACCAGCACCCCGCCCTGAGGATATGCCGGGGCATCCTCCGCCACCACACCGAAAAGAGCGCGCGGTTTCTCCGCCGCCGCAGCCAGTGGCAGCAGACACGCAAGCACCGTTCCGGAAATAAGCATCTTCACAGGTAATCCTCCTCTACTTCCACCTCTGTGGTATTCGGCACGCGGATGACGGTGGTCGTATCATCCTCCTCCAGCACAAAAGAATCCTCGTATATCACCTGATAATGGCGCACCGGTGCCTCGCCTCGCCGCCACACCACCTTACCGGTGCTGCGGGAATCGATGACATTTCTTCCCACCAGTCCCTGGTCATTTCCCTCTGCCACGGCACTCCCCGGCAGCAGCAAGGCGCCGCTGCCCACGCACAGAGCCAGCGCTGCCGCTGCAGCACCACCGCGCAGCCAGGCCCGCCAATGACCAGAGTGGCGCTTTTGTTGCGCCGTCAGATACATCTGCACGCCCAACCTGCCCACCAGGCGGGAGGATAATTCTGCCGGCCGCATGCGGTGAAGCACCTGCTCCACCTTGCGGAACTCATGTTCTTCATCCGCAGCCTGCTGCATGGCGGCCAGCAGCTTGTTCTGCAAACCAGCCGGAAGCGCTGCGGGTGTCGCGCGTGTGGCATCAAAATCTGGCGGAAGTGTATTCATGAGAAATCGATGGGGGTTGACTCCAGTTCCTTGCGCAGCGCCTGCAGCGCATAACGGTACCGGGAGGTGATAGTCGATAACTTATTACCTGTCATATCCGCAATCTGCTGGAAGGTGTGTTCACCCCAGATATGGAGCACCACTACCTCCGCAAATTCCGGAGAAAGTCTCTTGAGAAGCATTTCTATCTTCCTGCGGAGGTACTCATCATCGGCAGCGCTGCTCAGCCAGGGCGTTTCCTCTGCCCCTTCCTGCAGCGTTTCCTGCTGGCTGGAGACATAGCGCTGACGCACCTGCTCGTGACGGCCCCGGTCCATCGCCAGATGACGAATCGCCGTGTACGCGTATGAGCACCACTGGGCATGAGTACCCGTGAATGAACCACCCTCCACAGCGTGAACCAGCTGCACCAGGGCATCCTGCATCACATCCTCGGCATCTGCCTCGCTGCGGCATTGCTGGCGGGCATAAATCAACAGCCTGGGGCCATACTCAGCCAACCAGGCGGACCAATCTATGCGACCTGCTGCCGGTGATTCATCCATTTCCTTCATCATATCAGCGGTTTAACTCCGTAACTTTATTTATCCTTGCTATCATTTACCCGAAAAAAGCCGCGTCTGCAAGCGAAAAATCTTGCAGACGCGGAAAAGCGCTTCATTTTGAGCGGTCCGAGGAGCATCATGCCTGCTGCCCGGCAGCGGCCTTTTCAGCCTCCAGCTTCTGGCGCAGCTTCTCAGGCAGCTTCACCTGAATATGCACATCGCGCAGCTGGTTGGGTTCTGCCGGGGCGGGAGATTCACTCATGAGGTCGGCTCCGCGGTTGTTCTTCGGGAAGGCGATAACCTCGCGGATGGAGTCGCACTTGCCGATGAGCATGACCACGCGGTCGAGCCCGAGGGCCAGGCCGCCGTGAGGCGGAGCGCCGAAGGAGAATGCTGCCAGCAGATGGCCGAACTGCTCCTGAATCGTAGCATCGTCCAGACCCAGGGCGCGGAAAGTGGCATCCTGCAGTTCCTTCTCGTGGATACGGATGGAACCGCCGCCCAGCTCATTGCCGTTGAAGATGACATCGTATGCCTCGGCGCAGATATCGGTGGAAATCTCACCCTTGAGCACTTTGTCCACATCCTCCGGCACCGGGCGGGTGAAGGGATGGTGGATGGCGCAGAAGCGCTGTTCCTCCTCATCCCAGCCGAAGAGCGGGAAGCGGTTCACCCAGAACAGGTCAACCTCATCGTTGTCCTTCAGAATCTCCATGAAGTCAGCGCAGGCCAGACGCACGCGGCCCAGGATGGTGCAGCTCTGCTCCCAGGCACCGGCAGCGAAGAATACGCAGTCGCCGCTCTCGATGTAGAGGCGCTCCTTCAGAGCCTCAATCTCGGCATCTGTCAAGCGCTTGGTAATGGGGCTCTTCCAGCCGTCGCGGTCGTTCACATCGCGCACCTTGATGTAGGCCAGACCCTTGGCCCCGGCCTCG
>JAFVQN010000145.1 GCA_017504805.1 Akkermansia sp. | reverse complement strand
GGCATGGCGGCAGAAACAACCGGGCAGCTTCCTCTCCTCCGTTTTAACAGGTGAACAACTCCAACCTCAACCTAAAACTTTGTCTTTTATTTCCAAAATGATTAATTCCGTGAAAAACTTCTTCGGGTTCGGCCAGTGCAACCCGCGGGAGGGAACAACCATCGTCATCAACTCCGAAAAACTGGAACGCCGTGTCGCGCTGCTCGAGGACGGCGTGCTGGAGGAGTACAGCATTGAGCGTGAGGGCGAAGATAACATCGTGGGCGGCATCTTCAAGGGCCGGGTCAAGAACATCGAACCCGGGCTCAAGGCCATGTTCGTGGACATCGGCTACGAGAAGAACGCCTTCCTGCACTTCTGGGATGCCCTGCCCCTGGCGCTTGATTCCTCGCTCGAGGAAATCCAGCGCGAAGGCCGCCCCCGCAAGAAGCAGAAGAAGATTACCAGCAAGGACATTCCGGATATCTACCCCATCGGTTCCGAGATTATGGTGCAGGTGACCAAGGGGCCCATCTCTTCCAAAGGCCCCCGTGTGACCACCAATATCTCCCTGGCCGGGCGCTATATCGTGCTCATGCCTTTCACGGACCAGTTCGGTATCTCCCGCAAGATTGACGACCCGAAGGAACGCCAGCGTCTGCGCCAGATTGTGCAGAAGCTCAACGTGCCGGAAGGCATGGGCATCATCATGCGCACAGTGGCACAGGGCCAGCGTTTCCGCCACTTTGTGCGCGATCTGGCCATGCTGCTGACCCAGTGGCGCGAGGTGGAGGAAAAGTTCGCCACCAATCCCGCCCCCATGTGCGTATACCGCGAGCCCGACCTCATCGAGCGCACCGCCCGCGATTTCCTGACCGATAACGTGGACAACATCGTGTGCGACAATCTGGAGACCACCCAGCGCATGCAGGAGATTGCCGGCAAGATTTCCCGCCGCTCCAAGCGCCACATCCAGTACCACCAGTACCGCCAGCCCATCTTCGAGGAACTGGGCATCGAGAAGCAGATTAATGAGGCTTTCCAGCGCCAGGTGCTGCTGCCCTGCGGCGGTTATCTGGTGATTGATGAGACAGAGGCGCTCATCGCCATCGATATCAACACCGGCCGTAACAAGGGCAACAAGGATCTCGATAAGACCATTCTGGAAACCAACCTCGAATCTGCCCGCGAGATTGCCCGCCAGCTGCGTCTGCGCAATATCGGCGGTCTGGTTGTGGTGGACTTCATCGACATGCGCCACCGCAAGGACCAGATGGCGGTTTACAAGGCCATGAAGGATGCCCTCAAGCGCGATAAGGCCAAGACCCAGGTGATGCAGATTACGCCCATCGGCCTCATGGAAATGACCCGCCAGCGTATCAATGAATCGCTGCTCGACTACGTGAATGACCACTGCCCGTATTGCCACGGACGCGGCCGCGTGAAGAGCGTGATGACCATGAGCGTGGAAATCCAGCGCCAGCTGAAAGCCACCATCATGCGCTACCGCGAGAATGTGGGCGATATGATTGTGGTGGTGAACAGT
>JAFVQN010000023.1 GCA_017504805.1 Akkermansia sp. | reverse complement strand
TGGATATCGTCCCGGGCAAAGCCCGGGATATCGTTTCCTATGTTGCTTTGGCCTATTGTTTCCCAAGGATTGGGAGAATATTTGCTATTGATTCACGGAAAACGATATCCAGCCTCCTGCGGAGGCTGGACGATATCCGGCTTGCGCCGGACGATATCTTGCCTGCGGCAAGACGATATCCTCGCCTGCGGCTCGGACTTAGGGCTCAACCCAACGCCCATGGTCCTTGATCAACTGCACGAGGTGCTGCACGGCTTCCTCCTGCGGGATATTCATGACCACGGGCGTGTGGCCCACATAGAGGTTAATCTTGTTCGGGGCGCCGCCCACGTAGCCGAAATCGGCATCGCTCATCTCGCCGGGACCGTTCACGATGCACCCCATGATGGCGATTTTGACGCCCTTCAGGTGCCCCGTGGCCTCGCGGATACGGGCAGCAGCTTCCTGGATGTTGTAGTGGGTGCGACCGCAGGACGGGCAGGAGACGTACTCGGTCTTGCTCAGGCGCACGCCGGCGGCCTGCAGGATGTTGAAGCCCAGGCGGGCGGCTTTGTCGGGGTCGGCCTCGCGACGCACAAGCACAGCGTTGCCGATGCCGTCGCAGAGCAGAGCCCCGGCATTCACGCCACCGGCCATGGGGGCAGAAAGGGAATCCAGCCCGTTGCAGAGGGTATCCTTGAGCAGAATACTGTGGCGGGTCGGGATGACAGCAGCCAGCAGGCGGAAAGCCTGCACCACCGGCATATCGATGCCATCCTTCACCGTGACCAGCGTGGCAGGCGCCTCAGCCAGAGCGGCAGTAGCAGCAGCATCGCGCGGGTCGAGTTCCACCGGGGCGCAGTCCTCGTAGGAGATTTCGGGCATAAAGTCCTTCATCACGGCGGGGTCAAGCGCCTTGCAGGCGGCTTCCGGCAGCACCACACGTACCGGCTCATTCCAGCCCAGACTCACGCCACCGCGGGTGATGACCTCGGCCTTGCGTTTGTTGAATTCAAATGGGTTAAAGGCATCCGGAGCCTCCACGGTCATCGGAGCCGCGGGCAGCACCACACCGGGCTGGTAAGGAGCCGCCAGCTCAAAACCGGGAGCAATCTCGTACACTGGATCCTCGGTCAGAGAGACACGCAGGGTATCGCCTATGCCATCGGCCAGCAGTGAACCCACACCGGTGGCGCTCTTGATGCGGGCATCCTCGCCCTCGCCGGCTTCGGTCACGCCCAGGTGGATGGGATAGTTCCAGTCGAGCCCCTCCTCGGCCAGGCGCTTCACCAACAGGCGGTAAGCCTGAATCATGACCTTCACGTTGGAGGACTTCATAGAAAACACCAGCTGGTGGTAATCCAGCTCGCGGGCAATGCGGGCAAACTCCAGTGCGCTTTCCACCATGCCATCGGGCGTGTCGCCATAGCGGTTCAGGATGCGGTCGGACAGCGAGCCGTGGTTGGCGCCCAGGCGCATAGCGCGGCCATGTTCCTTGCAGAAGAGCACCAGCGGCGTGAACGACTTACGGATTTTCTCAATTTCCTCCTCGTACTCGTAATCCGTATAATCACGCTCCACAAACTTCTTCTTATCCACAAAATTACCGGGATTCACGCGGATTTTCTCCACCCACTTGGCGGCCTCCATGGCAGCATCAGGCTTGAAGTGGATATCCGCCACCAGAGGCACGTTGCACCCGGCGGCGCGCAGCTCACGGGAAATATTCTCCAGATTGGCGGCATACACCTTGGTCTGCGCGGTCAGGCGGATGATTTCGCAGCCGGCCTCGGCCAGCGCCAGCGATTCACGCACGCAGCCTGCCGTATCCAGCGTATCACTGGTCAGCATAGATTGGATGCGGATGGGATTGGCACCACCAACTCCTACATTCCCCACCATCACCTCACGGGTCAGGCGGCGCGTATACTGGTACAGACTCGGGCAATGAAGCGTGCTCATGCCCAGACTTTACTCCGAATGCCGCCGATTTTCAAGCACGAACAAACAAGAAACTCTGCCACACCGCATTTTATATGATCTTATCACAGACTCGCTGCGTTTTGAAGTTGACATTTTTGCCATTTAGATTTACCTTATCCATAGAACACCCACGTATCCATAAAATGAACAAGAAAACACGACATCTCGTTTACCTGTCACTGGCGGGTAGTCTCTTGAGTTCCTGCGTGTACTACACTCCCACGGTCCCGGATATGCCCTACGAAGGCACCGCCGGTCGCACCACCAAATATCCGGATACCTGGGTCACCACCCAGCCTGCCGGCATCCAGCAGGCTCCCATTCCTGATCCTGTCACCAGCCAGCCGGTTACCCCAGCCACGGCCAATGCCCCGCTGGACCTGACCAAGCCCATAGCACCGGGCGCCATGACCCGGGCAGCCGTCACTCCGGAGCCTGTGACTCCCACTCCGGTGCAGAAAGTCACACCCGCGCCGGTTCCCGTATCCCCCATTCCCGCGGCCACGCCCAAGCCGGTAGTCACAACTCCCGCCGCCCCCACCGATATGAGCCAGATTACCAACACTGGCCCCATCCCCGTGGCCACGCGCGTACCGGGCGACCCCACCCGCGTCTATAACCCCCTCAACCCCAGCAAGACCATTCGCGTGGTGGATAAGAACGGCAACCCCTACCCCAGTGGCAAGGAACTGAAGGTGCGCGGCACCAACTTCCATTTCTACGTACCATAAAGCATGGCAGGTCTGCCTTTTCAATCCGTGTGCATCCTGGGTCCCGGTCTGCTCGGCGGCTCCATTGCCATGGCAGTGCGGCAGTATCTGCCCGGCTGCGAACTCCGTATCTGGGCCCGGCGGCAGCAGCCGCTTGACTTTGTGCGCGAACGCGGCATCACCGAGCACACCTTTACCGATGCCCGGGAAGCGGCCAAAGGCGCAGAGCTCATCATTCTCGCCACCCCCATCGGCGCGTTTGAAGAACTCTCCCGCTACATCCTCTCCGCCGTGTCCAAGGAGGCCATCATCACCGATATCGGTTCGGTGAAGGCATACGTACACCGCACCACCGGCAGCATGCTCACCAACCGCGGCCGCTGCTTCATCGGCTCCCACCCCATGGCCGGTGCTGAAACGCAGGGAATTGAGAATGCAGACGCCGACCTCATCAAAGGCGCCACCGTAGCCCTCACCAACCCACACGGGGCTCCCGAAGCCAAGGTGCGGCAACTGGCAGACTTCTGGCAGGCCCTGGGCACCAGCACCTATATCATGGACCCGGTGAATCACGACCGCACCGTGGCCCGCATCTCCCACTGCCCGCACATCCTGGCTGCCCTCTGCGCCCGGGGCGCCACCCTCGGGCAGGAACCCATGGAAGACCTCCAGCGTCTCGCCGCCAGCGGCTTCCGCGATACCACGCGCGTCTGCTCCGGCGGCGCCAACATGTGGGCCGACATCCTCTGGGAGAACGATGTCGCCGTCCGCGCTGCGCTGCACGACTGCGTAAACGACCTGCACCACCTCATCGACCTGCTCGAAACCCAGGACAAGGACGGCGTACGCCAGTGGCTTGTGGAGGCCAAGGCGGCACGCGAGACGGTGCGGAGTCCCCGCGCTTCCCAGTAGTCAGCCGGCGGTAGGCAATAGTCAATCCGAATAGTATTGCCTGCGGTGGGGATTCATATTGCGGCGGTGGTCTTCGCGGTCTTCGCGATTGCGCATCTGGTGGCGCTTCTCGCGGCGATTCACACGCTCCAAGGTCATCTGGCGCTTCTCGTTGCGGCGCTCCAGCTCCGCAATTTCGGCATCCAGATTCAGGAAATGCTCATAGCGTTCCTGGGTAAGAGCGCCACTCTCCAGCGCAGCGCGGATAGCGCAGCCGGCATCCTTGCGGTGGGAGCAGTCCGCAAAACGGCACTGCTGCTCCAGCTCATTCAGGTCTGCAAACTGAGCGCGGAGCGTGGCGGCATCCGTCCACATGTGAATCTCACGCATGCCGGGATTATCAATCAGCACTCCGCCACCAGCCAGAATAACCAGCTCACGCGCCACTGTCGTATGGCGGCCTTTGCCTGTCACCTCGTTCACATGCCCGGTCTCCAGCCATTCATCGCCCAGCAGACTATTCACAAAAGTACTCTTTCCCACACCGGAGGAACCCACCACCGTGATCGTGCGTCCCTTGGGCACACGACGCAGATACTGCGGATAACCCTTGCGCCAGCGGGCCACGATGGGGTATACCTCGGAGCAGCCCAGGGCGCGGATTTCCTCCACCGCCCGCTGCATCACCTCCTCCGGAGCCGTATCCGCCTTATTCACCAGCACCACGGCCTCCGCCCCGCTCTTGCGGATGAGCGTCAGATACCGTTCAATGCGGCGCGGATTATAATCACCCTCCGCATCGGTGATGACCACCACCATATCCACATTCGCACCAATGACCTGCTCAGCGCAGCTGCGGCCAGGCGCCTTGCGGGAGAAACGATTACGCCGCGGCAGCATCGCGCGGATAACCGGCAGGTCCTTGCCCTGCCCCGGGTCCACCGCCACCCAGTCACCCACGGTAGGCAGGTCAGCATCAGAAACAGCATCATGCCACACCTTTCCGGAAAGCACCACCTCGTGATCCCCCTTCCCTTTGGCAATCACCGTAAAATTAATCTTCGTCTCGCGGATAATACGGGCCGGGTACCACTCTGCGTGCCCCAGCGCCGCCAGGGCCTCAGCATAATCCGGGCCCCAGCCCAGCATCTCCATCGTCACCTTCATGCGCGGCGGATAATCGTGGCGTGTTCAATAATCTGCATCGCGATGCGCTCCTTCGTATCCTTCTCCAGATACTCAATGCGGTCCGGAAACACCAGCGCCACCTCATTCTCGCGGGAATCAAAGCCTATATCATGGCGCGACACATCATTCGCCACAATCATATCGCACTTCTTGCGGAGCAGCTTCTCCCGCGCGTATTCCTCAACATTCTGCGTCTCGGCTGCAAAGCCCACCAAGGTACCGCGGAAACCGAACACCTCACGCATACTGCCCAGAATATCCGGCGTCCTCTCCAGTTCAATGACGAGCCGCTCACCACACTTCTTCATCTTCTGCTCCTGCACCACCACCGGCCGGTAATCCGCCACCGCCGCGCAAAGTATCGCCGCATCAGCATACTTCACCATATCCCGCACCGCATCATACATTTGCTGCGCACTCTCCACCGGAATAAAATCCACCCCTGCAGGCACATCCAGCGTCGTCGGCCCGGATATCAGAATCACCTCATGCCCATCGTGCCGGGCAGCCCCCGCCAACGCATACCCCATGCGCCCCGACGAACGGTTGGTCAGATAACGTACCGGATCCAGAGCCTCACGAGTCGGCCCCGCTTTGATGAGAAACTTCATATCGCCGCTCAGTCTACCACATTGCCCCTCATTTTGCAACACATGTTCCCAAAGTTTCTGGGCAAATACGCATGTGTCCCAAGGATTTTGTAAGCAATAGAAACATCAATGACATTTTCGAAGAAGCCCCCTCATCTCGATAAATTGGAATTTGTCGGGCTGAAAGCCCGAGGAATTCTGAGCCCGATAGGGCGACACTTTCCATAGCCCAGGGCGTGAGCCCTGGGTTTGACGAAAAAATAGGCCGGAACCCCGCCAGCTGGCGGGGTGGCAGATTCGCATGAGCGTTCTGTTTATGTTAAGCATTGATTATTTGAATATCAACGCGCATCCACGTCTGCCACCCACTCGCTCCGCTCGGGGTTCGGTTACTATTTTCACTTTA
>JAFVQN010000022.1 GCA_017504805.1 Akkermansia sp. | reverse complement strand
TTTCCATGAAAACAAACATTAAGATATCCGCCCGCAATCTGAACTTCTATTACGGGAACCACCAGGCCCTCTTTGAGAACAACCTGGATATCCACGCCAACTGCATCACCGCCGTCATCGGCCCCAGCGGCTGCGGCAAATCCACCCACCTGCGCATCTATAACCGCATCTTCGAGCTCTACCGCAACCAGAAAGCCACCGGTGAGCTCCTGCTGGACGGGCAGAACATCCTGGCCCCCGGGATCGACCTGCTGCAACTGCGCCACCGCGTAGGCATGATTTTCCAGAAACCCACTCCTTTCCCCATGAGCATTGCAGACAACGTGGCCTACCCGCTGCGCCTGCACTACAAGCTCAGCCGCAGCGAGATGGATGACCGCGTGGAAGCAGCCCTGCGCGGTGCCTCTCTCTGGGACGAAGTGAAAGACAAGCTGCACTCCAGCGGCATGGCGCTTTCCGGCGGCCAGCAGCAGCGGCTCTGCATTGCCCGCGCCCTGGCGGCAGAGCCGGAGGTGCTGCTCATGGATGAACCCACCAGCGCCATCGACCCCGTGGCCACCCTGCGCATCGAGGAGCTGGTACTGGAGCTCAAAAAGCAATACACCATCGTCATCGTCACCCACAACATGCAGCAGGCCGCCCGCATCTCCGACCGCACCGCCTTCTTCTACAAAGGCCGCATCGTCGAGGAGGGCGAAACCTCCCGCATCTTCACCAACCCCACCCACAAACAAACGGAAGACTACATCACCGGCCGCTTCGGTTAACCCCTTACCCTTCCCCCCCATCATGAAACAACACTTCATCAACGAACTCGATTCCCTGCGCACCCAGATCACGGCCCAGGGTGAACTGGCCGAACGCGCCATTCACAACGCCATCCAGGCCTTCAGCACCGGCGATACCGAGCTGGCCCGCCGCGTCATGGCGCACGATGAAATCATCGACCGCGAGGAAATCCGCCTCGAAGAGGAATGCCTCAAGGTGCTGGCGCTCTACCAACCCGTAGCGGGTGATTTGCGCACGGTCATCTCCTGCATCAAAATCAATACCGCGCTGGAACGCATAGCCGATTTCGGCAGCCACATTGCCGAACGAGCCATCATGGTGGCAGAACTGCCCATTCTACCAGAGCAGGAGGTATTCGACTTTTCCCCCATGGAGGTTCTCACCATGGGCATGCTGCACGATACGCTGCATGCCATCCAGCACTCCGACCTGCTCCTGGCGCACAAGGTCATCGACCGCGATGACGCGGTGGATGCCATGCGCAGCGAGCACCGCACTCATGCACGTGCCGCCATCCTCCGCTGCCCCGCCGCCGTGGAGTACTACGTCTCCTGCATCGGCCTTGCCCGCGACCTGGAGCGCATCGCCGACCTCGCCACCGATATCTGCCGCCAGCTCATCTACCTCCGCACCGGCTGCATCACCCGCCACAAGCCTGATTGAATTGACTATTGACGATTAGAGGAATCCAGGGTAAGCAGATGCGAAAAATGCCGGTTAAAATCAGAAGCCAGGCAAGCGGGGTAGATGTGCAGCGTGTCCTCGCGCCAAAAGACGATACCACTGGCAGAGCGGCCCTGCCACTCCGCAGGCAGCGGGCATTTCTCCCGCAGAGACAAGACCCAGAGCTCCAGCTCCTCCAGACGCGCCGGATGCCCGGGAAGAGAAAACACCCCCAGCCAGGAATCAACCCCCAGCCGGGCGCAGAACTCATGCCGCTGAGCATCGCACCACTGGAATTCGCTACCCTGCATGCAGTCGCCCGGCAGCGTCTTCCAATACCGGCACAACTCGCCGGGACCGGTGCCGAGAGGCTGCTGAGCAGGGTGCAGCAGGCAGCGGTGCAGTTCATCCCGTCGCTCCCAGCTTCTGCGGCAGGCCGGCACCAGGCTCAGAAGCGCAAATACCCCCAGTATCAGGCCAATCGGCCACCAGGCTTCGTGTGGAATATCGATAGCCAGCGGGCAGAGAATGGCAGCAGAAAGAA
Source organism: Akkermansia sp. (assembly GCA_017504805.1). Classification (GTDB taxonomy): domain Bacteria; phylum Verrucomicrobiota; class Verrucomicrobiia; order Verrucomicrobiales; family Akkermansiaceae; genus Akkermansia. The sequence continues at coordinate 7,639 of JAFVQN010000022.1, read as the reverse complement.
ACAACAGACCGACAGTCGGAAAGAAATGTATTTTCATCGTTTTGGTGGTTATATGCCGCGGGAAGCATCTTCTCCCGCAACGACTTGATTATAACCCTGTGACCACCCGATGACAAATACACAAAAGCCATTACATATCATGGCCTCATGTTATACCTGCAGGCTCTTTTTCAGTTGTTCGATATAGAAGCGGCTGAGCTTGCCGAGCAGGCGGTTGCGGTGGTGAATGATGACAATATGCACGCCATCCTGCCCGGCCAGAGGAATGGAGGTGATCCGGGTACCGGTAAGCGCCGGATGCAGGGCACCATTGCTGATGGTATAGGCATCCACCCCCAGCAGGAGGTCGAAAAGCGTGGCGCGGTCACGCACTCGGATGCTGCGGGGGTGGCCGGATGGATTGAACAGCTCCTCCGCATAGTAAAAGGAATTGTGCTCCCCCTGTTCAAAGGAGACATGCGGATATTCCGCCAGCTCCTCCAGATTAAGCGAACGGCGCCCGGCCAGGGGATGATGCACACTCACCAGCACGTGCGGCTGCACTTGCGCTATCTCTTCAAACAGCAGATCCCGTTCCTTGAAAATGCGGCGCAGCACCGGCTCATTGAAATTATTCAGGCACATGACCCCCAGCGCACTGCGCATACCGGCCACGTCATCCACAATCTCACTGGTCTGCGTTTCGCGGAAGGAAAAATCAAACTCATCGTCCTGGTGGCTCCGCACCAGCTCAATAAAGGCCCGCACCGCAAAGGAATAGTGGTGAGCCGAAATGCAATACTGCTTCTTGCGGGGGCCCTGGTTCATGTATTTCTCCTGCAGCAGGTCGGCCTGGTCCAGTATCTGCCGCACATAGGCCAGAAACTCCTCACCCTGGCGCGTTACGCGCACCCCTTTGCGGGTGCGTTCAAATACCGGAAATCCCAGTTCCTCCTCAATTTCGCGGATAGATTTGGTAAGACTGGGCTGCGACACAAACAATACCCCCGCAGCCCGTGTGAACGACCCCTGCTCTGCTATGGTTACCAGATAACGCATCTTCTGCAGTGTCAGCGTATTCATGCACCCGTTCATGCGATTTGTGCTCCTTTCGGCGGGTATTCTACTACTTCCCGCAGTGATAATCAAATACAATATGCGCAGGCTGTGATATAACTTAAAGTTATGGATAAACTACAATTCCGTAAACCATGGTACATGCAATCGGGACTGAAGTCCCGTGCTCCGACAGGCAGCGCCAACTCGTGCTAAACACAGAGCATTATCAGCAGCTTGGCCAGCAGGGTCATCAGGATGAGCGCCACCGGGTAAGCCGTGGCATAGGCGATGACGGGGGCCTGTTTCTCCGTGCGGGCGGAAATGGCACCCAGGGCGGGGGTGGAAGTCATGGCGCCGCAGATACCGCCCAGGCTTTCCGCCAGATTCATTCCCAGGAAACGCCGAGCGGCCACATAGCCCAGCAGCATGGGCAGCAGGGTAATGAGCACGCCTGCCAGGAACATGCCGAGGCCCTGCGCCTGCAAGGTGGCCAGCAAGGTAGCGCCGCCGCTCACCCCGGCCCCGGCCAGAAACAACATGAGCGCCAGTTCCATGAGCGTAATCCGGGTGTTGCGGGGCATATAACCCACCACCGGTCCTATATGCCCGAAATGCCCCAGCACCAGGGCCACCAGCAGCGGACCACCGGCCGTGCCCAGACAGAAACCGCCGCCCAGATTAATGCAGCCGATAGCGATACCCAATGCCACCCCTGCCGCCAGGGAGAAAATATCAGTACTGTTGATGACCGAACTGCGGTGGCGACAACGCTTGCGGAACGCAGCGATATCCTCCGGCTGGCCCACGATGGTGAGCACATCGTTGCGGAAAATTTCAGAATCGCCATGCGGTACAAAGGTATTGCCCAGACGGGTAATGCGGGAAATAACGATACCGTAGTTCCCCAGTGTATCGAGTTCTCGCAGGGTTTTATTGCTGAGGGCGGGTTCCAGCATGATAACCTCGGCCATTTCACCCATCAGGCGGTGATTCGCCGGCACATCGGTCTCAATGCAGCCCAGCAGGGCCACATCGCGCTGCACCTTGCGCAGTGTACCCACCACAAAAACCCGCATACCGTCAGCAAAGACATCATCCGCCGACAAGGGGACCAGAATATCATTTTTCAGAATGCGGGTCACGCGGCATTGCAACAGGCCTTCCTCCATACAGCTGAGAATGCGCCGCCCCTCCAGCCCCGCATTTTCAATGCGCACCACCCGGGTCACAATACGCTCCGGGTCCTGGTTGGGCGAATCCGCAGAATCCAGACTTTGCTTCAGCAGCCGCGGCAGCAGCTGCACAAACAGCACCACGCCCACCACCCCGAAGGGATACGCCACGCCATAACCGATATTGATGGCACCGGGCGGCAGCCCCAGCGCCGCCATGGCTTCAAGCGCAGCTGCCAGACCCGGAGTGCTGGTGCAGGCGCCGGCAAACAGCCCGGCGGTCACCCCAGCGGAAAGCCCCAGCACCCGGCCCAGCAGCAACGCGAGCCCCCCGGCGCTCCCCACCACCAGCACCGAAAGCAACAGCAGACGGCTTCCCTGGCTCTTCAACGACCCGAAAAAGCGGTTGCCCACCCCGAGCCCCACGCAGTACACGAACAGCGCCGTGCCAATGCCGGTAATCCCCTCCGGCACCTGCAGCCCGAAATGCCCCGCCGCCAAGGCCGCAAACAGCACACCCGAACTGCCCAGCGAAATTCCCCGCACCGAAATCTGCCCCAGAAGCAGCCCCACAGCCAGAATACCAAATAAGACAAACAACGGATGCTCCAGTAAACTACTCATCATTTCTTGCATGGTTCGTTCCGGCAGAGCTTCTACCACACTTCCCCATTTTTTACAAGAAACACTTACTGCACAAGCACATACATAATCATTATCCATCACCATAACCGCACGGCATGCCCCCGCTGCCGGGAACTCGGGACTGAAGTCCCGTGCCCCGAAAAGATTTTTCTCCAAACGCCGCTCCACCGGGTGAAAAAGCTTGCAAATCGCGGCAAATGGCGTACACTGTGCGGCCGCAAGCTGCACCATGACCGCCACCACCAGACAAGCCTTTGTTGCCACCATTCCCGTGATGACCGGGTATCTCGCGCTGGGTTTCGGCTTCGGTATCATGCTGAAAGCGAGCGGGTTTCCGGTGTGGCTGGCGCCAGTGATGAGCATCACCATGTACGCCGGGGCCATGCAGTATGTGGCCGTGGGGCTGCTGAGCAGCGGGGCCTCCCTGCTCACGGTGGGGCTCACCACCTTCCTGGTGAATGCGCGCCACCTGTTCTACGGCATTTCCATGCTCGACAAGTTCAAGGGCACCGGAAAGCGCACGCCCTACCTGATTTTTGCGCTTACGGATGAGACCTATTCCCTGCTGTGCCAGGAGACACCCCACATCCCGCTGACGGAGCGGAAGCACTACTACTTCTGCATCTGCTTCTTCAACCACTGCTACTGGATCACCGGCTGCACCCTGGGGGCAGTGACCGGCTCAATGGTGAGCTTCAACAGCCAGGGTATCGACTTCGTGCTCACCGCGCTGTTCATCACCATCTTCATTGAGCAATGGCGCAGCATGGAGAAGCACTACCCGGCCATCATGGGGGCGCTGGTCACCGCGGCGAGCCTGGTGCTGTGCGGCAGGGAAAACTTCATGATTCCCGCCATGGTCGCCATTCTGCTCTTGCTCTGCATCCACAAGGAGGAGGTGAGCCATGGTTAACGCGCACACCTTCTATGCCATTGCCGTGATGGCGCTCATCACGGCCCTGCTGCGTTTCCTGCCTTTCCTCATCTTCAAGGGTAAGGCCTCCACCCCGGCACTTGTGGAGAAGCTGGGGCGCCTGCTGCCCAGCGCCGTCATCGCCATGCTGGTGGTCTATTGCCTGAAGGATATGCACTTCGCCGCCACCGCCGGCTACCTGCCCGCCATCATTGCCAGCCTGGTGACCGGTGCCCTCCATGTGTGGAAACGCAACACGCTGCTGAGCGTCATCAGCGGGACCGTGTGCTACATGCTACTGGTGCAGTTTGTGTTTTAATGATGAGGCAATTAAAGATTGATGTGTTATCCGTATTGGTGGTGACGGACAAATTGATGTTTGAAAGTACAATGTACAAGGGACAAAGTACAATTTGAAAGTTCCCTGCGGCTTTGCCGCAGCTGTTTAAAATGGCGAGCCTAAGACGAGCGGAACTCCTAAATTGTCCTTTGTAATTTGTCCTTTGTACATCCCGCCAAATTCCAATTTGTCGTTGAGTCCAAGCAATATTCTTTAATTGCCGGAGCAATAATGTCCCAATGCCATATCCCCCGCTGCGCGGTGCACAGCGGGGGATGGACTCTTTATGTATGAACGTCGGGTAGTTTAAAGGGAGGGCTCAACCAGCTTCACCACATCCTGCGGAAGGGCCACATAGTTGAGCTTCGTGGCGGTGGCGGCACCCTTGGTGTAGCACCAGATGAAGTAGTCGCGCAGGGCGGCTTTCTTCTCCGCCGGGGCATCCTGGCGGGTGATGACGTAGGTCACGCCGGTGATGGGCCAGCTCTTCGCGCCGGGCACATTGGTGAGCTCCATGTAGAAGCCGGGGGCATTCTTCCAGTCTGCCGAGGCGGCAGAGGCCGAGAAGCTGGCCTGGGTGGGGGCAATGAACTTGCCATCCGCATTTTCCAGCTGGGCGCAGGCCAGGCGAGCCTCCACAGCGTAGGTATACTCCGTGTAACCGATAGCGCCGCGGATACGGGCCACATTGTTACACACGCCGGGGTTCTTCTGCCCGCCGATGCCTACCGGCCACTTCACCGAGGAGCCCTGCCCCACCTTCTTTTTCCAATCGGCAGAGATTTTGGAGAGGTAGTTGGTGAAGATGAAGGAGGTGCCGCTGGAATCCGCACGACGCACCACGGTAATCTTCATCTTCGGCAGACGCAGCCCGGGATTGATGGCCTTGATGGCGGGGTCATTCCAGGTGGTGATTTCGCCCAGGTAGATGCGGGAGAGCACGTCCTTGCTGAGCTTCAGCTGGCCATCCTTCACGCCGGGAAGGTTCACGATGACCACCACACCGCCCGTGAGCATAGGCACCTGCACCAGGCCGGCTTCCTTCTGCTGCTCCAGGGTGAGCGGGCTGTCCGAGCCGGCAAAATCCACCGTGCCGGCCTTGATCTGGTTGATTCCAGCGCCGGAGCCCATGCTCTGGTAGGTCACCTGGGTGCCGGGGTTCTCCTGCGAGTAAGAATAGGTCCATTTCTGGTAGACCGGGGCGGGGAAGGAAGCACCGGCACCGGTGAGGGTGGTTTCCGCCTGCGCCAGCGTGCACAGGCCCACAGCTGCGATAAACAGATTCTTAAACATAATCGTATCTTTCTCTATAGGGGTTAGTTGTTGATAATCAGAAGTCGAAGCGCACGGCAGAGGATAACTGCCAGCCGGTGAAGCCCTTGTTGCCCCTGGCATCGCGACCCTCGGAATTGAGGTATTCGGCACCGAGCATGAGCTTGAGCATGTGCGGGTTCTCCGGGCACACGTAGTAGTTGGCACCCAGGTACACACCTTGCAGCAGGTCACTCGTGCCGGAGTAGGTCGAGTTCGTGCTGTAGTAGCGGCTGTCGGCCTTCACGGCGTTGCTGCCGCTGGCCAGCTGGTAGCGCAGCACACCCTCCCAGTGCGGGGTGAAGCGGTAGCTGGGCATGATGGTCAGGCCGAACACGTTCCGAGCCCCCTGCGCACCACCGTACACATTGAAACCGGCCAGTGCCTCAGTGAGCAGGCTCAGGTTCCCCTGCTTGCCCTCCCAGCTCAGAGCCACCACATCCACCGCGCCGGGGCCGGCATATTCCGTGCCGCTCTGCGCGCGGTCTTCGTTGCGGAAGCTGTGCATATAATCCAGGGTGACCCGGCCATTGCTTCCCGTGGCGCGGGAGATGCTCATACCCAGGGTCACATTATCTGCGCTGTTGAAGGAGGGCTCCAGCCAGCTATTATCACGCTGACCGTTCACCCACAGGCCGGCGTTCCAGCCCCAGTCGGCTTTCTTATCCGCATTCGCCACGGATATGCCGTAGAGCTTCTCGGCCTTCAGCTGGTTCACCAGGGCGGCGCGCTCCAGGGTAAGCAGCTTGCCGCTGGAGGTGCGGTACTCTGCCATGTAGGCAGGCTTGTGCTTACCCAGGGTCAGCGTCACCGGCTCCAGCTTCGTGGAAATGGTCAGCTCATCCAGGGTACCCTCGGAGCGGGAGCGTCCCCAGCTGCCATCGGAGTACTTGTTGCGGGTATCCAGCCCGCCGATGTTCCAGACACCCTTCACGGTGAAACGGTTGAGCACCTTGGCCTGGGCACCCAGGCGGAAGCGGCGCCACTCGTTGTTGTCCTTGCGGTCGCCCTTCACCCGGGAATCACCACCGGCGGGGTCCACATAGCCCCACTGGTACTGGCCACGCAGCTTCAGGCTGAGCTCCTGCAAATACGGATTCTCTGCGTTGTCGCGCTTCGCATCAAAGAGCTTGAACGCATCCTTGGCGTGGGCGGCCAGATTGAAATCTGCTGCCTGGGAGAGAGGGGCGGCGCCCATTACAAGGGCCAGTGCCATCATTGTGTTCTTTTTCATATCGTCTTTTTTTCGTTCTTGTGTCGCCTCTTTCGGTCGACGCCTTCAGTAAAACCTGTTTTTGCATTTTTTTCAAGTTGTTCATGGTGAGTCAAAAGCCACACGAATTGTGGCATTTCTGTCACAATTCCCAGCTTGCAGGCTACCCGGAATAATGCTTAAATAACAGGCACAGATGCCTACACATATCACTATCGTTGAAGATGATGAAGACATCGCCGCCCTGGTGGCATTCAACCTCGAACGGCAGGGCTGGCAATGCAAACTCGTACACCACGGCACCGAAGGCTGGGAAAGCATTCGCCGCGAGCTGCCGGACTGCGTGATTCTGGACATGATGCTGCCCGGTATGGACGGGTTGGAAATTTTCCGCAACATGAAGGAAAACAAAGCCACGCAGGAAATCCCCACCCTGTTTCTCACCGCCCGCGCCGAGCTGGATGACCGCCTGGAAGGTCTCCGCCTGGGGGCAGATGACTACATCACCAAGCCCTTCAGCAGCAAGGAGCTGGTGCTGCGCGTCCGCAATATCCTGAAACGCACCAACTGCGGCGCCACTCGCGTGCTGATTCAGCAAGGCCCGCTCGTGCTGGACAAAGTTTCCATGCATGCCACGCTGGAGGGCGAGCCGCTGGAACTCACCACCGCCGAATTCAAGCTCCTGGCCTACCTTATGGAACGCCCCGGCAAGGTGCAGGACCGCTACGAGCTCCAGCATATCATCCTGGGCCATGCCGATACCACCCAGACCCGCGCCCTGGATACGCACATCAAGCGCCTGCGCCACAAACTGGGCGCCCACGCCACCTGCATCGCCACTGAGCGTGGCTGCGGATACTATTTTGACCCGCCACATGTGTCCCAAAGATTTGGGACACGTGGATTTACGATTGACAATTGACGAGTGACAAATTGAAAGTTAGCGGCTTACGCCGACGGAATCTCAAATTAGTGCTTACTGCCGATGGTGAGGCGGGAGATACCCC
>JAFVQN010000144.1 GCA_017504805.1 Akkermansia sp. | reverse complement strand
GCCCTGGTGGTCTGCCACCCGGAATGCCAGGAACCCATCCGCCTGCTGGCCGACCACATCTGCTCCACCGAGAAGATGATACCCTACTGCCGCGAAAGTGAGTGCCGCAAGTTCATCATCGTGACCGAGACCGGCATTCTGCACCGCCTGCGCAAACTGGTGCCCGGCAAGGAGTTCATCCCCATGGACATGGGCCAGTGCTCCTGCGCCGAGTGTGAGTACATGAAGCTCAACACTCTGGAGAAACTGCGCAACTGTCTGCGCGACATGGCACCCGAAGTACGCGTGCCGGAGGAACTGCGCCAGCGCGCCGCTGCCCCGCTGGAACGCATGCTGGAGCTTTCCAAGTAAATGAACCTGGCCCCGCACATCCTGGCCCACGGCAACTGGATTTCCATGGAGGAATTCATGGAGCTGGCCCTCTATGACCCGGACAGCGGATACTACAACACCAACATTGCCGATATCGGCTTCCGCGGCGATTTCTCCACCACCGCCACCATGAGCGACCTGCTGGCCCGCCGCCTGGTGCAGCAGTGGCAGCAGAGCTGCCGCGCCTTCAACCGCCGCCTGCCCATCATCGAAATCGGCGGCGGCAACGGCGATATGGCCGTGAGCATGGCCCGCTCGCTCGGCTTCTTCAACCGCCTGCGGGTGCGCTACTACATGGTGGACCGCTCCAAGGCGCTGCGCGATTTGCAGCTCATGGTGGGCGGCAATTTCGTGCGCGTGTACGAAACCATCGAGAAAGCCCTGAAACACGCCGGGGGCCGCGCCTTTATCTTCTCCAACGAGCTGCCGGATGCCTTCCCCGCCCGCCAGTTCGTGTACCAGGACGGCGCCTGGCTGGAGCTAGGGTTCTCCGTGAACCGCGGGCAGATTGTGCGCGCGGTGAAGCAACGCCCGCTGCCGGAATCCAGCGTATTCACCCGCTGGGCCTATGAGGGGCAGATTGTGGAGGTACAGGAAAGCTACCACAAGTGGTATGCCGCCTGGCAGCCGCTCTGGAAATGCGGCACCCTGGTCACCATCGACTACGGCGAGATGAACGACACCCTCTACCACCGCCGCCCCGCCGGCACCCTGCGCGGCTACAAGGCCCACCAGCTCGTCAGCGCCGATGAGCTCCCGGCCCTGGCAGGCAAGTGCGACGTGACCGCCGATGTGAACTTCACCGACCTGCGCCAGCTGGCCGAAAACTGCGTAGGCGACCGCATACAGTACATGAGCCAGCACGATTATCTCAAGGACCTGGCCGATCCGACCAGCGCCGCAGACCGCCATCTGATTGCCATTCCCGGCGCAGGTGACCATTTCAACGTCCTCATCCAGCACCGCTTCGAATCATGAACCGCCGCACCAAGTTCACACTGACGACGCTGCTCCTGGCTACGGTGGGCACCATGCTGCTGGCCGGCGATTTTCTGATGCCCCGCTGGCTTTGCCGTGGCGGCGAATGGGAAGGCCCTGAGACCGACCATTTCGACGGCACCTTCTTCTACAATCCGGAACCTGGCACGCTGTACAAGACCAGCAACCTGCTCCAGTGGCTCAGTGAGCGCCACGCCAAGGGCGACTACCCCACTGTAAAGGAAAACACCCACCAGCCGCAGCTCGCCCCCATGGTGGACGAGCAGGTCTGGGAGGTAACCATGGTGAACCACTCCACCCTGCTCATCCGCACCGCCGGGCTCAACATCCTGACCGACCCCATCTGGAGCGACTACACAAGCCCGGTGCAGGGATTCGGCCCCAAGCGCCACCGCCCCGCCGGCATCGACTGGGAAAAACTGCCCCGCATTGACCTCTGCCTGATCTCCCACGACCACTACGACCACTTCGATGCCCCCACCCTGAAACGCCTGGCAACCGAGCACAATCCACTCTTCATCGTGCCGCTGGGACTGGCTGGGCTGCTGCAGTACCACTGCGGCGCAGATGTACGCGTCATCGAGGCCGACTGGTGGGAAAGCGTGCAGCATGGTGACCTGCGTATCACCCTCACCCCGGCGAAACACTGGAGCAACCGCTACCGCAAGACCTACACACGCAACCGCTCGCTCTGGTGCGGCTTCTACCTGAAATCCGCCAGCGGTCCCTCCATCTACTTTGTAGGCGATTCCGCCCGCTCCGACTGCTTCACCCAGATTCACGCCCGCCTCGGCGCGCCGGATCTGGCCCTCATCCCCATCGGCGCGTACAAGCCGGACTGGATCCGCAACGGCCACATCTCCCCCGCCGAAGCGGTGGAAGCCTTCCGCCAGCTGCATGCCCGGCAGGCCATTGCCTGCCACTTCGGCACCTGGCAGCTCGCCAACGAAGGCTACCAGGAAACACTCGATGACCTGGCCAGGGCACTGAAAGAAAACAATATCCCCGCAGCTCAGTTCATCACCCCGGACAACGGGCAGACTATGAGAGGAGCGAAGTAAAAATTAATCGCGCACCACGCCCACGTAGGGCAGATTGCGGTAGAGGGAGCCATCCGCATCCATACCGTAACCCACGAGGTACAGATTTGGTGCGACCATGCCCACGTAGTCAGCCTCAAATGCCACGCGGCGACCCTCCGGCTTATCCACCGCCACGGCGGTGACCACCTCGGCCGCACCGAGCCGCAGCAGCTCAGCCTTCACGTTTTTGAGCGTCACGCCACTGTCGAGCACATCGTCCAACACCAGCACGCGCATATCCTCGCAATAGGGAACCGGGGTCTTCCAGGTCACCTTGCCGCTTGTTTCACGGGCAGCACCGTAGCTGGATACGCGGGCGGTCTCCAGAATGAAATTCACCGGCAGATAACGCAGCAGGTCAGCCGTGAACCACAGAGCCCCGTTCAGCAGGGAAAGCACCTTCACCGGGCGTTCGTCACCAAAGCGTTCAACAAGCTGCGCCGCCATCTTGCGGAGAGCGGCATCTATCTGTTCAGCAGAGAAGAGGGGTTCGATATTCACGACTATTTGAGTTTCCTTCGGGTTACTATGTAAACTTTGTCGCCGTGCCTCACCTTATGCGGCACCGCAATAAGAGCCGTAGCCCCCTTGGGAGCCACCTGGACCACCCGGGTCTCACCAGCCTCATCATCGCACCTCACCTCTGGCACCGTCACGCGCACAATGCCCGTGGTCACCCCGGTTATCTCAATCTTGTCCCCCGGCGAAACAGGGCCGGCCTCCAGGCGGATTTCTGCCACGCCGGCCTTGGCATACCAGCGCATCACACGGCCCAGATGCTGCCGCTGCTCCAGTGCCAGACTGTTGGAGCAGCCGCTCCAGGTCTCCCACTCCTCACCCAGATAATAACCACCGTGCCAGAACTGGCGGTTAAACACGCGCAGCAGTTCGGCTTCCCACGCCGCCACCTTCTCCGGGCTCCACTCACCAGCGGCGCAGCACTGCACCGCCTCCTTGTACACGGAAGTCACGGTGGAGACGTATGCCTCCGAGCGCCCGCGCCCCTCCAGCTTGAAAACAGACACACCCGCCTCCACCAGCTGGTCTATCACGCGGATGGTGCAGATATCCTTCGGGGACATGATGTACTGGTTATCAATATCCATCTCGAAGCCGGTCTCCGTATCCGTCACGCGGTATTTGCGGCGGCAGAGCTGGTAGCACTGGCCGCGGTTGGCGCTGGCATTGTAGGCCGCCAGGCTCATGCCGCACTTGCCGGAAATGCCGATGCAGAGCGCACCATGAGCAAACACCTCGATGCGCACCTGCTTGCCGGAAGGCCCCGTGATATTCTCCCGCTTGATTCCTTCGATGATATGGCGAATCTGGCTGAGTTTCAGTTCACGGGCCAGCACCATCACATCCGCATAGGCGGCAAAGAAACGCACAGCCCCCATGTTGCACACATTCGCCTGCACGGAGATATGCACCTCCAGCCCGATGCTGTGAGCATACGAGATAACAGACAGGTCAGCGGCAATCACAGCATCCACCCCGGCATCCTTCGCCTGGCGGAGCAGCTGCTGCATACCCTCCAGCTCCTCATCATAGATAATTACATTGCAGGTCAGGTAAGCCTTCGCCCCGCAGGCGTGGCACAGGCGGGCCACCTTCGGCAAATCCTCCACCGTGAAATTCACCGTGGAACGGGCGCGCATATTATACAGCCCCACACCGAAATACACACTGTCCGCCCCGGCACGCAACGCCGCAGCCAGGGATTCAAACGACCCGGCGGGGGACATGATTTCCAACTCCTGCATGCGCGAAAGTTTACCTGTTATCGCTCAAAAGGTCAAGTGCTTTCCATTCTCGTCGATTCTTTGCACGCCCCGATTCCTCTCCATTTTTCACCATTAACCTGAAAACTTGCTTGCAAAATTGAAAAACATAAGGTAGATTTAGAAAAGAATCTGCTATATCACTATGAGAAACCGACTTCTCTTCATGTCCGCTCTGACGCTGGCGGCAATTCCCTCCCTGGCCGGCACGGCACTTTTCACGAATCCGGAGGGCACCAGCGTGCGCGAGAATGTGACCTGCGAGGCGGGCAGGCTTATCGGCGACCACGGGGCGCTGTACTCCCGCCTGTCCATCTATAATGTCTCCCACTTCCGCAAGGCGAATGCGGCCACCGCGGCGGTGGCCATGACCATTAACCTGAACGCCGCCGCCCACGTGACAGAACCCACCAAACTGCTCACGGTGGACAGCAAGCATGAGTTGGGACTCATCGCCACGCCTGAAGGAATCACCGGCAACTGGCACGGAAACTGCTGGGGTGAAACCGTAACTTACGCCAAACTGGCCAGCCACCCTGCATCCATCACCCGGAACGGCACAACGTACCTGACGCTCACTATTGTCCTCTCCGGCTGCAGTGGAGCCGGCTGGAATGGCATCGGCGGCGTCATGGGCTACGATGTCAACGGCGACCTCGTCATCAACCTGCCCCGCCTGGCCTCAGCCGAAAATAAGGATTTCCGCTCTATTTCGGCCAATCTGGACCTGGTCGAAATCCTCTCCGTCACCCCGGATGTGAGCCGCAATCACGGTGAAGTCGCTACCAAGGCTGCAGCACAGGCTGCCAAACTGGAGCGCAAGTTCCTGAAAACGCGAGGAGAATGGTTCACCCCCACCCAGTGGACCAGTCTGGGGATATTCGGGTTCATCGTTCTGGCCGGAGCATGCGTCTGCTGCTTCCGCAAGGGCAAATGGGCCTGATTTCAGAATCGGCAAAGACTCAATCACCCCGTCGTGCAACTGACGCGACGGGGTGATTTTTTTGATGCGTGCAAGTTCAGAGATGAAGAAAAACGGGCCGTGGCAATAAACCACAGCCCGTTGCATGATAAAGACAAGGAAGCTATCAGGCGTTCTCCTTCTTGGGCAGGAGGAACAGAATGATACCACAGAGCATCATGAGCACACCAGCCAGGCTCAGCACCGCAGAGAGCGGAGTACCGGCATCCTTCAGCATGCCTCCCAGCCAGGACACCAGAGCACCAGCGCCCACGGAGGTAAGGTTCAGCAGGCCGTAGCCCGTGGCGGCGAAGCGCTCGTCGATGGTGCTGCGGAGCACCGGCATGAGAGTGGCATCCATGGAGCCCTGGGCTACACCCTGCATGGAAACCAGGGCCAGCACGGCAGCCAGTCCGATGGCATCACCGAAAATCATGGCCAGCAGCACGCAGGGACCGGCGATGCAGAAAGCAATACCGGGTACATAGGCGCGGGCATTCTTGTTGCGCAGGTACCAGCGGTCAGCAATCACAGCGCAGGCCAGCACGGAGATGTACTTCGCGATGTTAATCCAGAAGGTGGCCTGGGGGCCAGCCTCAGCCTCGGAAATATTGAACATATCCTGCAGCAGTCGCGGATACCAGCCCAGCAGGAACCAGTTGGCAAAGCCGGCGAAGGAAATCATGAGCAGCAGCAGGTACATGCCGCGACCTGTGAAGATACTCTTGAGCATCTGGCCCAGCGTGAACTCGGGAGCAGCTGGTGCAGCAATTGTCTCGGCAGCGGTCTCAGAGGCCGGAGCTTCCTCGGCCTTCGGGTCACGCAGGAAGAAGAGCACAATAAGGCCATAGGCCACACCGATGAAACCGAACAGCTCAAAGGTGAGGCGCCAGCCCATCTGGCAGGGGTCGCCAGCCATCATGGCACCGCAACCGGCCAGCACCTGCCCGGCATAAATACCGCTCATGTGCAGGCCGGTAGCCAGGGAGCGAGTACCACCGCGGTGGTAATCGGTGATAAGAGCCAGAGCAGCGGGGATGTAGAAGGCCTCGCTCACGCCCATGGCCGCACGCCAGAAGATGAGTTCCTCGTAGGATTCGGACTTACCAGTCATCCAGGTCACCACAGACCACACCACAAGGGAGCACATGATGATGAAAGAACGGCTGAAGCGGTCGGCCAGGTAGCCGCCCACAGGGGAAAGGGCTGCATACACAATGAGGAAGGCGGAGGTCACCATGCCGAACTGGGCCTGCGTCATCTCAATGCAACCCGGACCTTCGGTCATGGACTTATTGAGCACAGCCAGCAGCTGGCGGTCGAAGTAGTTCAGCATCACCACCACCCAGAGCACAGCCACTGCAATCCAGGCCCACTTGCCGGGCGTGGTCACGGGTGCATTCGGAGAGATAGCGGGCTTCTTGAGTCCTTTTTTGCAGGCGGCCATGATGGCCAGCACTGCAATACCGAGCGCCACCCAGGGGGTGAGGTCGGCCAGGAACGTCAGGATGGGATTAGGTTCAGGCATATTAGTTATGTGTGTTCGTTGTTATTTGGAGAGATTGATGGTGGAAATCACCGGAGTGCGCACGCCGGGGTGAGTCTCGCCGGAGATGATGAAGACCGTCCCCATGACCTTTACGGCCGGGGCGGTGGCTATGCCGATGCTGTTCTGCCCGGCCACTGTCCAGGCATTCTTGCAGGGGTCAAAACTGTAGATGGTGGTATTCTGCCCGGGGTGCTCGGCGGGAGCCTTGCCGGCCAGGCTGGCGCGGTAGAAGTTGCCGGGGTCACCACAGAGCAGCAGCAGTCCGCCGCGCATGGCCGGCATGGGCGTAGCCGGTGCCACGATGGTTTCGGGCATATCGGCAGCAGTGCTCCACGTGTTGGTGGCAGGGTCGTAGCAGAGTGTACTCTTCAGATAGGTACGCTCAGCAGCGCCCTTGGCATCCGGATGCAGCGAGCAACCACCGGCCACGTAAATCTTACCCTTGCGGCAGGCGCCGGCAGCAGCCAGCATGCGGCCTTCACCCGGCATGGGAGCCAGTTCCTTCCAGCCAGCGGCGATGTCTTTCAAATCAAGCACGTAACTGTTGCTCAGGCAGGTTACGGACTCCGCCTTTTCCTGACCGCCGAAGACATAGAGCTTGCTGCCCATCTGCACAAAAGCGGGATATGCGGTGGTGATGGGGAGGCTGGGCAATACCTCGGTGGTTCCATCGGACTTGATACGAGTCACGGTGGACACGTGGCCCGCCATGTTGCAGCCACCGGCAATGACCATGCTGCACCCCTTGCTGGTGTGGGCAGCGTAGCCGATTGGGTACGGCAGTTTCGCCAGCACAGAGCAGCTGCCATCCAGCGGATTGATGCTCAGGATTTCATCGTAGAACACCTTGGCACCACGCTCTGCCGGGGTCTTGGCCCCTGGCCTGGCATTCGGGAAATTCGCACCGCCGATAGCCAGGATGCGGACGCCATCCACGGTTTTCACCACACTAGCCACCATACCGGCGCGGCCCACGGAATCGCTGATTTTCGGGCTCTCGGCCAGCGCCTTGGACTCCACTTTCAGCGGAGCCTGGGCGTGATGCCCGCAACCGGGGCAGCACTGGGCCGCCAGTGGCAGGGCGGCTACTGCCGCCAGGAGAAAGAGATTCTTCAACATAATGCAGAAAGCTGGTTACATCTTGGCTCCCCAGACCTGGTTGGAGCGCTTGCCAGGGCGCTGCTCACCATTCACAATAACCGCCATGCCATTCCACACTGCGCAGGGCAGCACGGCACGTGCCACGGCAATCTCGCCAGCGTCGTACCAGGTATCGCTGCCGGGGCAGTAGCAAAGGCTCTGGTTGTGGAAACCGGGGTGGTTCTGCGGTGTGAACCCCTTCACTGTAGCATCATCGCCACCCAGCAGGTAGATGCGGCCATCAATCACCGGGGCGGGCGTGGGAGCTGCTCCGCAGTAGTGCGGCAGGTGAGCCAGGCGGCGCCAGCCGGTCTCGGCACTCCAGCTCCAGGCATCCGTCAGCATCTCGCGGGCCATGCGTCCATTGTCTCCGGGCTGCAGACCAATACCGCCGAGCACATAGATAGTATGGCCGATGGTGGCCATCTGCTGCAGGAAACGGCCGCGGCAGGGCATGGGCTCGCCATCGCTCCAGGTATCCGCCTCGGGGTCATACACCCACATGCGGGCTTCGGCATCCTGCTCGCCGGGGGCAATGGAACCACCCTGCACGTATACCTTGCCACCCATCACCACAGCGGCATGGCCAGTCAGCGTGGTGGGCAGCGGGGCCACAACCTGCATCTTTCTGACAAAATTTTAACGGTGAAAACGGTATCGGTATCGTTTTCAGTATCCGTATTGTGTAGTGTAGCAACTTTCACAGCAAAAGTCAAGGGGCGGTGACATTTTCAGCACTTTATCCACAAAAATAGGCGCGGTTTATGCTTTTTCACAAGGAGTATCCACGGAGGGCTGTACAACTGTGCGCAGATGTGGT
>JAFVQN010000143.1 GCA_017504805.1 Akkermansia sp. | reverse complement strand
TTTATTGCTCCGGCAATTAAAGAATATTGCTTGGACTCAACGACAAATTGGAATTTGTCGGGAAACTTTTCGAAGCACGGGACTTCAGTCCCGGTTATATGCACCGTGATTTCGGGACTAAAGTCCCGTGCTCCGACAACGTCAAATTCCAATTTATCCGTCACCACCAATACGGATAACACATCAATCTTTAATTGCCTCATCAATAATCCCTGGTGATGATGAGGCGGCGTTCGCGGCGGCAGGCGCGGCGGTTGCCGGGCAGATTCACACGGGAAGCGGGAGCATCTGCCGGGAGGATGGCGAGGATAGCCAGCACGAGTTCCTCGCTGATATCTGCCACAGCGTGCTGCTGGAGATAGCGGTGTACAATGGCTTTCTGCAGCACCTGGGGCTGCTGCCATACAAAAGGCAGGTACAGGCGCCCCTGCGGATCCAGCGAGGGCAGCGCCTCCAGCGCCGCCTCCAGCGCCTCGAGCGTTTCGGCATGCAGACGCGCACTGCGCCCCAGAATGGGGACCACATCGCGTCCCATGGCCTTGTTCAGCGCCGGTATGGCCTCCAGGCGCAAGGCGTTGCGCGCCACATCGGGCACAGCATTGGTCGAATCATCCCGCCAGGGTTGTTTCAGAGCCTGCAACCAGCTGGTGATATCCGCCCGGCGCCAGTTGAGAATAGGGCGCAACCAGGTGATACCCCCCGCCTTGTGTACCGGCAGCATGCCGCGCATGCCGGCAGCACCGCGGGCCAGGCGGAACAGGACAGTCTCGGCCTGGTCATCGGCATGGTGGGCAAGCGCCACAGTGCAGCCCTGGCAGCGGCGGGCCGCAGCGGCCATGAGCCAGCGGCGGGCATGGCGGCCGGCGGTTTCCAGAGACACGCCCTGCTCCTGAGCCAGTGCCGGCACATCCACCCGCTGCAGCTCAAAGGGCACGTCCAGCTGCTCGCAGAGACGGGCACAGAAGGCGGCATCGGCATCTGCCTCAGCCGCCCGGATACCATGGTGCACATGCAGCGCGCGCACGCAGCAACCCTGCTGCACCAGCAGGCGCAGCAGGGCCACAGAATCGCGCCCCCCGCTCAGCCCGAGCACCACCGGTTGCTGCAAGTGCGGCAGGCAGGCAGGCTCAATCGGGAGCGGTGCGGGTAAATCATTCCTCATCATCGGCAGCAGCCTTGCGACCCTTCTTGCCTTTCTTGCCCTTCTGGGCCTTGGCAGCCAGCTCGGGGGCAAACTTCTTGAACAGGGCTTCAGCGGTGGCATCCTCATCCACCTCCATGGCTTTCACCACGCCGCTGGCATAGGCTACCATCACCTTGCCGCCGTGGCGTTCAGCAGCGGGCATCACCATCTTCCTGAAGGTGGCCACATCCGTCACGCTGGTGCCTTTGACGGGGTTGCCGTCGGAAAGCCAGGGCAGTGCGTCCAGACGCTGCTTAGCCGTGGTGCGAATGCAGGAATTCGGATTTTCGGGATCCTCGGTCGCATCAGTCCAGGAGACGTAGGAGACGCTCTTCTCATCGGCCGCAAAGGTGCTGTCGGCGCCGACCTCGGCGCGCTTATCTGCCGGGCAGTGGAAAATGGAGGAAATCTTCATCTTACCACCCATCTTGCGGGGGTAGACCACGGCATCCAGCTCAGGGGCAATGGAAAGCCACCAGCCTTCGCTTTCGTCAACCGTATCGGTATCCTCGTCGTCATCCATACCGCTGGTGGGCAGCAGGCCGGCGTGGGAAATATCCTGGCTGTACTTCAAACCCAGCTGGGCAATCTGCTCCAGCTGAGCGCGGCAGCGGGCCTCATCGCCCGCGCCCATGTGGGAATAAATGGCAGTGCCGCCGATGCTGGCGAGAGTCACCATGATCGCGATGACCACCAACAGCTCAATCAGAGTAAAACCGGCTGCACGCCGGAGAGAATGGTGAAGCTTCATACTCCCCTACTCTACCACATTTCACCGCCACCGCAAGAAAAATAACCCATATCCGGCTTGAATACACAAATTTGGCTTGCATTAGTAACTTCCGCTGTTACAATTCAGGCCGGACTTCCGGACATCATTTTCTTGTCCGTTATTTCAACCCGAATTAGAACGATGAACATTCTCCACGACAAGGACGCCGACGTGAGCGTTCTCAATGGCAAGACCGTGGCTGTAATCGGCTACGGTGCCCAGGGCCGTGCCCAGGCTCTCTGCATGCGCGACAGCGGCGTGCACGTTATCATTGGTATCCGCCCCGGCAAGAGCTGGGACGCCGCCGCCCAGGACGGCTTTGAGGTGATGCCCGTAGCCGAGGCTGCAGCCAAGGCCGACATCATCCACATCCTCCTGCCCGACGAGCACCACGGTGAGGTGTACGAGACGCAGATCAAGCCTAACCTGACTGCCGGCAAGACGCTGTGCTGCTCCCACGGTTTCGCCTATGTGTTCAAGACCATCGTGCCGCCGGCTGACGTGGACGTGATTATGGTGGCTCCGAAGGGCCCGGGCACCGAGGTGCGCCGCGTGTTCGAGGAAGGCTTCGGCTGCCCTGGTCTCATCGCCGTGTGGCAGAACCCCACCGGCAACGCCCAGCAGACCGCCCTGGCCATGGCCAAGGCAGAGGGTCTGACCCGCGGCGGCGTGCTGGAATGCACCATGCAGCAGGAGACCTACGAAGACCTCTTCGGCGAGCAGAACGTGCTCTGCGGTGGTCTGGTAGACCTCATGAAGTATGGTTTCGAAACTCTTATCGAAGCCGGCTACCCCGCCGAAATGGCCTACTTCGAATGCGTGCATGAAGCCAAGCTCATCGTGGACATCATTTACAACAAGGGCATCCAGGCCATGAACGGCGTCATCTCCAACACCGCAGAATTCGGTGAGTACTACAACGGCCCGCAGATTCTGGGTCCGGAGGTCAAGGAGAAGATGAAGGAAAGCCTCAAGCGCATCGAAAGCGGCGAGTTCGCCCGCGTGTGGCTGGCCGAGGCCGCTGCCGGCGCCCCCAACCTGCTGGCCAAGCGCGCCACTCTGGCCGAGCACCCGGTCGAAATCGTGGGCAGCAAGATCCGCTCCCTCTTCGAACGCAACT
>JAFVQN010000142.1 GCA_017504805.1 Akkermansia sp. | reverse complement strand
GAGAAGGTCAGCGGTTCGAATCCGCTATGCTCCAGGCTTCGTAAAAAAGCGTATCAGGTCACCTGATACGCTGTTTTTCTACGCCATCCGTGTGGGCGTAGCAAGCGAGCATTAGCGAGACGCGAAGCCCCAAGGCAGGCCAGAATGGCGGGTCAAACCCCAATTACTCGCTTATGGCGTAACCAGCCATGAAGCAGAGCAGGCTGCCCAGCAGAGTCGCGAGCATGTAGCCCCCGCTGGTCAGGAAATGCCCGCTGCGCAGCAGCATCGTATTCTCGAACGCAAAAGCCGCCAGGGTTGAATAGCCACCGCACAGACCGGCCGTGAGCGCCAGCCGCAGGTTGGGCGATTCCATGCACCCCGCCGTGGCCAGCCCGCAGAACAAGCCCATGAACAAACATCCGCAGAAATTGATAATCAGCGTGTGCCACGGCATATCCGTGGCCGTGATTCCCCAACGCGTGCAGATGAAATAACTCGTCAGATACCGCAGAACCCCGCCCAGGAAACACCCGCAGCCCACACAAAGCAACGTCTTGAGAGATAAAACCATGGACAGTGAAGAGTGAATAATGAATAGTGAAACCCTTTGTGAAAGGCGGGCGGGCGGAGGCGTTCTGCCCATAACTTAATACAAACTATCACACGGAAGTCAAGCCGGAAATGCAGGCAATTCGCGATTGCCCCCCCACGTGTCCCAAAGATTATGGGAAAATAGCCCTGAACGATATAAGGGCAAAGTGTTCTGTGAGAACATTCGTAGCAGGGTATCACCCGCCTCGCCATCGGCAGTAAGCATGCGTTGGTGATTCTATCGGCGTAAGCCGCTAACTTTCAATTTGTCAATCGTCAATCGTCAATTGTCAATCCACCCGGCCTGCGGCTGCCTGAATTTTTCACTATTCACTGTTCATTCTCCCTTGACTCTTTGCCGGCGGAGGAGTAAATTCGGGGGCAGCAGAGCCATGGAGAAAGACCAGAAACTCGTAGATTTGGAGCAGAAGCCCATGGGGCGACTGCTGGCGGAGTACTCACTGCCGGCCATCGTAGGCATGGCGGCCATGTCGTTCTACAACATTGTGGATTCCATCTACATCGGCCAGTGCTGCGGGGCCTATGCCATCACCGGCATGGGGCTGCTCTTCCCCATCATGAACCTGCTGGTAGCGCTGGGTACCCTGGTGGGTCTGGGTGGGGCGGCCACCACCTCCATCACCCTGGGGCAGCAGGACTTTCCGCGGGCCTTCCGCGTGCTGGGGCACTGCACCATCATGGGGTTTGCGCTGGGGGTACTCTTCGGCTGGCTGCCCCTGCCGTGGATGGATGAGATTCTCTACCTCTTCGGGGCAGATGAGAACACCATAGGCCCGGCGCGGGATTTCATGCTGGTGCTCATGCTCACCTGCCCGCTCACCTTCTCGTTCATGAACCTGAACCACGTGATGCGCGCCAGCGGCTACCCGTACAAGGCCATGTACAGCCTGCTCATCTCCATGGTGGTCAACATCGCCTGCGCGCACCTCTTCATCTGGGAGCTGGAGTGGGGCATGACCGGCGCCGCCCTGGCCACCACCGCCGGGCAGGCCGTGGGCATGCTCTGGGTCATGGTGCACTTCCTCAACCGCCGCAGCGTCATTCACTTCCGCGGCCACATGTGGAAACTCTGCGGCCCCATCATGCGGCGCATCTGCCTGCTTGGCCTGCCGCCCTGCCTCATGAACCTCTGCGGCTGCCTCGTCGTCATCATCTTCAACACCCAGTTCCTGCGCTACGAAGGCCCCATGGGCGTGGGCGCCTTCAGCATCGTCAACCGCGTCCTGCTCGGCATCGCCATGGTCATCGTCGGCATCGCCCAAGGGCTCCAGCCCATCGCCGGCTACAACCTCGGCATCGGCTACTACAGCCGCGTGCGGCGCGTCTTCCGCTACGCCGTCACCACCGCCTTCCTGCTCACCCTGCTCTGCTGGGTCGGCATCCAGCTCTACCCGGAGGCCGTGGTGCGCGCCTTCGTCAAGGAAGAAGATACCAACTCCACCCAGCTCATCACCCTGGCCACCCATGGCCTGCGCATCATGGGGCTGGCCTTCCCCCTTGTCGGCACCCAGATCATCATCGGCAACTTCTTCCAGAGCATCGGCCGGCCGATTATGAGCGTCTTTCTGAACATCTCGCGCCAGTTCCTCGTGCTCGTCCCCTGCCTGCTCCTGCTCCCCCTCTGGCGGGGCGGGGAAGGCATCTGGCTCTCCCAGATGGTGGCAGACATCTTCTGCGCCCTCCTCTCCTACCTCGTCATCTACCTCTTCTTCACCCGCGTCTTCCACAAGAAAGACTCCAACCTCTCCCAGTAAAAACGCACATGACCGCCCGCATCCCCCTCCTCATCGCCACGCGCAACGCGCACAAGGCGCGTGAATTCGCCCGCATCCTCCCCCCGCAGTACGAACTCCGCACCCTGGCCGACCTCCCCGGCGCCCCTGACCCTGAGGAAACCGGCACCACCTTCGCCGCCAATGCCGCCATCAAAGCCGAAAGCATCTCCGCCATCTTCCCCGGCCTCGTCGTGTCAGACGACAGCGGCATCTGCGTCGATGCCCTCGGCGGCATGCCCGGCGTCTACTCCGCCCGCTACGCCGGCACCCACGGCGACGACACCGCCAACAACCGCAAAATGCTCGCAGAGCTCGCCGCCCTCCCCGCCACCGACCAGCCCTTCACCGCCCGCTATGTCTGCGCCATCTCTGTGGCGAAAGGGGGCAGGGAACTCGCCTCCTTCATCGGCACCGTCGAAGGCAGCATCACCCTCAACCCCCGCGGCACAGGCGGCTTCGGCTACGACCCCCTCTTCATCCCCGCCGGCTACACCTGCACCATGGCCGAACTCCCCCCCGAGGAGAAAAACGCCATCTCCCACCGCGGCGAAGCCCTCCGCCACTTCGAACAATGGATCAGGGGGAAGGGCAGGGAAT
>JAFVQN010000141.1 GCA_017504805.1 Akkermansia sp. | reverse complement strand
GCGGGCTTCCTCCAGGTCGGTCTGGTCCACAGTGGGTTTGTTGTGACGGGCTGCAATGAGGGCAGCTTCGTTCACGAGGTTAGCCAGCTCTGCGCCGGAGAAACCGGTGGTGGCGCGGGCAATCGGCCCCAGGTCCACATCGGGGGCGAGCTTCACCTTGCGGGCATGCACGCGGAGAATCTGCTCGCGACCCGCGGCATCCGGCAGGTTCACGGTTACCTGGCGGTCAAAGCGACCGGGGCGCAGCAGGGCGGGGTCCAGCACATCTACGCGGTTGGTGGCGGCTATGACGATGACGTTCTCATTAGCAGTGAAGCCGTCCATTTCCACCAGCAGGGCATTGAGCGTCTGCTCGCGTTCATCGTGGCCACCGCCTACGCCATGGCCACGGTGGCGGCCCACAGCGTCAATTTCATCAATGAAGATGAGGCAGGGGTTGTGCTTCTTGGCCTCGGCAAACATATCGCGCACGCGGCTGGCACCCACACCCACGAACATTTCCACGAAGTCAGAACCGGAGATGGTGTAGAAAGGAACGCCCGCCTCGCCGGCAATGGCGCGGGCCAGCAGGGTCTTGCCCGTGCCTGGAGGTCCTACCATGAGCACGCCCTTGGGAATAGTGCCACCCAGATTGCGGAATTTCTTCGGGTTGCGCAGGAACTCCACGATTTCCCACACTTCTTCCTTGGCTTCGGAGATACCTGCCACATCCTTGAAGGTGACCTTGTTCTGGCTGGGGTCGAGCAGGCGGGCGCGGCTGCGGGCGAACTTCATGGCGCCACCGGGGCCACCGCCCTGGACTCGGAAGAAGAAGAAAATCAGCAGCAGGACGATGGCAAAGGGCAGCACGTTCATCAGGAACATGCTCCAGGTATTACTCTCAACCGTATATTTTACCTGATTACCCAGCAGGTCTCGGACCTGCGAGCCCTGGAAAGTCGGGTTGAACTCCACGCGCACGGGTTCCAGCTCCTTCAGCGTGACTTTGGCTGTGGCTGGCAGACGGTATTCACCGACGATAATGTTCTTGCCGGGCATTTCATAGATAACCGGGCTGTTGTCAGTGGAAATAATCCGGCCTTCGGCTCCCAGACGGGCAAATTGCTCGGTCGTGATTTTGTCACCCTGCAGCTGAACGGTTCCATCGACAATCCTGGTAGTGATACCAAGGCTGTTGCACAAGTCGCGGATTCCTTCAGAATCCGAGAAGTACATATAGAAATGCTGTTTCGGGTGATTCGGAACGGTGCGGTATTCGAAAGCAGAAATAACGCCTTCCGTAGACGAGGCGTTCAGAGTCACATCTATGGGGAATTCCTTGGGCTGGTTCAGCACGACTTTGCCGGCCTTGTAGTCCTGCCGGAATTGATCAAGGGATATCGTGCGCCCGGGAGAAGCCAGCGCGCCGTCAAATACGAAGGCGACCATCAGAATGCCCGCAATGACGGTCATCAGAATCATGACGCCCCAGTTGGGTGAGCCACCGGGCGTGGGTATTTTGTTGGGTTGTTTTTCAGGATCAGACATAAGGGACTGAAGGTACTTTTGCTCATTCTACCGCAGATTTTCCATTCACGGAATAATCATCTGTGCCATAAATGTGTCAGCACGGGAAAGCGGGGCGCGAGTTGCCGCACCCCACCCTGAAGCCGTGTTAAATCATATGTCCCATGCGGTCCCGCTTCATATCGAGGTAATGCTGGTTATCCGCGTGGCCGGGGATGGAGATTGCGACATGTTCCACCACATCGAGCCCGTGACCGGAGAGTCCCTGAATCTTCAGCGGGTTATTGGTGAGAAGGCGCAGGTGCCGCACGCCGAGATCGCGCAGGATCTGGGCGCCCACGCCGTAATCGCGCAGGTCGGGGGCGAAACCGAGCTTGATATTGGCATCCACGGTGTCGTAGCCCTGTTCCTGGAGCTTGTAGGCATGCAGCTTGGCGGAGAGGCCGATACCGCGGCCTTCCTGCCGGAGGTAGAGGATGACGCCGCCCTCCTGCGCCACGCGGCGCATGGCGGCGTGCAGCTGGCTGCCGCAATCACAGCGGCGGCTGGCGAAGACATCGCCGGTGAGGCATTCGCTGTGCACGCGGCAGAGAATGGGCTTTTCCGGGTCAATTTCGCCACGCACCAGGGCCAGGTGGGTCTTGCCGTCCACCTTCGAGTGGTAGGAGTAGCAGTCAAAATCGCCGAAATCGGTGGGCAGTTTCACCACTTCCTCGCGGATGACGAGTTTTTCCGTGTGCTGGCGGTGCTCGATAATCTGTGCCAGGGAACAGGCTTTCAGCCCGTATTTTTTCTGGAATGAGCCCATTTCGCCCAGGCGGGCCATGGTGCCGTCGTCCTTCATGATTTCGCAGCACACGCCCACCGGTTCCATGCCGGCAATACGCAGGAGGTCCACCGTGCCTTCGGTGTGGCCGGCGCGGCGGATGACCCCGCCCTCCACAGCGCGCAGCGGGAAGCAGTGTCCGGGCTGCACAAAGTCATCCAGCGTGCAGCGCGGATCGGCCAGCTTGATGGTGGTGATGGAGCGCTCGAATGCGCTGATGCCGGTGGTGATACCCTCCTTGGCATCCACGCTCACGGTGAAGGCTGTGTGGTGTTTTTCGGTGTTGTGCTGGGCCTGCATGGGCAGCCCCAGGGAGTCCACGCGTTCATGAGCCATGGGCACGCAGATGAGACCGCGGGCATGCGTGGCGATGAAGTTAATATTCTGCGGCGTGGCAAACTGACCGGCGCAGACGAGGTCCACTTCATTCTCACGGTGGGGGTCATCCGTCATGAGGATGAGCTTGCCCATGCGCAAATCCTCAATCACCTCCTCCAGCGGGGAGTATACGATGGGGTCTGTACCATCTGCCACGGGTACGGAGCAGGGGGGCAATGCCTCCTTTTCCGGCTCCGGAGCAGGCGCCGGGGGAAGCTCCTCGCCCATGGTGGCGGCATCGCAGCGATTGATGAAATCGTTGATATCGAAAGTGCCGTTGGTGGCGGTGAATTCGATGTGCTTCATGAGGGGGTGCTTACTTGTTCATCTTGGCCCAGGAGTCGCGCAGACCCACGGAGCGGTTGAACACGGGGTGCTCGGCGCTGTG
>JAFVQN010000140.1 GCA_017504805.1 Akkermansia sp. | reverse complement strand
CGCCGCACGGGAGTGCGCAAGCCTGAAAACGAATGGCTGCTTATCGACAACGAGAAGGATCCGGCCCAGATGAAGAACGTCTCCCAGGATCCGGCCTACGCCGAAGTCATGAAGCAACTCACGGAGACTTACCACAAGACGCGTGAGCAGTACCGGGTACCCGCCGACTGCCCCGGCAGCGGCCACCGCATCCCGGACTTCAAGCCCTCCTGGGGTACCGGCGAGAACGACCGAATCAAGTAAGCGATTGACGATTGACTATCGACGATTGACAATTGATAAGATAACGCGCCTTTCCTGCATGGGGAAGGCGCGTTTTTTCTTGCATTTGCCGGGTATGGGAGTAGACTGGGCTCAGGATGAATGCGCAAGCAGAGAAGATTCGCAAGTATCTGGAGCAGTTCTACAGCCCTGAGGAGTGGCCTGCCCTGCGATGGCAGGCCGAGGAATGGAGCAAAACCCTCCCGCTGGAGGGGCTGCGCGTGCTGGATGGCACGCCGATTTTCCGCAACACGCTGGGCAAATACATGGCGCTGCTCGCCGCCGGGGCAGAGGTGTGGGTGCCGGCACGGCCTGGGATGCCTTCTGATTCCGCCACCATGCACCAGCTGGAGGAGTTCGGGATTCACCGGGCCCCGCGCGGCATGGATGATTTCGATATTCTGCTGGATTGCTCCGGCCAGTTCTGCGAACTGCACCCGCGGCTGGGGGCTGCGGAGCTGACCCGCACCGGCGTACACCGCTATGTACACCCTCACCATCCGGTGATTCTGGCGGATTCCGGGCGCATCAAGCGCATTGAGACAGTGCTGGGCACAGGCGAGGGCTTTTTCCGAGCCCTGAAGCAGCTGGGGCATACGGCACTGAAGGGCGAGCGCCTCCTCATCATCGGTTATGGAAAAGTGGGTCGTGGCGTGCTTTACCAGGCGCAGAAAGAAGGCATGTGCGTGAGCGTGGCTGACATTGCAGACATGAGCGGGCGGCTTCCGGACGGGGTTCACTTTGTTGATGCAGCCGATGCGGACGCCCTTAACGCTGCCATCCTGAAATCCTGGTGTACTGTGACGGTGACGGGCCGCATAGCCGCCCTGAGACACGTGCTGCGCCCTGAGCTCATCATCCCCTCCCCCGTGCTGCTGGCCAATCTGGGAGTGGAGGACGAATACGGCGCAGGTATCCCCGAGTGGCGCGTTCTGAACCGCAAAAAACCGCTGAACTTCCTGCTGGAGGAACCCACCGCCATGCGCTACATGGAAACCACCATGGCCCTGCACAATGCCTGCGCCCTGGAGCTGCTCACAGCGGATTTGCCACACAGCTGCATGATTCCTTCACCGGACGTGGAGGAACGCCTGCTGCATGTAGCCTGCAGGCAGGGACTCATCGGCGCCGAGCTCAAGAGCACCGAAACAGAGTGAACAAACCGGGCGCTTGACAGTGAACGGATGGCAGCTTAAGATAAGCACACTGATGATGAACAATGTCTTCATAATACTGCGATTCCTGCTCTGTCTGCCGGGCGCGGCAGCGCTACTGTACATGTTTTCGTACCCGGATGCAGTGATACCACCAAACCCTGCACTGGAGGAGATGGAGGGGATACACTGGTACGCCCTGAAGCCTTTTATGTGGGTGCTGCCGGTTCTGTACCTGGAGCTGGTGAGCGGCTGTGGCTCGCGGCGCAACCTGGTTTGGTTCTCCTCCCTGGGACTGGTGCTGATTGCCGCACTGGCAGCGTACCCGGTGCTGGCCTCTACGCGTCCGGAACTAGTGGAGCCCACTTTCACTTACCAGGGGGGCATGCTTTATGAAGGACTGGCAGACTACTCAGTCTTCCTGCTGGTGAGTCTGGCCTTCCGCAAGGTACTGCTCACCTACATGTTCCCTCCTGAGGATTTGCAGGAACAACTGGAGGTCGGTTTTG
The DNA here is from genome assembly GCA_017504805.1 of Akkermansia sp. Lineage (GTDB taxonomy): Bacteria > Verrucomicrobiota > Verrucomicrobiia > Verrucomicrobiales > Akkermansiaceae > Akkermansia. The sequence continues at coordinate 2,938 of JAFVQN010000140.1, read as the reverse complement.
TATCAGCCACAGTTCTGAATCCAGCCACGGCGCGCACGGTGAAGGAAATAGCGGCAGAAGAAAAAGCCGCGGCTCCGCGCTTTCGCTTCAAGGCGGGGGATGCGCGCGCAGCTCTGCGCTTCAGGCTGATTATGCAGAGGCTGATGCTGCGCAGCCGCATAGCCAATGCCGCCGTGGCGGCGGGGGTGGTTCTGCTCGCCCTGTGGTTCTTCCTCTACCCCCAGCCCACAACCGAAGAGGCTCTGCAGCGCGACAAGGCCATCATGCTGCAACACAGGGTCACACCCCAGGGGCAGATTCTGGCCACGAATGCTGCAGTGCATGCCGCCGCCAGAGTCATGAAATACATCTCTGACCATGAAAGCCTGGCCGGCATGCAGCGGGAGGAGGCTGAAAAATGGCTGGGCATCGACCAGATTACCGGTACCTACCGCCGGTGGCTGCGCGATGAACGCCCCATCAAGCTGGCTTCTGTCAACAGCATGCACGAGAACCGCACCCGCTTCCTTACGGTTACCAATGGCCGCCAGATCTGCGTGCTCTACATCCGCACCAACGATGAGGACAATTCCATCATCATCTCCGAAATTCAGGAAGCTGGCTGGGATGCGGTGGCCGATGAGAACCGCCGCCGCATGGGTACGGACTGGGGCGCACTTTTTAATTGACTAAACACCATGCCTGCCTTTATCTACAAACGCCGTATTGCCTTTCACGAAACCGACGCTGCCGGAGTGGTCTATTTTGCCAATTACTTCCGGCTGGCAGAGGAGGCCGAAACGCATGCACTAGCCTCGCTCGGGCGTATAGTCACCCGCGATGGTTACCTTTATCCCCGCGTCCATGTGGAGGCAGACTACACCGCACCACTGCATTTCTTTGACGAGGTGGCAGTACACTGCTACATCACCAGAATCGGCTCAAGCTCAGTTTGCTGGATTTTTGAAATCGAAGGACCGAGCGGACTTTGCGCCACAGTCAAAGCTATTTCCTCACGGCGGCACCACGATGGTTCACCTGCTCCGTACAGCGCAGAAGAGCGCGCTGCTTACGCGCAGCTGGAAGCCTGAGAGCATAGGCATACAGGAGTCGCTTCATATCCTCGGCAGATTCCGGGCAATCCTGCACGGAATGGTCATAGGGGACGATGGTTTCAGTGCCCCATGCGATATGGCTGGACCAGTACGGCACCACGCCGTCCGAGCATCTGGGGCAGGTATTCTCCCCACGGTCACCGATAATGGAATGAGTGGGCACATCGCGTACCCTGAGCCCCTGCAAGCCGCGGATGGAATAACTGTCCGGCTTTAACTGCCCTATGCTGGTAAACCACTGGTAGGCCTCCTGCGGGTTGAGCAGCAGCATATCGTCCTGAAGGGTGGCAATATTGTAAGCCTCGCGCAGGAGAGTCTGCGGCAGGGTGACTAGTTTGGAGATGAAGGCCGCCAAACGGTAGCGGGCCACGGGAGCACCACGGTGGGGTGTGGCCATGTAGACGACCAGCCCGGCCTCTACAGGCCGGAAGAAGTAATCCTGCCGCAGCGGGTTGAGCTGAGGAACGGGAAAGGGCTTATCGATGTATTCCGGGCTGAGGTAGCGATCCACATGGGGAATATCTGTGACGCGGAGTAGTTCCCAGGGCTCCAGGCACTGGCTGTAATGCGTGATAAGCCCACCCATGGAGTGACCAACCACGACCATGTTGTCCCAATTCCGATTCCGGTGAAGCGGGTCTACCTGCTGGCGCAGGGCACTCAGTGATTCGCGATAGGCACGAGCTGAAACAGTCCATGCCACCCCGGTGGGGTAATTGAAATACCAGAACTGGTATGTCTCCCGGATGCGAGGGTCACCGATAAGACGGTTGACCAGTTTATCAAAAGTGCCGGCAGACGAGAGGAGGCCATGAGTCAGAATGACCGGGATCTTATCCGGGTCATAAGGAGTGAGGCTGGAAAGCCCGGTAGTGCTGCGCAGCTTCTGGGGACGGAACAGCCCGAGGACACGGTCATCCTTCACGCGTGTGATATGCCAGTACACCTCCAGCAGAGCACTCCAGTCCGCCGCGAGGGGATAGGTTCTGCATCCCACGCGAACATCATCCTGCTGCTGGCGGGGGATAAGCTGCAACACGGGGCTCCCCTCGCGGTTGAAGCTGAGCACGGCCGTAAGGGCGCTCACGCTGCCACGCGTGGCAATGTTGAACATGCCATCGGCATTCTGGACCTTCTCCGGCGGGATAATACCCACCAGAGCCACACCGATACCGGGGGTGGTATAGCGCTCCTGCAGATCCACCAGGGGTACCTCTGCCGCAGGCACGATATCATCATAGAGCATGATGAGCTTCTTGCCGGAGGCACTCATGTGATGCACCACAGAGAGCCCGTCGTAACGATTTGAATCACGATACCGCGAATAATCATAACGCAGCCGCTGAATCAGCAGCAGCAGGCCGGCATTGTAGCGCTTCAAGGCAGCCTCGCGCTCACCGGCATCAGCAGACCTCTGGCCAAGCACCTGCCAGTCTGCATGGAGCCGGGTGAGCAAAGCAGCATCCCCCTGCTGCTGAGAAAGCACAGGCAGGCGCGGCGCCGGCACCAGGGTCTGGCTGCACCCCAGCAAGAAAAACGACACCGCCAGCAGGAGATATGAACGCAGGGATGGCATGTCTGCATTCTATCCCCTGCGGGCGCCCATGTCAAAAAGTTACTTTAACGGGTAACTGCGTAACAGCAGAAACAAAGAACCCGGCAGCTTCCACCAGGGAAACTGCCGGGGTTCTGTGTAAGGTCTGGTGGAAGTGATAAACTTCAACAAATACCCTTCCGCCTTACAGCACCTCGGGAGCGAGGGACACGATCTTCATGAAGCCTTTTTCACGAAGCTCGCGAGCCACCGGCCCGAAGATACGGGTACCACGCGGGTTGTTATCCTT
>JAFVQN010000021.1 GCA_017504805.1 Akkermansia sp. | reverse complement strand
GCCAAGACGCCCCGCAAGGTGCAGAAGACGAACGATATTACCGGTGGTCTTCCCCGCGTGGCCGAGCTCTTTGAAGCTCGCCGCCCGAAGGATACCTGCACGCTGGCCGAGATGGACGGTATCGTGGCCATCGATGATGCCATGATTCGCGGTAAGAAGGTGGTGACTATCTATCGCGATGCCGAGGCTCGCGAGGCCGCCACCAAGCGCCGCCGCCGCTCTGCCAAGCTGGAGGAGCGCGATGAGAACGAAGGTACCATCTCCTGCAAGCACCTCGTGCCCATGGATCGCCATATCATCGTGCACGACGGCGACTACGTCCGCGCCGGTGAGCCGCTGTCCGACGGTTCGGAAGCTTCTGATGAGATTCTGCGCATCTGCGGCAAGGAAGCTCTCCAGGAGCACCTCGTGAACAAGGTGCAGCAGGTGTACCGCGTGCAGGGTGTGGAAATCAATGACAAGCACGTCGAAATCATTGTTTCCCAGATGCTGCGCAAGGTGCGCGTGAAGGACCCGGGCGATACCGGCCTGCTCTGGGGCGATGAGGTGGACCGCACCACCCTCTCCCGCATCAATAAGGAGACCGTGGAGCAGCACGGCCGCCCCGCCGACAGCGAGCCCATCCTGCTGGGTATCACCAAGGCCTCCCTCAAGACCGATTCCTTCATCTCCGCCGCTTCCTTCCAGGACACCACGCGTGTGCTGACCGAGGCTGCCACGCTGGGCAAGGTGGATATGCTCGAAGGCTTCAAGGAGAACGTCATTCTGGGTCACCTCATCCCCGCTGGTACGGGCTTCGGCAAGTACCGCAACATCGTGGTGGAACCGGCAGAAGGCGCTACGCCCATTCCCCGCGCCACCTACTACGATGACGAGGAAATGCCCCTGCCTGACGATGCCCTCTCCGTGGGCTCTGATGACTAAAGTGCCCCTTCGGCTATAAGCTTCATGCCCGGCATTGCTATGTGCAATGCCGGGCATTTTTGATTGGGGATTCAGATTCGCAGCATCAGCGCAGCCATTCGGCAAGCTGGCATACTTGGAAACACGGCTGCCATGTGGCGGCTATTTCTCCGGCATTGCGGGCGCCATGCAGCCAGTTGTTCAGCTCCGCTTGCAGGGCGCGGCAAAGTTGCTCCGGCGTGTCCTCGGCTGCCACTGTGCCGGAGGCGTTGCTTGCATACCACTGCACCACGCTCAGGTAGTGGCGGGGTGGGCAGACCACGCTGCAGCCGCAGCAGAGAGCCTCGGCTGAGGCGGCGTGTGAGCCTTCGCTTTCCGAAGTGCATAGCGAGATACTGGCACGCTGGTAGAGCCGGCTGAGTTGCTCGGGCGCACAGAATCCGTGCAGCAGCACGCGCTGGCTGCTGGCGGGCGGCAGGGCTTCCCTCCAGGTCTGAATGGCTGGGGTAACCGGGCCGCAGATGTCCACCTGGACTACCGGGTCGCTGGCAAGTACACTTTCCAGTGTCTGCGTGAGCATACTCACCCGCTTGAGCGGGTTTTCCCAGTTTCCGGCGCAGATGATGCGTGCCTCCTTCCTGCTGCCATCGTAGCGGAAACAGGAATTGACCGGCGTGGGAAACTTGCGGCATTTGTTCGCAATGCGCTTGCCGTAGTATGAGTCGCTGCGCAGTTTCTCAATGCAGGGCAGGGAGGTGGTGATGCAGTCTGCATAGCTCAGGTGCTTGCTGCGCAGCAGGTTGATGAGGATATCCTTTGCCCGGTTGATGGCTTTATTCCCCGGGCGCGTCAGGTGCTCATGAAGCTCACCGCTGGAGTCAAAATGAATCATCAGGCGGATGCCTGCCTTGCGAATGGCGCGTGCGATTCCTGTATACCGCGGATCACCCCAGGAGTAGAGCATCACGGCATCCAGACCCTGTGCTTTCCACCAGGTGGTCGAACTCAGCTGCACACGCGGCACGCGCAGCAATTCTTTCACTGCAAGGTCATCCTCGTGAGCGGGCAGGGGCATAATCACGCGGCATTCATGCCCCAGAGCCTGCAGTTCCTTGCATATCAGACCGGTATCACGCGTGTAAAAGTACGTGTTTGCGTGAAAGGCCACCGGTGTGCAGGTGGCAATTTTGAGGTGGCGGGTGCTCATGGTGCTTGACCTTGAGCATAGCATCCTCACCCCAGAAGTCAAGAGCCGAGCTTTGATCAGACAAAAAAAGCCCCGATGGTTGAAACCACCGGGGCAGGAAAGCTGGAATTGATGATGAGGCTCAGGCTGCAATGCCGAAATGGCGCTGGATATCCTCGAAGATTCGGTCGCGGAGACGACGTGCCCTCTCGATGTTGCGGGTCTTGAGGGAGAAGCGGAGGCGCTCAGCCGTTGCATCCGGCTTGTGCACCGTCACGTGGCACCACCACACACCGCGGTTGTTCCACAGGTGGTGGTTGAGGTTGTCATCATTGATACGAAGCGCGATCTTGGTCTGTTGCGGAGTCATTTTGTGTAAGTTTTGTATAAAAGCTGAGGGCAGAGATTTCTCGCTGCTGGTGTCCGCGTTCGTTTCTGAACCGCTGCGCGGCACCTCCGGTCCTGATTTTGATTGTAGACGCAGGAGGTAGCCGCTCCGTTCAAAAAAACTGCAGGATTTTAGTAAAGAATCCCAGCCTTCTTGAGCGTGTTGTAGGCGCCGTTCTTGGAGATGGTACGGAGAGCCTTGCAGGAAAGCTTCATGCGCAGGTAGCCACCCTTACCACCGTTGAGCTCGGGCACCCAGATGCGCTTCTCCTGGAGGTTCGGATAAACAGTGCGGTTCACCACTTTGGTGACGTGACGACCGATACCGCCCTTCTTCTTGGCAAGACCGGAACGATGAATGCGGCGGCCCTTGTGCGGCATGGCAAATGTGATATTGCAGATACGGGACATAAGATGTTCTAGGTGACGTTAAAAAATAAAGCGGTGCGCTATTTTACACAATTTGGGCGCGGCGTCAAGCAAAACTACGCCTTTTGTTTAAAATTGTGCGGGAATAAAATGGGAAAGGAGACTTAATCGGAAAGCTTCCGCCTGTCTTTCTCAGCAATCTGAGCCATTCTGCGTTCAACGGCGTTGAATTGCAGACGCACAATTTTACCCATGGAAAGCGCGAAAAAGTGACTGAAATGCGCACAGAATTTCAGCCATAATGTCAGAAATGCCCCTGTCACATGGCGTCTTTGGTGGATTTCATGCAGCCAGTGCTTCAGGGATGTGTTCCGGGAACGAATCCACCAGTTGTAGAGGGAAGCACGCCGGTAAAAGAGCTTTGCTTCTTCAGGGCAGTCTGGGGCGGCAGCCATTTCCTGATGAATCAGGAAAGCATCCAGGGCTGCACCGCTCCTGGAGCCGGTGGAATTGGCCAGGAAGGTATCTGTTGCGGAGCCCCCCCAGATGCGGTACAAGGCTGTTGTGCTGTAACACGTGCCCATCATACGGTGCCCCGTGGCGAATCTTGCCCAGCCAATTCCGTCTCCGAACATTTTCACTCCCCGGGGAAATAAATCGCGACCTTCAATGGCGGCACGTCTGATAACTGCCGAGGACGAGGATGTTTGTGAATCGCCTTCGGCAAACCAGTTTACAGCCCAGAATTCCTCTCTGAAATCGCTTTTTTCTGTTAAACAGGCCGAAGAAATGTCGGATACCCGCTCGGGTCTGGTGGAGTACCAATCGAAATCCGGAAATTTTTCAAAGAAGGTTCTTGCAGTTGCCAGGTGATTGGGCAACCAGGCATCATCCCCATCAAGAAAAGCGATGAATTGTCCCTTTGCTTCGCGGACACCGCGATTGCGTGCAGCGCATTCTCCTCCATTATCCTGGGTGATGATGCGTAGTCTGGGGTCTGTTTCGTGTTGAAGTACCTCTGCCAGATTATCCGGAGAGCCATCGTTGACCACAATGATTTCAAAATCCGGCTCCGTCTGAGTATACACGCTCTGCAGGGTGCGCTGAATGAAATCGGCACACTTGTATGCGGGAATGACAACGCTGAAGTAAGGTGGCTTGGCAGTCATAGAACCTTGGCTTCAGTATGCTAAAATGTGCAGCGCCCGGAGTCAAGGCTAAAGTAATTGGAGAAAAATCGAAAAATGGAAATAAATCCGTTGTTTATCTGCGCTGTATTGGTAAATAGGCTGAGTGTCACCATGAAAACGAAACTGAAATACATAGGCATGATAGCGGTAGCTGCCTTGTTGCTGAACTCCTGTGCGGTTTATGATTACCCCATGTACACCAGTGCATCTGTGGGGGTGGGTGGCCACGGTTGGAATACTTCTGTATCATGGACTAACGCCAGCTACGATGTGAACGGTTTCCCCATATACGGCTACTCATACGGGCGGCCTGTGTATGGCTATACGCCTGCGGGCGTGGCGATTTTCTCGATAGCGGCCATCACGGCGGCCTGCCTGGTGCCCGACTGGGGACCGGCTTCGTGGTATTGTGGTCACTGGCATTATCCTCGTCATGTGCATCGTGTGAGAGTGCCGCATCGTTATCCGGCTGGGCATTTCCCGGGCAACCGCCCCCATCTGGGGCATCACCCGCATCATTCCTCACCCGTGGTGCACAGACCGGGCGGCGGGCACAAACCCCATCTGGGCAACCGCCCGGGGAGCAATACGCCGCGCCCGCATCTGGGCAACCGCCCGGGGAGCAATACGCCGCGCCCGCAGCTGGGTAACCGCCCGGGGAGCAATACGCCGCGCCCGCATCTGGGCAACCGCCCGGGGAGCAATACGCCGCGCCCGCATCTGGGCAACCGCCCGGGGAGCAATACATCGCGCCCGCAGCTGGGCAAACCCACGGCACATCGTCCCCGGACGCCGGGTATGGGGCATCGGAGTCCCGGTGGCATGGTGCGTCCCTCCGGCCGTGCATCGCATATCGGGAGTGGTGGTCGTGCTTCCCGCGGTGGGGGGCATCGTTCGAGAGGCGGGCACCGCAGATAAATTTTCCTGTGTCTGGAATGCGTAACAAGAATCCCTCCGGCTTCTTCTGGAAACCGGAGGGATTTTCTCTTTATTAATGAGCGGATGCCCCTGACGCTGGATTATTTACCGAAAGCCAGGCGGTCGTACTGTTCGTTTGCGTAGCGGTGCTGCGGGTGGCTTGTATGCATGTAAGCCTCGTGCAGCGGGTGCGTGGGGTCGTGCGCAATGCGGTGAGCCTCGCGCTTGCCGTCGCTTTGCTGGCCGGTGTGCAGCGGGGCTTCATCCATCAGGCTGGCAGCCTCAAGCATGAGCCGGGCAAAATCCGGATTGGCTCGCAGGGCCGGATTCTCCATGAGGGCTTGCACATTCACTCCGGCGCGTTCACCCATGGTCTGCAGGAAGTGGGCGATAGTGTTCATGTTGTCCTCATACGCGGGACCCCAGTTTTGCTGGAGCTGGGCATCGGCCTGCTGCACCGCCTGTTCGTTCTCCATGCGGCATCGCTCCATGAAGCGCCGGCCTTCGGAGGTATAGCGCTCTGCCAGAGCAGCCAGCGCCTTTGGCGGCACCCCGTATTCGTAGGCCACGCCGCTGAGCTGGCTGACTAGTTCATCATTCCAGAGCTCATCTGGGGTATCCTGCGGGCGCTCCATGGCAAACTCCTCCGCTTTGGGCGGCAGCCCTACCGCGGCGCGGAAAGCAGCCATGCGGGCGGCATCTGCTGTATCGGGGTATCCCTTGAGCTTTTCCAGGTTAGCGTAGCTTTTGGCGAGAGCCTCCGGACGGTGGAATTTGGAGAGCGTGGCCGCATATGGCTGCAGCTCTTCAAACTGGGTGAACCAACCGGGGCTGAAAGCTCCATCGGGAGTCATCAGCGGGTTCGGCTGGGGTTCCGTGGGCTCGGGTATCATTTCGTTTTCTTTCTCCTTGTTTTCAATCATGGTTATGTTGGGTTTGTTTTGCTTCCTGCCTTGCCAGTTCCAGCTGGTGGCGGATGACGAGGAAGATTTCTCGGTGGGCATCCCGGCGCATGGCGTCGAGCGGATCATAGCTGCCGGATTTGCCCTGAAAGACCGGCAGGTGGGTTTCAAAGCGGCGTTCCAGGTCACTCAGTACCTGTTCGCCCTCCGGCGTGGAGAAGAGCGCCAGCAGCCTGCGGCGTTCGTCCTGGGCTTGTTCAAGCTGGGGGGAGCGGCGGTAAATCATAGCGCGGGGGCAGGTTGTGGGGCTGTGGGTTCTGGCATTTCGCGTTTGCGGCGTATGCGTTTGACCGTAGCTTCGGGTCTCAGCAGTTCCTCCGGCACGCCGTCGAGCCGCGAGGCCAGGCGGAATGTGCGGTCCAGGTCCAGATGGTCCAGCAGGGTATTATCCATGCCGGCCATGACCTGGAGCCGCTGAAGCGAACGCGCAATTCCCTCTGACTGGAGCCTGCGCATGACCATGGCAATTCTGCTCTGGTAAACGACCCGCGGCAGCTCAATACCGGCTTCTTTCCCCGGGGGGCCAACCGTCACTGTGCTGGGTGGCTGCGAAAACCTGCCCAGCCGGAACAGCAACGCAAACACGCGTTCCATCAGTGGGCGGAAATCACTGGCAAACAGCGTGAATGACGGTGAGAACAGCATGACGCGCTCATTTTCCCTGGCGTAGATTTCAGCCGCCGTCATCTGCTGCTTCTGCTCACTCCACAATTCAAGCATCGGCACAAAGAACGCACGGCGTATCGCGTCCTGCTTCTGCCGCAGGCGGTCCATGCCCACATCGTAGCGCCCCTGGGTGGCCCACTCACGCGGGAAACCGAGACTGGCGCTCTCCGGGTTGATGAGGGTGCGCCCACCCGCCCGCAGGTCCACCTCGCCTGATTGGTTGGCCAGTTCCAGAATGCGTGGGAAGGCTGCCACCTCTCCCAGCATATCCAGAATGCGGTTGAGAAACTGAGCCTGGCGTATATCCGGGTAAACCAGGCGGGCAGGCGCCAGTCCGTAGGCGCCAGTACCCCAGCGGAGAAAGCGGGTCACCATGTAGGGCATCTCGCGGTAACCGCTCTCCTGCACACTGCACTGGTCATCCAGGCTGTAGTAAATGCTCTCAAACGGCATGTTGCGGGCATTGTCGCGGCCGCGGACCCGCTTCTGGCGCGGGCGCACTACATGCAGAAATCGCAGGCTGCCTTCGTGTCGGTTGCGGGGTGTTGCCAGCAGGGCGCGCCCGCGCGGCCCCAGGTTTTTTTCACCGAATTTCTCCGCAGCCTGGTGCGGGGTGAAGGTGAATTCGCGCATGTAGGTATCCATCGTCCCTTCGTCATTTTCGGCGCAGACAAACTCCCCGCAGGGAATGTGGCGGAACATGAGCCGGCCATCTCGCGTGGTGCTGCAGAAGAGGCTTCCCGTGCCCATGCCAACGCGGTCCAGGAAGCATTCGTGCAGTTCCGTGTAGAAATTGCTCTGGGCGAGTTCCCGGTTGGCGATTTCTGAGCAGCGGTTGTACCACGATTCTGCTTCATCGCCGCAGTCGGGCAGGGGGCAGCTCCATTTGAACCACAGCTCATTGCTGGGGGTGATGTAGCTCATGTGGCCGCTGGCCAGTTTCTGGCAGGCTTCCACCGCGGTGGTGTCGCTCAGCTGGCGGGCCGTGGGAGCATCGGCGATATCGGAGCCGTTTTCCACATGTTGCCTGCTGGGGAGTACATAGTGCCGCAGCGAATCCCACCATGCCTCCCATGGTGCGCGTTCTGCCTTCAGACTCTGGTAACTTTCAAGTATCGTCTGCATGGTCAGCCCAGGGTGGTGTTGGCCGAATCGACCGAGGCCGTTGTCTGTTTGCGCCGCTGGTTGCTGAGAATGGTGGAAAGCAGGCCTTTCTTCTGCTTCATGCCCTGGTTGGCGGCTTGCATTGATTCCCCGGCATCATTCTGAGTCACCACGGGAATCGTTCTGGTGGCTGATGCGTTGTAATTGGTTTTACTGCTGAATCCCATATTGTTAGTGTTGTGTTGTTATCGTTCTGATCCACGGAAGTCGGTGCGGTGCGTTGTTGCGCAACCCGCGCTGGAAGCAGAGCCAGCGCCTGGGCGGCAGAATCACCGCCAGCGCTCTGGCCAGCTGCAGATCCCCTACCAGCAGGTGAACATACCAGGCATCTGCCTGTTCCGGTGCATCTGCCAGCTCTGCCCACTGGTCGGGCTGCCAGCTCTGCACGGATTTCATGAGCACCACCAGCCGGGGCAGCATCACCACGATTCCCTGCGGGTTTGCGGCCAGCGCGCTCAGGTCTGCATCCATATTGCGGCCTGCGTGCTGGTAGTATTGACGGGCAAGAAACCGGGCATCCGTGTCCATGGCGCACACTTTACAGCAGAAGTATTTTCCTGCGCCAGTTTATTCAGAGACCCGGTACCCGGTAACAGGGGTAACGGAGTACCGGGGGCTGCTATTTTGTTGCATGTTCCCGGATTTTGTGGCAGCTTGCATACCGGTTCACAACATACGAAGTCACGTACATGTCCACTAACCCTGAAAACACCACACCTACCCCGCTGGCTATATGCAACATGGCATTGAGCCGCCTGGGCGAATCCCCCGTCAAATCACTTGACGCCAACGGCACCCTCCCCTCCCGCCTGTGCTACATGCATTACCACCCGGTACGCCGCGAGGTGCTCTGCGCCAGCCGCTGGAGCTTTGCCACCGCAGAAACCACCCTGCAGAGTTCTGAACCCTACGAGGCCGACTCGGCTCACAAGCTGCGCTTCAGCCTGCCGGCGGATTGCCTGCGGGTGCTCGGTGTGAACTGCCGGAGCTGGACGCTGCGCGGCAGGGCTATCTACGCCAATGCCCCGTCCATCCGCCTGCTGTATATTGCCGATGTTGAGGATACCGCACTCTTTGACCCCCTGTTCATCGAGGCGCTGAGTCTCCGCCTGGCCTGGAAACTCTGCATCCCGCTCATCAACAGCACCACCGCACGCCAGGCGCTGGGCGAGGAATACCAGCGCATCGCCCTCCCGCAGGCGGCTCATTTCAACGGGGTGCAGCATCACTCGAACGACCAGCACCCCCTCTACCGCCTTTGGCGCGACAGTATGTCAGGCATGGTTGAATAACACGTACTCTCCCTATGAAAGCAATTGATTTTGCCTGCCGTTTCCTGTCGCGCCTACAGCGGGATGAACTCTCACCCGCCGCCCGCCTGGTGCTGGTGGCAGTGGCAGCCGGGCTTGAGGACAAGACTGATATTTCACGCGAGACCGGGCTTTCCCACAGCGTGTGTACCACCCAGCTGCGCCACCTGCAATTCCAGGGGCTGCTCCGCTGCATCAGCCCGCTTTCGGAGCGCTACGTGCTTGCCCCGGATGGCAAGAAGCGCCTCCAGGTCTGGTTCAATTTTCACCTTCACCCCCATGGCTAAGAAGAAATTCCTGAGCATTGATGAGAAGCGCAGCTGGCTGGCAGACATATTTCGCGATGCGAGTGGTGAATACAGCCAGGCGGATAAATTCAAGGCCATGAGCGAGGATACACGCCTCGCCCTGCTGGCTGAGGAAAAGGCGGCACCCGCCCCTCAGCAGCCGGTGTTGCCCGGTATCCCGCCAGAGCTGCTGGCCTATCTGCCCCCGCCGGTCAGCGAGAAGAATTTATGAGTAAAAACAGGGTTCAGTCAGGGAAAAAGCACCCGGCAGGTGATTGACTTCCGGTTTCATCCCTGGTGGCAGCAGCACCTCCACCACGTCCATGCGTGTGGGGACGTTTTGCCCGAGTCTGCGCAGCCACAACCCCGCCGCCCGGCGCAGCAGCGTGCGTTTATGCTGATTCACGCGCCGCGCCGGGCGGCCTGATTCGGCATGGATAGCGCTTTTCACCTCCACAAAGACGAGCAGGTCCCCCTTGCGGCAGATCAGGTCAATTTCGCCGCCGGCCCCCAGTCGCAGGCGGCGTCGCAGTATTTTGTAGCCCTGAGCTCTCAGCCACGAGGCCGCCACCAGCTCACTGTACTCACCCTGGTAACCGCCGCGCGGCAGCTGCCCCTCAGCCCAGGGGCAGTTCCAGTTGTGCAACAGGCGCAAACGTGCGGCGATGGTGTATCGTAACTCCATGGTCGTGGATGGCTTGGATATGGGCCTTTGTGCCATAGCCCGCGTGGCGGTCAAAACCATACTCCGGGAACTGGCGGTGCAGCTCCTGCATGTAGTGGTCGCGCCACACCTTGGCCAGTATACTGGCGGCGGCTATGCTCAGGCAGCGGGCATCTCCCTTCACAATGCTGCGGCTGGGCAGCGGGAATCCCGGCACCGGCAGTCCATCTATCAGGCAGAAATCCACCCCGCCGGGCAGCCCCTCGGCGGCCCGCCGCATGGCCAGGTGCGTGGCCCGCAGGATGTTCAGCTCGTCAATTTCCTCCACCGTGGCCTGGGCAATGCACTTCTGCACCCGCTCATCTGCCATCAGTGCGGCATACAGTGACTCTCTCTTTTTCGCAGTCAGCTTTTTGGAATCATTCAGCCCGGGCAGTTCAAAGCCCTCGGGCAGCACCACAGCTGCTGCCACCACCGGGCCGGCCAGCGGTCCCCGGCCTGCTTCATCAATACCGCACACGCGGGCAAAGCCCCCGGCATGCGCGGCTGCTTCCTCCACCATATCAGGCGGACCACTGGGTGTGGGGGTGCGGCTCATTGTTTCTTGCTGGTTCGGTTCTGCCGGGCCTGCCGGCGCAGCGATTCAGGCAGCGGGGCGCCTTCGTCCTGCTGGTAGAGGGCTTCGATATCATCCAGATAGCGGCTCATCTGCGTGTCCGGCCCCGGGGAATCCTGCCGCAGCATCTGCATCGTTTCCAGATACGAATCAAACGACCGGCCACGCTCCGCCCCGGTAAAGGTGATTTCAAACCAGTCCAGATAATCGCGCCCGCGGATGGCGGCTGAGTAGTAGGCCCGCCGCAGTTCCTGAATCGGCCCCAGGGCATTCTGCACTTCGTCCGGGTGTGCACCATTGGCCAGCTGGCTGATGACCCGGCAGTATTCAGTGATGATGGGGCGGTACCCCGGGAAGCACGTGTGGCTCAGCGCCACCAGCCGCTCAATGGCGGGAGTGGACAGTTTGCGCCAGTTCGGCAGCTCCACCAGCGTGTACACGTCATCCAGCAAAACCGGACAGGGAATTTCCGTTTCCGGGTCGAAGTATATGATGGTGAGCGCCTCCTGCAGCATCTTCTCCGTTTCCAGCGGGGCCATGGCCTCTGTGGTGCGGGGCAGGGCAAGATTTGCCAGCTCAATCGCCCACCATTTATTCAGCAGGCTGTTATCCACCCCGAGTTCGTGGAAATGCTCGGTGATGGTTTCCACGGGCGACCCATCGGCGGTGGCGGCTGCATCCAGCAGATTCTTCAGCTGTTCCAGCCCCCCTTCGCGGTCAATCAGGCTCATGAGCAGCACCCCGCAGGATACCTCGTATATCTGCCGGCTGGCGGCATCCAGCTTCTCCGGCTGCTCAATGCTCACCATCTCTGCCGGTGAGAGCATTTCAGCCCGCTGGAAAAGCTGCTGGTATATCCGCCGCTCAGCCCGGCCATTCTTCCAGAGCACGGCCTGCTGCACCCCTGCCACCAGCCAGCCCGGCAGCCCGATGTGGTCCGGGTATGCTCCGGGGTCCAGATCCCGGAGCGCGTGTTCATACAGAATCATCGTGATGATGGCCTTGTCCATGCGGTCCAGGTCAATACCGCCGCCGGGGTGGATGCGCACCTGGAAATTCGGCTGCCCGTCGATGATGTTGATACGCGTGCGGATTGGATTGAGCACTGGTGAATCCGTGCTCTTGCCCATCAGGCGTATGGAAATGGGAAACTTGTGATTCTTTTCCAGCTGCAGCAGCTTGCAGACCTGACTGTATAGATCATCTGCGCGCGTAGCAATGGCACCCATGCGCAGCGAATCACCGCCACTCACGGAGAATAGCTTGCTGTGCGAGACCACGTGCTCATCCACATCCGGCAGATACCCGTTGAACGCCTGCTGCCCGGCAGCCATCTCCACCGCAGCTGCCTTCTTATCTGCCGTGATGCCGCGCTCCGCTGCCTCCCGCAGCACCGCAGCCTCCTCGGCCGCCCAGTCCGGCGGCACAGGCTCCGCCGCCGGCTGCGGCTCCTGCGCCACAGCCGCCAGCCCGAACACCAGCGCTGCCATACCTGCCTTGCGGTAAATCATCGCCACACATGCTAGCAAATCCACCGCCTGCCTGCAAGTGCTAATTCTGTTTGCCGGCTTGACTATCTTGTCACCAAGGCGTAAACTGGCAGCATGAAGATATGCAGCAGCCAGAGCGTGCGTGATGCCGAGCAGAGTCTCTTTGCCAGCGGGGAAGTGACCTCCCTGGCCCTCATGAACACCGTCATCGACCGCCTGTGGAGCGCGTGCGGCACCGAGCCGCTGCTGCGCGGATTCGCGCCCGCTCGCGTGGTGGTTTATGCCGGCAGCGGCAACAACGCCGGCGATGCCATCGGCCTGGCCGCCCGCTTCGGCTGCCCCGTCACCCTGCGCAGCGCCGGTACCCTTTCGCCCGATGCCCGCGCCCAGCTCTGCGGCCGCGAGGAGGAAGCTGCTGCCGCCCCCGCGCCGCAGGAGGGCCTGCTTATTATCGATGGCCTGCTGGGCAGCGGCGCCGTGGGTGAGCTGCGCCCGGCCTATGCCGCCCTGGTGCGCGAGCTGAATGAGCTCCGCGCCGCCAGCCCCCGCAGCCTTACCCTCGCCATCGACATCCCCACCGGGCTGGATTCCGATACCGGTGCCCACGGGGCAGAAGTAGTGCTGGCGGATGCCACCGCCACCATCGGCGGCGTGAAACCCGGGCTCCTGGCCGATGGGGCGGAGGACGCCGTGGGGCGCCTCATCTGCATCCCCCTGCCGGAGGTCGGTGAGCTGCCTGCTGCGGACCCCGCCCGCGTGGCCGATGCAGCGGAACTCACTCCGCTGCTGCCGCGGCGCCCCTATTCCTGCTTCAAGAACCGCGCCGGGCGCGTGGCCATTGTGGCCGGCAGCGTGGGCATGGCCGGTGCCGCGCAGATGTGTGCGGAAGCCGCCCTGGCCGCCGGGGCAGGGCTGGTGGTGCTCTACTGCCTGCCGCCGGTGTACCCCATACTCGCCGCACGCGTGGCGCCGGAAATCATGGTGCGCCCCGTCGGCTCCTACGCCGATATCCACGAACCCGATGCCCGCGCCCTCGTCATCGGCCCCGGCCTGGGCGAGGTGCAGCCCGTGGCCGCCGAATCCTTGCGCCGCCTGGCCTGCGAGTTTGCCGGCACCGTCGTGCTCGATGCCGATGGCCTGAACACCGCCGCCGCCTGTGGCTGGCAGCCGCAGCCCCACTGGGTGCTCACACCGCACCCCGGCGAAATGCGGCGGCTCGACCCGCGCCCCGCCACCACCCGCCGCGAAACCGTGGCCCGCTACCTGGCGGAGCATCCCTGCACCCTCCTGCTCAAAGGCGCCCGCACCATCATTTCCGATGGTGAGAAGACCCTCTACAACACCACCGGTGGCCCCTACATGGCCAACGGCGGGCAGGGCGACGTGCTCGCCGGCACCATCGGCGCCCTCGCGGCCCAGGGCCTGCCCGCCTTCCGCGCCGCCGCCGCCGGAGCCTGGGCCTGC
>JAFVQN010000139.1 GCA_017504805.1 Akkermansia sp. | reverse complement strand
CTGACTATGTCTACTACTCCCTACAACGCCACTGGCCGTCGCAAGGAAGCCATCGCTCACGCCTGGCTCACCCCCGCCGAGGAAGGCAAGTCCGGCAAGATTACCATCAACCGTCGTTCCTTTGAGGAATACCTCCCCACGGATGCCCTCCAGAACGCAGTGCTGCAGCCCTTCTACGCCACCAACACCATGAAGAAGTTCGACGTACGCGTCGTCTGCCGCGGTGGTGGTGTGCATGGTCAGACTGGTGCTATCTCCCTGGCTATTGCCCGTTCCCTTGTCATGATTGACGAGGAGTACCGCTCCGCTCTGCGCGAACAGGGCCTGCTGACCCGCGACTCCCGCATGAAGGAACGCAAGAAGGCTGGTCGCCCCGGTGCCCGCAAGCGTTTCCAGTTCAGCAAGCGCTAAAAGCCCCGTACCAGATTTTGGTTTTCAAAAAGTGCTTTTCCCCAATGGGAAAAGCACTTTTTCCTTACCCCGCAAAGAAAAAAGCACCGGAGCAGCAAGCTTCCGGTGCGTATCAGTAACAGAAAGGAGCAGTTCAACTCCTGATCAGCAGATTGCGCTGCCAGTTCATGAGAGCAGCAAGCCCCCTGTCCTCATGGGCTGCAATGCTTTCAATCTGGCTACGGGTGGCAATCAGGGAAGGTTCCAGCGCCAGTTCCTCCGCGACAGCGTTGCGGCGGGCAGACCAGAGGTCGACGCGGGAATCGAAGTGGGCATCAGACTCGTGGTGAGTGCGTTTGATAATTTCGGGATACTCCTCTTCATCCATGAGATGAAACCGCTCCACCGCCTTACGGAAACGGAGTGCGCGGTGGTGGTGCATGCTGTTGTTCGGGAAAACCGGGCGGAACTCCTGCAGAGCCGTGCTCCAGCGGATAAGCTCATCATTGGAGCAGATGACAAAGGCCGGGCGGTCAATGGCAGCAGCCTCTCCATCGCGCCAGAGCCAGAGACTGCGCAGCGCTGCAAGCCCGCGGCGTGTAAGCTTGCCGCTTCCCTTGATGCGCCATGGCGCCTGGTTGGCAGTTGAATGGCGATCCCTGCCATGCTGCAGATTACACTCGCAGCTTTCGATAAACCAATCGTAGCGCCCGGCCTGCCTGAGCTCGGCTACCAGCTTGTCTGCCATTTCAAGCATATACTTGACATCTCCCTGGGCATACTCCTTCATATCCGCCGGCATCGGGCGGATACCCCAGTTGGCGCGCTGGTTCTTCTTGCTGAGCACCACACCATAGTAATGCTCAACCAAGGCGGCCAGACCGAACTGCTGAAAACCGAGCAGCCGAGCGGCAATCTGCGTATCCAGAATCATGTGCGGCAGAACCCCGTAGGCATTCTGCAGCAGGCTCATGTCGTAATCTGCCCCATGCATCCACACATCCGCCTCCTCAAGCCAGATTTTGAAGAGGGTCATATCCTCGATAGCCAGCGGATCGATGATAAGCACGCCCTGCGCATCTGCATATTGGATCAAGCAGAGCTTTTCGCGGTGGCGGTGGAGGCTGTCGGCCTCCAAATCAAGCACAACGCGACCCCGAGGCTGGGCTGCAGCCCGTACCTTCCACTCGAACAGTGCTTCAGAATCGCTTATCATGGTCGCGCGGCATGCTACCACATAGACCCCTTAAATGCAAGCCGATAATCCCCATACTCCTCCAGCCGTTATGGTGCCAATACTCCCGAAACCCGCATTACACCTAGCTTTCAGGGTAATACAATCTCGCAATTATTTTTCTTCTGATGACAAACTGAACCCTCTCATCTGCGAATTGAGCTTGCCCAAATTGAAGTAGAAGCGTATAATGCCGCGCGTTATGAAACAGTACGCCGCACAGCTTCTGCGTTACCCAGAAATGGGCATTTCCCTGGATCTTTCCAAGCTTCCGCTCACACCTGATTTCCTGGCGGAGATGAAGCCGTTGATCGACCGCGCATATTCCGAGATTGCCGCCTTGGAAAGCGGCGTCATTGCCAACCCGGACGAAAACCGCATGGTGGGTCACTACTGGCTGCGCAACAGCGCCATCGCCCCCACCGCCGAACTTCGCGCCAAGATTGATGAGCCGCTGGCCGACCTGAAGGCATTTGCCGCCGAGGTGCTCTCCGGCAGCATCCTGGCACCGAATGGCAGAAAATTCACCACATGCCTTGTGATTGGCATCGGTGGTTCGGCCCTGGGTCCGGAGCTGGTGGCCGATGCCCTGCCCGCCAATGGCCTGAACATGGCGTTCCTCGATAATACCGACCCGGACGGCATGTACAAGGTGCTCGATACTCTGCCCCTCAGCGAAACACTTGCCGTGGTCATCTCCAAGAGCGGCGGCACCCCCGAAACCCGCAACGGCATGGTCTGCGCCCAGCAGTATTTCACCAGTAAGGGGCTCTGCTTCGCCAGGCAGGCCGTAGCCGTGACCGGCGTGGGCTCCACCCTTGACAAGGTGGCCGTGGCTGAAGGCTGGATCAAGCGCTTCCCCATGGAAGACTGGGTGGGTGGCCGCACCTCCGAAACCTCCGTGGTGGGTCTGGTTCCTGCCGCGCTGCAGGGAGTGGACGTCGACAAGCTGCTGGCTGGCGCTGCCGCCATGGATGCCCACACCCGCGTGGCCGACACCGCCTCCAACATGGCCATGAGGCTGGCCCTGGCCTGGTACGAGGCTGGCGAGGGCAAGGGCAAAAAGGACATGGTGGTGTTGCCTTACAAGGACAGCCTCGTGCTCTTCTCCAAGTACCTCCAGCAGCTTATCATGGAATCCCTGGGCAAGGAGCTTGACCTGGACGGCAAGACCGTGAACCAGGGCATCTCCGTATACGGCAACAAGGGCTCCACCGACCAGCACGCCTACGTGCAGCAGCTGAGGGACGGCATCAACAACTTCTTCGTAACCTTCATCGAAGTGCGCCAGGCCCCGACCGACACCGTGATGGTCGAGGGTTCATTCACTGCCGGAGACTACCTGCAGGGCTTCCTGCGCGGTACCCGCAAGGCGCTTTCCGAAAGTGGCCGCAAGAGTATCACCATCTCCATCCCCGTGGTGAATGCCTGCACGCTCGGCATGCTCATCGCACTCTTCGAGCGCGCCGTGAGCTTCTACGCCAGCCTCATTCACATCAATGCCTACCACCAGCCCGGCGTGCAGGCCGGCAAGCTGGCTGCCAATGTGTTCCTGAAACTCCTGGCTGCCGCTGAAGCCGCCCTGAGCAGCACTCCCGCCACCGCCGGTGAGATTGCCGCCAGCCTCGGTACCGATGAAGAGGATACCTACCACGCCCTGGTGCATATCGCCGAATCCGGCAAGGCTACCTGGACGCTGGGCGATTGCCCCTGCGCTGATACCTTTGCTGCGCTCAACGCCTGAGTCCGCAGCATCTCCAAATCATCAACTTCCTGCTGCTTCCACGCAGCGGTTCATATACAAAAAAGCCTGAGCTTATGCCCAGGCTTTTTTGATTTATTGGAAAATCCCTGAAATCAGGCCTTCCTGAAGTAGCGCTTCAACAGGCCGTCGAATCCCTTGCCGTGGCGGGCTTCATCCTTGCACATCTCGTGCACCGTATCGTGCACTGCGTCGTAGCCCAGCTGCTTGGCACGCTTGGCAATGGCCAGCTTGCTGTTGCAGGCGCCGAATTCAGCATCGGCGCGCATGGCCACATTCTTCTCTGTGCTGTCGGTCAGCACCTCACCCAGCAGCTCGGCAAACTTGGCGGCGTGCTCGGCTTCCTCCCAGGCGTAGCGGCGGAATGCCTCTGCCACTTCGGGATACCCCTCGCGCTCTGCCTGCCGGCTCATGGCCAGGTACATGCCCACTTCGCAGCATTCACCCTGGAAGTGGTCTCTCAGCCCCTTAACCACCTCTTCATCAAGCCCCTGGGCCACTCCCACGCGGTGCTCATCAGCATAGACCTTCTCCGCCGTGTCGTCCAGCTCTACGAAGGTGTCCACCCCGCAGACAGGGCATACTTCCGGCATCGTTTCGCTTTCAATGACTTCACCGCAGACGGTGCACTGGTACTTCTTCATTGTCGTGTTTCCTTTCGTGTTGTTGTGTTGTTCGTGTCGTGTATCGGTTTCCCGTTCTTGCCGGGAACGCGCTCACTTTATCACCACTATTCCGATATGTCAATAGTTATTTTAGAAATATTCTAAAAATCTATCATTTTTCTGCACTCGGGACAAAAGCTACGGAAAGCCGAAGGAACGCGCGCGCACATAAGGGCTTGATATTCCAGATATGGGGTAATTTCCGTCTTGACGGTACCACAAATTGTGGTAATCTGAGCGCATGCGATGCATACAGTGCGGATACATGGATGACAAGGTGATTGACTCGCGCATGTCGAAAGACGGCACGTGCATACGGCGCCGGCGTGAATGCCTGCGGTGCAATTACCGGTACACGACCTACGAGCAGATAGAACGCACGGAACTGCGCGTGGTGAAGCGGGATAATCTGCACGAAGCCCTGAACCGCGAGAAGATACTGCGCGGCATGGTCAAGGCATGCGAGAAGCGCCCAGTGAGCATGGACCAGCTCGACATCGCCGTGGATGAAATCGTGGCCGACCTGCACCGCGACCACCAGCGGGAGGTACCCTCCGCAGTCATTGGCATGAAAGTCATTGAGAAACTGCAGACGATAGACCCAGTGGCGTATATCCGGTATGTATCCGTCTACCGCCAGTTCCGCACGGTGGATGAGTTCATCGACCTGGTAAAGCGCATGGAAATCAAGACCGTGCAGGATCCGCTGCAACGCAAACTTCCGCTGGAATAATGATAGCCTTCAAGAACAAGCGCCCGCTGCTGCAGACCGGGCACTGCGTGATTTCCGACTACGGCCGGGAATGGCTGGAGGACGTACTGCAGCAAGCAGCCGATGCCGCCGGAGTCAGCCTGCCCTTCCGCAAGGAAATCGCCGAGGCGGTACTGCTGTACCTGGAGGAGAGCTGCCCGCTGCACTCCGTTCCACTGGATTACCTGTTCCGTCGCATCTCCGGCATGCTGAGGCAGGCAGGTCTGCCACGCATTGCCGACCACCTGCGGCTGCAAACGCCGCCGGTCGTCATCGACCTGAAGGAAATCGCAGAGCAGAGCCCCCTTCCCCTCTTCTTTTACAACAAGTTGGAAGAAAAGCTGGAGCATCTGCGGCGTCTGGGGCTCACCACCTATGAATTTGCCGGCACTGAGTCATGCAGCAAGCTGCTGGGAGCGCGGCAGCGCCTGTGCCCGACCCAGCGCCGGGAGCTCGAACAGCTCAACGCCTTCCTGGCCACAAAGCAGAAGCTGGCAAGCTGACGCAACTGCCGCCCCGCACAGCGACAAAAGGCTTGATTTTCAAGCGCGGCTGTATTATAGTCGCGCGCGACATGTCCGAACGCAAAAATCCGTATCCTTTCGACGTCTTTGAACCCAAGTGGCAGGCCACCTGGGACGCAGAGAAGACTTTCAAAGTGCTCAACCCCGGCCAGGAGGGTTTTGATGCCGCCAAACCCAAGTGCTATATCCTGGATATGTTCCCCTACCCGAGTGGTGCCGGTCTGCATGTGGGCCACCCGGAGGGCTACACCGCCACCGATATCGTGAGCCGCTACAAGCGCATGAACGGTTACAACGTGCTGCACCCCATGGGCTGGGACTCCTTCGGGCTCCCCGCTGAGCAGTACGCCATCAAGACCGGCCAGCACCCCAGCATCACCACCTACGCCAATATCGACACCTTCCGCCGCCAGCTCAAGATGCTGGGCTTCTCCTACGACTGGGACCGCGAAATCGCCACCACCGACCCCCGCTATGTGCGCTGGACACAGTGGATTTTCCTGCGCCTCTACAACTCCTACTACAACGAGGAGCTCAAGAAGGCCCGCCCGGTGAGCGAGCTGGAGGAAAAGGGCTGGACCCGCGAACAGATTGACAACGTGCGCCTCGCCTACGTGGCCGAGGGTATGGTGAACTGGTCCCCGGACATGGGCACCGTGCTCGCCAACGAGGAGGCCGAGGAGTGGAAGAGCAAGGGCCACATTGTGGAGCGCCGCAAGCTCCGCCAGTGGATGCTGCGCATCACCGCCTATGCCGAGCGCCTTATCGATGAGCTCGAGCCGCTCGACTGGCCGGAGAGCATCAAGCTCCTGCAGCGCAACTGGATTGGCAAATCCACCGGTGCCGAGGTGAACTTCGACTGCCAGGGCAACACCATCACCGTCTACACCACCCGCCCGGACACCCTCTTCGGCGCCACCTACATGGTGCTCTCCCCCGAGCACGACCTCGTGCCGCAGATTACCACGCCGGAGCAGAAAGCCGCCGTAGAGGCCTACCAGGCTGAGTGCGCCGCCAAGAGCGACCTGGAGCGCACCGAGCTCAGCAAGGAGAAGACCGGCGTGTTCACCGGTGCCTATGCCACCAACCCCGTGAACGGCAAGCAGATTCCCATCTGGATTGCAGACTACGTGCTCACCGGCTACGGCACCGGTGCCATCATGGCCGTGCCCGCCCACGACAGCCGCGACTACGAGTTCGCCGTGAAGTTCGGTCTGCCCATCATCCAGGTGGTGCAGCCGGACAACGCCGACACCCCCTGGCAGGACTTCTGCGGGTACGATGGCACCATGGTCAACTCCGAGCACTTCAACGGCCTGAGCGTGCCCGAAGCCAAGCAGCAGATGACCGCCTGGCTCGAGGAAAAGGGCTACGGCCACGGCAAGGTGAACTACAAGCTCCGCGACTGGCTCTTCAGCCGCCAGCGCTACTGGGGCGAGCCCTTCCCCATTGTCTGGAACAGCGAGGACGGCAACCACTACGCCATCCCCGAAAGCGAGCTGCCCCTCCTGCAGCCGGAGATGGAAGACTTCAAGCCCAGCGGCGACCCCCGCGGCCCGCTCGTGAAGGCCACCAGCTGGATTCAGTACTCTGAGAACTTCACCCGCGAGACCAACACCATGCCCCAGTGGGCCGGCTCCTGCTGGTACTACCTGCGCTACCTTGACCCCACCAACGATGAAGCCTTCGTTGACCCCGCCGTAGAGCAGTACTGGATGGGTGGCGGCAACCCCGGCGGTGTGGACCTCTACGTGGGCGGCACCGAGCACGCCGTGCTCCACCTGCTCTATGCCCGCTTCTGGCACAAGGTGCTCTACGACTACGGTCTGGTCAGCACCAATGAGCCCTTCAACAAGCTCGTGAACCAGGGTCTCATCCTGGGCGAAGACAGCCAGAAGATGTCCAAGAGCCGCGGCAACGTGGTCAACCCCGACGACATCGTGAAGGCCTACGGCGCGGACTCCCTCCGCATGTACGAAATGTTCATGGGCCCGCTCAAGGAAGTGAAGCCCTGGCAGACCAAGGGCGTGGAAGGCATCAGCCGCTTCCTGGCCCGCGTGTGGCGCCTCGCCATGGCCGAAAACCAGGAAGGCGAGTGGGTGCTGGGCACCAAGCTCACCGGCGAGGACTCCGGCGCCGTCACCCCCGTGCGCAAGGAGGTTCACAAGACCATCAAGAAGGTGACCGAGGATATCGAGGCCATGAGCTTCAACACCGGCATCTCCAAGATGATGGAGTGCGTGAACGCCATGACCAGCGCCGATTCCGTCTGCGTGGCCGACTACGTGAGCCTGCTCCATGTGCTCAACCCCTACGCCCCGCACATCACCGAGGAGCTCTACAGCATCCTGCGCAGCAAGTTCACCACCCTGCCCGCCTGCCAGCTCTGCCAGCAGCCCTGGCCCACCTTCAACCCCGAATTCCTGGTGGAAAATACCAAGGAAATCGTGGTGCAGGTGAACGGCAAGCTCCGCGACAAGATGACCGTGGCCGCCGATGCTCCCAAGGAAGAACTGGAAGCCACCGCCCTCTCCCTGCCCCGCGTGCAGGAGTTCACCGCCGGCAAGACCGTCCGCAAGGTCATCGTCGTCCCCGGTCGCCTCGTGAACATCGTGGCCAACTAAACCACCGCCAACCCCTTATCCCCCGCCGCTCCCCGGCGGGGGATTTTTGCGTTCACAACCCGCAGCTAAATTCGTATAGATTCCAATTTATCGAGCACCGCATTCCATCATCCTCTCTTCACCGGTGCCCCTGGCCTGGTTCCTGCACCTTACTCTCAGAAAGAGACGCAGCGCTTGCTTTACCCTCAGAAAAAACAATCGCCATTAACACACGCCCATGAGCCAGCTCCCACGCCAAGAAGACATCAACGTATACGACTCACTGGATGAGCGCAGCGCCGTGCGTTCCTTCCTGGGCAGGACGCGCGAGGATATTCTGCTCCGGCTGCCCGGGGAATACGAATCGCTCCAGGAGGACCTGGCTTTCATGGGCCCGGTGGCCTTTGCCTACTACGCCCCCGCCTGGGAGGAATTCTGCCGCACCCGCCCCAGCGACAATCCGGAGGAAACTGAGAACATCGTCCGCTGGACTCTGTGCATCATCTCCATCCGCTGCAATGGGCTGGAAGATGAAACACCCGGAAGCATCGCCGCCCTGCGCCGCATGCTCAGCTGGTGCGAGGCCTTCTACAACTCACCCGAAGCCCGCGCCTACTTTACCGCAGAAGCCCGCTTCTGGGGCTATGCGGAACCCCTGCTCCGCATGCCCCCCGAACTGCATGAAGCCCTGGAAGAATGCGCCGCACTGCGGCGTATGCTGCATGAGTAATCAGAAAGCGTCCGCGAGAGCATTCTCACGGACGCTTGAAGATTATCTGGAAATCAATTACTCCTGAACCGCCTCCTCGGCAGAATCATCCATTTCAGATTCCTCGGCGGGTTCCTCCACCGCGGCAACAGCAGCCGGACGGTGGCGGGCAGCCTCGATGAGGAAGAGTTCGGCCACGCGGAAGGCGCGGCGGGAAGCCTCGGCTGCGGTGCGGTCATCCATGAGGGCAAGGCCTTCCTCGGTCACTTCGCCGAGGAAAATCTTCCATGCGCGGCGCACGAGTTCTTCCTTATCAACCTGGGGGGCCGCCTGCGGCTGCTGGGGCTGCTGAGCGTTATCGCGGTTACGGTTACGGTTGCGGCGGCGCTTGCGGCGGTTACCGTTACCGCCCTCGTTGCCGCCCACAGTTTCAGGCACAGCGAAACCGGGTGCCGGAGGCAGCTGGGGAGCAGCATCCGGGTTTTCGATGTCAGACTCACGCTCGGCGGGAGCGGGCTTTTCCGGAGCCGGTTCTGAGGCAGGTTGGGGCAGGGGAGCCTTCGGCTTGTTGTGATTCTTCTGCGGGCGATTGTTGTTATTCTGCTTCTCCCGGCGGGGCTGCTGAGGCTGGGATTCAGCCTGTTCCAGAGCCGGCTGGGGAGCAGCCGGAGCCGGTGTCTTCTCTACCGGTGCCGGTTTGCTTTCCGGTGCGGAAGCAGGCGCAGGCTGCGGAGCCGGAGTCTCGGCAGGAGCCGTCTCAGCGGCCGGGGCGGATTTGCGGGTTGTCTTCCTGCGGGGAGCGGCGGAGCGCTTTTTGGGAGCTGCGGGGGTCTCGGCTTCTGCGGAGGCGGCGGGAGCGCCGGCATCTCCACCAGCGGGGGTGGCGGCGGCCTTCTTGCGCGTAGTGCGCTTACGGGCGGCGGGCTTCACCTCAGCCTCTGTCAGTGTGGGTTCTTCTGGTGCCATGTGTTATGGTATGGTGTTTTCTGTTTGAATCGGCGCGTTCGGATTGATGCTGAAGGACCACTCTGCCTTGTGGCGGGTTCCTTCTACACTCTTCCAGGAAACGTGCACGGAGAGGTCTGGCATATAGATGCGGCAGGGCAGCACCCATTGCACGGTGCGTGTGGCCTTGTCCACAGTGGCAGGCACACGACCAAAGCCACTCACCTTCATCTGAACGGTGTCGGGGTTCAGCCCGGCAACATCATTCATGTAGGCAGTAATGGCAGGAAAATCCGGAGCCACCGTTTCATGAGGACGGGGTTCCACGGGGAAAGGGGGCGGCGGGGTCGTCTGGTCCAGCGTGCCGGGCCCCGCACCGGAACCGGATGCCTGGCCAAGCTGGCTGACGCGGAAGTCCATGGCCTGGCGGAAAATGGAATGGTTGTTACCAAAAATCATGTAGCGGTGAATCTGCAGCGGGTCCTCATTCACCGTCACCTTGGCGGGAATCACGGTAAAGGCTGCCACATAGCCGTAACCAGGCATGCGCTCCAGCATAGCTGGGGTATGATAACCGCCCGGGTAGCAATAGGTGTTGACCTGGCCGAAAAGCTCACTGAGCTTCTTCTGAGATTCGCCGAGCTCGGCGTCCACCAGCGCGGCATAGGCCTCAGGCCCCTGCTTCTGAGCCTTCTTCCAGCTGCTCGGGTAGAGGTGGCTGACGGAGTGGCTGCCCACCGTGGCGCCATGGGCCTGCATTTCGCGCACCTGCTCCGGGGTGAGACTGTCACCCCGCCCATGAAGATACTTGGTGTACAGGAACAGGGTGAAGGGATATCCATATTCCTTCAGGATGGGAAAGGCCTCGGTATACACGCTTTTCCAGCCGTCATCGAGCGTGATGAGCACACAACGCGCCGGCAGGGTCCGGGTGCCGAACCGCCATTCCAGAAATTCCTGCATGCTGATGACGGTAAGCCCGGCGCGGCGGATGTACTCCATCTGCTCCCGGAAATCAGAAGTCCGCATCAGCATCTGGGTCACTTTGGCCTTCTGGCTGAAATTGTGGTAGCCCAGCACTGCCACCCGGGTCTGGTCGCGAGGCACATCCAGCGCCTGGGGCTTTTCAACTTCCTCCACATAATCATCCGGCTCATCCTCCGGACGGGGAGCCTCCTGCACCTCCTCTGCCACATCGTCATCCAGCAGCATGGGGTCAAGATTCATAGGCACTGGTTCAAACTCCTGTGCACAGACCACCGCACACATGGCAAGCATGAGTACCTGGAGTAGCGCTTTCATGCTCCGCAGATTAGCAGGAACCTGCCGACTTGGCAAGCCTTTATTATGTACTAACAAGCGCACATTGCGCGTCAGCACGCGCGTAAGCCCGCATTTTAGGCTGTGCAGGCCGCGTCTCCTGTGCTAGAATAACGACACAAATGACTCAACCCACCTCCATCACCTGCACCCCGACGCGCGACACATTTGTCCGTTTTGCCATTGTTCTGCTGGCATTCTTCGGGTTTGGCCTCTACTTCTTCTATGATGGCGCCGTGGGCTACAGGAAGGCCAACGAGGTCTATTTCTCCTACCAGGCCTTTGCCCGCATGGGCGCAGATGCCAGCCTGAACACGGAGCGCCTCATTGCCGCCGAACAGGTGGACGGCGAACTCATGGTCGATGGCAAATACCCCCTGCCCTCCCAGTGCGCCGCCGCATCCAGTCTCCCTCCGGAAGCGGCCGATACAGTGGCCATGCGCCAAAGCTGGGCAGACTGCTGGGCTGCCTATTCCGGCCGCATGCACTTCCCCATCAAGCCTGCTGAGCATCCTTTCGACACCGCAGCCATCCGCGAGCAGTGGCTGGCCGGCAGCATCTGCATGCTGGTAAGCGCCGTTATCCTGTATCTGATGCTCCGCACCCGCAGACGAGTCATGGCACTGGACGGAGACCTGGTCACCGCAGCAGGGCAGCAGTTCCTTGTATCGGATATCTCCCGGCTGGACCTCCGCCAGTGGGGAAAGGGCTTCAAGGGCGTGGCCTACGCTACTGTGAAAGGACGCAGAATCCGCATGGACGGCATGACTTACGGCGGCTTCGACCCCGCAGCTGGCCAGCCGGCCGAAACTTTCATGCAGGCCTTACTGTCCCGCTACCAGGGTGAAATTCTGGAATATGAGCAAAAAGAGTCCGCAGCAGACTGAGCCGCAGCACCGCGGCTCCGGTTCCCGCATTCTGCCCCGCGTCAGACGCTGCGGCAGAAAGGCTCTTCGCGCCCTCATCTCCCGACGCTTTGTGACAGGCGCCCTCACCGCCACCATAGCCGGCGAGCTGGCAGTGCTGGGGGTAGGTGTCACGCGCAGGCTCGACCTGGCCTACGAGCGTTCGCTGGAGGTATCGCAGGCCCAGCTGGCCGTCATTGAAGCCCGCGAGCTGGCCCAGCTCGGCGGTTCCACCCAGGGAGCCGCCGGTATTGAGGCGAAAAAAGCTGACCAGCAGCAGGAAGAAGGCGCCGACGCTCCGCCCCCGCTCCGCGTGCGGGATGTGGACACCATACTGGCCCAGGAAGGCGGCTTTGATTTCGGGATGATGGATACTCCACCCGGAACGCCGGCCCCGGAGCCCTCCGCCGTGAGCGAAGCCACCAGCAAGCTGAGCCCCGAGGACCGGGAGGAAGTAGACAGGCTCATCCGCCAGGGTGTGGCTGCCATGACTGCGGGCGATATGCGGCAGTGCATCCTGTACCTGGAGGAAGGGAACCTGCTCTGCCCCGGGCATCCGGCGCTGCTCTATTACTACGGCATGGCGTACGACAAGCTGCTGAACCCCCGGAAAGCCCGTGAATTCTACACCCGGGTATTCCAGATGCGCGACCGCGCCGGCAGTTATTTCAAACGCGCCTCCCAGCGACTGACCTACGGATTTGACCAGCCGGCCGCCATGCGCGGCAAGCTGGCATTCGGGCCGCACCAGGTCAAGCACGAGTATTCACCCGACACCGGTGAAGACGTGCAGATGCTGCTGCCTGTTCTGCTGGCGCCGGGTGAGGAGGTGCGCATCGAGGATTTATACATTCACGTCCAGTTCTTTGACCTGATTAACGGCCGCCGCATCGAATTCAGCCGCGGCAAGGTCAACTGGAACTGGCAGAATCCCACCCCCGACTGGAAGGACTGGGAGGAAAACCTGCTGGTTTCCTACTCCGTGCAGCCGCTCACCCAGGAAGAAATGGACGCATACGGCGATTTGCGCTATTATGGTTTCACGGCCAAACTTTATTACAAGGGCGAACCGCTGGACTGCATCAGCTCGCCCTCCTCACTCATTCTGCAAGAACAGCGGCTCAATTCCCGCAGCCAGCGCCACCAGATTCCCACCAACTCACTGCTGCCGGATGATGGTCTGGTACCTGCATACGAAGAGGCCACACCAGCCAGCGATTTCCTCCCCGACCTTCCCCTGCCGTTATGAATAACCCCTTCCCGGATCTGCCGCACCAGCTCGGTGTCTACTCGCTCACCCGCCTGATTGAGCTGCGCGAGAATTCCGCCCTGTACGAAGCACGCCAGCCGCATGTGGACCGCGCCGTGGTGCTGGAAGTGCTGGCGCCGGATGCTCCGCACTGCGCAGAGGTCACCTTCCTGGCGCAGGCGCGCCTGAGAGTTGCCTCCAGCGAACTGCCACACGTAGCGGGTGTATTTGAATCGCTGCGGGCAGACGGTGTGTGGTTCCTGACCCAGGAACTCCCACCCGGGCGTTCACTGGCCGACATAGCAGCGGCGTATGAGGAACTCACCATCCCGCAGATATGCCGTTACATCATCGCTGCGGCCGATATGTACCTGCTCTGCCACCAGGTGGAGCTGGCCGCCATGCCGCTGGCCCCCTCCTCTATGTTTGTCTCGCCGGAGGGGGATATCCAGTTCCTATCCCCCCTGGTCGAAGGCCACTCCGATTATCCGGCATACCAGCAGCAGGCTGTTGCCATGGCTCTCTGGGCCGTCTGTCCACGGGCTCAGGTGCCAGGTCTCGGGCGCATCACCACCCTGCTCCAGTGGCTCAACGAAGGTGTGGAAGGCCAGTGGCTCTCCTGGGATGATATCCGCTCCACGGCTGCAACCATTCTCAGCCAGCTGGAAGGCGCAGACACCTCAAAGCAGCCCCGCCAGCCGCTCAGAGACAAGCCCTGCATCAAGGCTGTCCGGCAATTCATTACCCGCTGGGGCGCCTACACCGCCGGTGCGGCAGCCGTCATCATCGGGATGTCCTCGCTGGGGTCCCTCTACGGCATGGGAGCCCCCCGGCGTCTGCCGACCACCACTGACGCCGGCATCCTCTGCCGGGACGGTAACGTGTACGAAATCGTCTCCAGGCGTCCAGTGACTGTGCAGGAATACAGCCAGTTCCTGCAGCAACTCGACACCATGGAGGAAGCCCAGCTCAGCGCGCTGCTCGGCATGCTGCCCGACAGGAACATGGAGCTTACCCCCGCCTACTGGGACGAGCAGCTTGAACGAGCCGGAAGCTCACCGGATACCCCGGTGACCGGCGTCAATTTCTGGCATGCCAGCCTCTACGCCCAGTTTCACGGCGGACGGGTAGCCACAGCCCCTCAGCTCCAGATTGCCATCCAACACGGTGACACTGGCTGTGAGCTGGAATGGTCCCGCTCGGAAAGCACCGGACCGCAGAGTGGCATTTATGACGAAAACTCCCTGCTGCTGGTCAACAAGGCAGGAACCCCCGTTCCTGTATCATCCAGGGAATGGAACCACGCCTCCTGCGGGTTCCGCCTGGCAACACCTCAACCCACACACTGACCCATCATGAAAAACATATTCCGCATTCTGTTCTCCATCCTCTGCCTGTTGCTCTGCAACCAGTCATTTGCCCAGATTGAACTGCGACTCCAGCCTGTGCGCAAGGAGTTCATCGTGGGCGAACACGTCGCGCTCAAACTCACCATCATCAACCAGACGGACGCTTCCGTGGCATTGAAGAATACGCCCGGCCGCCCCTGGCTGAACTTCAGCGTCACCAAGCGCGGCGAGCAGGGTCCGGTAAGCCCCGTCGCAACAGCCCGTTTCCCGGAGCTGGTGCTCACCCCCGGCTCCACCCGTTCCTTTGAGTTCAACCTCAAATCCATCTACCGCCTCAGCACAAATGGCAGTTACTCCGTGACCGCCACCATCCGCATGCCCGACGGCCACAGCACCTACAGCTCAAACAGGGCACTCTTCACGCTCACCAATGGCGGCAAAGTCCGCGAGTTCAACATCCAGGCCCGCGGGCAGAACATCCGCATGAGCCTCCGCCTGGCCGTGGTGAACAGCAAGGAATGCCTGTTCGGACAGGCTATCGACAAGGACACCAACCAGGTCATCGGCGCCTGCTACCTGGCAGAATACCTGAACTTCATGCACCCCCGCGTGATACTGGACAGCGCCCAGAACCTGCATGTTCTCTGCCAGTCCTCCCCGGATTTCTTCACCTACTCCATCATGAACACCCACGGCGCCCGCTCCTCCGCCAGGCTGTACAAGCGCACGGGCGGCATGGTGGACCTCATCAGCACCGGCAAGGGCATCATGCCCATTGGTGTTACTCCGTATGTAGCACCCAAGCCCGGCACAGAAAATACCAGGAAAGCATCTGAACGCCCCTTCTGATTTACCATGTCTACCCCGACCATCGCTATTGTTGGCCGCCCGAATGTGGGCAAATCCGCCATTTTCAACCGCATGGTGGGCCGCCGCATTGCCATTGTGCATGACCAGCCCGGCGTGACCCGCGACCGTCTCTGCGCCCCGGTGCGCATTACTGATTTTGATGCCCTGGTAGTGGATACCGGCGGTATCGGCAGCACGCTGGATGACGGCTTTGCCGCCCAGGTGACCCGTGAGGCGGATATCGCAATGAATGCCGCAGACTACATCATGTTCGTGTGCGACTGCCGCGACCACCTCACCCCCATCGACCGCACCATCGCCGCCCACCTGCACAAGAGCAAGGTGCCGGTGCTGCTGGTGCTCAACAAGGCCGATACGGAGAAACAGGAACTCAACCTCGGCGAGTTTGCTGACCTGGGCTTTGCGGATTACGTATTCACCTCTGCCGAGCATGGCCGCGGCTTCCCCCGCCTGGCCGATAAGCTGAATGCCATGCTCAAATCCCTGGGCGCCACCCCCAAGCAGGCCGAGGCCGCGGCCGATGCCACGCCCGAGGACGAACCCGAGCAGGAGGAAGTGACCGCGGATTCGCCCATCAAGGTGGCTATCGTGGGCCGCCCGAATGCCGGCAAATCCTCCCTGGTGAACGCGATTCTGCAGGATAAGCGCACTATCGTCTCCAATGTGGCCGGCACCACGCGAGATGCCATCGATATCCCCTACATGCGCGGTGAGCAGGGATATGTGCTCATCGACACCGCCGGCATGCGTCCCCGCAGCAAGCGCGATACCTCGGTGGAGGTGTTCTCCGCCATGCGCAGCGAGCGCGCCATACGCCGCGCGGATATCTGCCTGCTGGTCATCGATATGGCCGCCGGGGTCACCCAGCAGGACCGCCGCATCGGTTCCATCATTGCCGAGGAGAAGAAACCCTGCCTCATCATCGTCAACAAGTTCGACCTCTACTGCCCGGATGCCCCCATGAGCGCCCGCAAGGAGGCCGTGAAGGAACACATCAAAGAGAACCTCTTCTTCCTGGACTACGCACCGGTAGCCATCGTCTCTGCCAAGGATTCCTGGGGGATTGATTCCATCTTCAAGAGCATCGCCCGCGTGCAGCAGGAGGCGCTCAACATGCCCGGCACCGGCGAGCTGAACCGCCTGCTCCAGCGCGCCATGGAGATGAACCCGCCCGGCCAGCACCGCGTGCTCAAGAAGCGCCTCAAACTCTTCTACGCCACCACGGCCGTAAACGAGAAGTACACCACCATCCCGGTGCCCACCTACGTGCTCTTCGTGAACGACAAGCGCCTGCTGGCCGACAGCTACGCCCAGTACCTGCGCAACACCATCCGCTCCCGCATCAAGGCGGCGGGCGTACCCATCGTTCTCTCACCCCGCTCGCGCGTACGCCATGATTAAGAAGCTGCCGCTCACCGCCTTTCTGCTGGCTACCCCCCTGCTGGCAGAAACCATCACCGGCACCTGCAAACGCGTGCTGGACGGCGACACCCTGATCCTGACCGATGGTACCACGGTGCAAATCTGGGGTATTGATGCCCCGGAAAAAGGGCAGGATTATGCCGACAAAGCCAGGAACCACCTTGAAAAACTCACCAAGGACCGCAAGCTGACCATTGAGGTCAAAGACATCGACCAGTACGGCCGCGTGGTGGGTGAGGTGAAAGCCGGGAATAGGGATGTGGCGCACTTCATGGTGCGCACCGGCATGGCATGGCACGATGAATACAACGCCCCCGAGGCCGAAGGACTCAATAAATCCATGTACGGGGCCCGCAAAAAGCGCCGCGGCCTCTGGGCAGATGACGCACCAGTACGCCCCTACGATTTCCGCAAAGGCAAAAGCACCCCGATGCCCCAGGTGGAAGTGGCGGCAGATGAGGTTCTCTGCGAGCACGTGATGGATGGCGACACCTTCAAATCAGGAGATACGCGCGTCCGCCTCTGGGGTATCGACGCCCCGGAAAAAGGCCAGCCTTTTGCGGATGAAGCACGAGCCCGCCTCAAAGAGCTCATCGAGGGCAAGGCGGTACGTCTGGAATGGAAGGACAAGGATCAGCACTCCCGCGAAGTGGCCATTGTCTACGCCGGCAGCACGAATATCAACCTCCAAATGGTGAAGGATGGTCTGGCCTGGCACTACGAATACTTCGCGCCCGATGCCGAGGACCTGGCCGCCGCTGAAAAAGCCGCCCGCAAGTCTCGCAAAGGCCTCTGGAAGGACAAGAACCCTGTGAATCCTTACCACTTCCGCAAAGCCAGAAAAAAGGCATCTGCACGCTGACTGGCGTCTCAAATTGCAAGCTGTTCCTTTTTCCATATATTTATCATACCTTATTTGTAGTATTTAATATATTGAAAATCAACAAAAAAAAGGCTTGACGTCAGGAGTGAATGAATCTATACTCTCGCGGCCCCACGCTCTATCAGGTAGTTCGTGGGAGCACATAAAACAGATTCCCCCACACCAAACGACATGAAAAAAATCGCTCTTTCTTTTGCCGCCGTTGCCGTAGCTCTTCTGAGCAGCTGCCAGCAGACCACGGGTGTTATCCGCGACATGAACATCACCAAGCCGATTGCTGTTGATCGCGACGACGTGACGCTGGTGCAGGGTCGCGCTCACGGTACGGATATGGGCTGCTGCCTGCTTGGCTTCATCCCGCTGTGGCTGCCGAGCCAGTCCGACGCCGTGGACGAAATGTACGAGTACTGCCGTGAGAAGGGTCTGGCCCCCGAGGGCAAGGCTCGCACCTTCACGAACGTGAGTCTCGAGACGAGCGCCAACTACTTCATCGTGATGAGCTTCCCGACCGTGCGCGCCACGGGTGACCTTGTGGAGTTCACCGGCAAGGGCGACAGCGCCGACAAGGGCAACCAGATTATTGTGAACAACAATAACAACAATAACACCACCAACTAAAGACTTTAATCCCAGCGGTACGGTCCTCATCTGACCGTACCGCTTTTTTCATGCCATGAAAAAACGACTTTTTGCAGCAGCTCTCGCATGCAGCCTGGCCGCCTGCTCTTCCATGCCGGATGGCATTGATGAGGACGCCATGGCACCATACAGCATTGCCACGCGCACACTGCTGTGCAATTCCACCCGCACCCTCGGTACCTCCGCCTTCTCCCCCACCAACAACTGTCTCTACTACGAAATGGACAATGTGGAGGACAAGAACGCCTCCGGTGTCTACAAGCGCACCAGCGAAGAGGAAGCCACGGTCATGATTTTCGGCGATGACTACACCGTAGAATACAAGCTGAAGTTTGAAACACCGAGCAAGGGCAAGCTGGAAGAAACCTATACAGTCAACGACTTTGCCCAGAAGCACACCGGAAGCTTCATGCTGCGCTGAGGTTCACACTGGTATCATTGCTAACACAAAAGACCGCCGATTGGCGGTCTTTTGTGTTATACGCATCAGAGACGCGAAATTGCGGATAATATGGCAGCCGGGTACAGGATGTGCTCCTGCACCTGGATGCGCGCGTGCAGGGTTTGTGGAGTATCCCCCGGCAGCACGGGTACGTAGGCCTGCATCAGAATCTCGCCGGTGTCCATGCCGGCATCCACATAGTGTACCGTGCAGCCTGCCTGAGTAGCTCCCGCGTTGAGCGCCTGGGTCCAGGCTTCCACACCCGGGAACGCAGGCAGCAGCGCAGGGTGAATGTTCAGAATACGGCGGGGGAAAGCATCCAGCAACGGAGCCTTCACAAGGCGCATGAATCCTGCCAGACAGATGAGATCAATGCGGAGCTCCTGGAGCTTCTTCGCCAGCGCCTCCTGTACTTCCAGGGGAAACTTGTTCCTGAACCCTCCGCAATCCATATATTCGGCACGCACGCCGTGCTGGCGGGCACGCTCAAGGATGTAGGCATCCTCGTGGTCGGAGAGCACAATCACCACCTCGGCATCAAGGCGGCCATCGGCAATGGCATTGAAGATAGACTGGCAATTCGAACCAGAACCGGAACCCAGAACAGCAAGACGGAGACTCATAACGCCGCCCATTCTACCGGATATGGGCAAATTGTCAATGCAAATCGGGCGCGGTCCGATGCAGAACCGCGCCCGATGGCATCAAACTGTATCCGGGAAAACTCAGCTGGCGAGCACGATGGCGCCGGCAAGCACAAAGGCGGAGATAATCACCCAGAGGATGACAAGTCCACGACCTTCAGCAGCCTGACCTGTACCCTGCAGGTGGCTGTACTTGCCACGAATCTTGCCCTTCTTCATGAAGCCGTCGTAGTTCTTCTGCAGCAGCGTGGCTTCCACCTGGCGCATCATATCCAGCAGCACACCCACCAGAATGAGCAACGAGGTACCACCGAAGAACTGGGTCACCAGCATGGGCAGACCACCCCACACGGAAAGGAGACTCGGCAGGAAGTAAATGAGGGTCAGGAAGAGGGACCCGGAGAAGGTCAGGCGGGACATCGTGGTGTCCAGGTACTGAGCCGTGGGAGGACCGGGACGCACGCCCGGAATGTAGCCGCCGCTGCGCTTCAGATCCTCAGAAATCTGCTGCGGCTGGAACATCGTGGCCACCCAGAAGTACGAGAAGAAGTAAATCATGATGGCAGAGATGATGTAGTAGGGGAAATCATTGGGGGAAAGCCAGTTGGCCACGAGTCCCACCACCCAGCTGTCCTGGGAGAACATCTGCTGCACGAGCATCTGCGGCAGAGCCAGAATTGCAGTGGCAAAGATTACGGGCATCACACCAGAGTAGTTGAGCTTGAGCGGCAGGTACTGCGTGCCACCCTGCATCATCTTGCCATGCCCCATCACACGCTTCGCATACTGCACCGGAATGCGGCGCTGAGCCTGGCTCACAATGACCACCAGCGCTACCACCAGCACCATGAAGAGGATAAGAGCAACCATACCCAGAGAACCCAGCGGATTCACCTCGGTCCCCTTCATCACGCAGGTCTTCCAAGCCACGGCAAAGGCACCGGGCAGCGCATGGATGATGTTCACAGAAATGATAAGGGAAATACCGTTGCCCACTCCTCGCTCGGTTATCTGGTCACCAATCCACATGAGGAACATGGTCCCCGTTACAATGATGAAAATGGTGGTGAGGGTGAAAATAATACCGGGATTCATCACCAGGTCGTTGGCGTTCAGACCGATGGTGGACGGATTACGCAGAGTCTGAGTCAGGAAATAACCCTGGATGATGGCAATGATGATAGCCAGAATACGGGTGTACTTGGTCATCTTCTGGCGGCCGCCTTCCTCTCGCATCATCTTCTGCCAGGAGGGCAGCACTGCCCCCATGAGCTGGGTCATAATGGATGCGGAAATGTAGGGCATGATACCCAGGGCGAAGATACCGCACTGCTGCAGACCACCACCGGAAAAGATGGTCAGAATCGAACCAAGCGCGCCAAGCGGGCTGTCGCCTTCCTTGGAAGCCTCGGCCACGCAGCGGGCCAGCTCGGCTACGTCCACGCCCGGGAGCGGCAGATGCACACCAAGGCGCACGATGACAATCATGGCCAGGGTGAAGAGAATGCGGCTCCGGAGCTCCGGTACCTTCATGGTATTAGCAAATGCTGAAATCATGGTTTCCTGGGGTGTTAAGATGTTGTGAAGTGGGATATGCAGCGAGTGGTGGTGCGGCAGCCCGGCATGCAGCTGATTTATCACGCACCAGATTGATACTCAGAAAGGTATATAGATTATTAAAACCCCTTCCCTTTCTTACACAGGTGCCGGGCAGCGCTGCGCTGCCCGGCTCCGTGTCAAGTTTTGCAAAGGCTCAGTGACTGAGCCTGAATCCTTTACTGAGCGCTGAGCACCGTGAGGGTGCCACCGGCGGCCTCGATCTTGGCAGCAACGGAAGCGCTGGCGAAATCGACGGTCACATTCAGAGCCTTGGAAAGGTTGCCATTGCCCAGGAGCTTCACAGCGTCGGCCTGACCCTTCACAAGGCCCATGGCGCGCAGCTCGTTCTCCGTCACCGTGGCACCGGCTTCGAAGAAGGCTTCGAGCTGGTTCAGGTTGACAATAGCGATGGTGGACTGGAAGCGGGCATTGTTGAAGCCCTTCTTCGGCAGACGACGGTGAAGGGGCATCTGACCACCTTCGAAACCGGGGCGGATGGTGCCGCCGGAACGAGCCTTCTGGCCCTTGTTGCCCTTGCCGCAGGTCTTGCCCAGGCCGGAGCTTTCACCGCAACCGAGGCGCTTCTTGCGATGCTTGGCACCCGGGTTCGGCTGGAGATTGTCGAGAGTCAACATGATTCTTGAATATCTATGGTTGGTGGTTTAACTCAGATGGCGGCGTCCTTCTTCTTCTTGCCGCGGGCGGAGAGCACCTGGTCAGCCGTGCGCATATCGAGCATGGCCTGCATGGTGGCCTTCACCACGTTGGCAGCGTTGGAGGAACCCAGAGACTTGGCGATGACGTTGCTCACACCGGCAGCCTCAAGCACAGAACGCACCTTGGCGCTGGCCACAAGACCGGTACCGGAGGCAGCGGGCTT
>JAFVQN010000020.1 GCA_017504805.1 Akkermansia sp. | reverse complement strand
TCGGAGGGAGGGGCGGTTTAGGCCTCCTCGGGGGCGACGTTCACGCGGCGACCTTCGCGATCGAAGAACACGCGGCCATCAACCAGGGAGAAAATCGTGTAATCGCGACCCATGCCCACGCCCTTACCGGGATGGAACTTGGTACCACGCTGACGGACGATGATGTTGCCGGCAATCACGGTCTGACCACCAAACTTCTTCACGCCGAGGCGCTTGCTGCGGGAATCGCGACCGTTACGAACGGAACCTTGACCTTTCTTATGTGCCATGACTAGTTAGTTATCTATGGGATAGGGGTTAATAATCAGGCGTTGATAGCGGTAATCTGCACCTTGGTGAGAGCGGCGCGGAAACCCTTCTTCTTGTGGAAACCCTTGCGGCGCTTGAACTTGAAAGCGATACCCTTGGCGCCACGAGCCTCCGGATCCAGCACCTTGGCCGTCACCGTTGCACCTGCCACCGTGGGGGTACCCACCTTCGTCTCGCCCTCGCCCTCAACCAGGAGCACCTGGTCGAACGTGGTCTCGCCATCCTTCTCCAGACCAGCGAGGCGGTCCACGGTGAGGATATCACCGACCGTCACACGGTACTGCTTGCTGCCGGAAGTGAAAACTGCGTATGCCATAATTTTCAGAATTTTGATGTTGCACCCGCTCATGCGGGCTGGCACATTATAGGCACACAAGCGCATTTGTAAAGAAAAATTTCACACCAAAATGAAAAATTTGCAGAAAATTTTTAAAAATTCTCCGATTGAGGTCACATCGGAGGCCGGAATGGTAGCGCTTGGGCGCCGCATGGCCGCCGAACTGGAAGCCGGGCAGGTCTTCGGTCTGGTGGGTGACCTGGGTGCGGGCAAGACCCACCTGGTGCAGGGTATATTAGAAGGGCTCGGTGCCGGCAACCCCGCCGCCAGCCCCACGTTCTCCCTGGTGCATGAGCACGACGACGGCACCCTGCCC
Source organism: Akkermansia sp. (assembly GCA_017504805.1). Lineage (GTDB taxonomy): Bacteria > Verrucomicrobiota > Verrucomicrobiia > Verrucomicrobiales > Akkermansiaceae > Akkermansia. Next base: position 3,054 of record JAFVQN010000020.1, on the reverse strand, counting down.
GTGGCGCATTTCGATTTCTACCGCATGAAGAGCCCGCAGGAGGCCATCGGCATCGGCTGGGATGAATACCTGGCCAGCGGCCGCATTCTGCTGGTGGAATGGGCCGACCGCTTCGATGGCACCCTCATGCCCGCTGATACCCGCTGGCTAGTGCTCCGCCACACCGGCGAAAACACCCGCACCGTGACCCTCGTGGAGTGATTAATGATTAGTAATTAATGGAGTCTGTTCCTGACAGCGAAATACTGCTCTACACCTCTCCCGATGGCGAAGTGCAGCTGGATGTCCGCATGCAGCATGACACCATGTGGATGACTCAGCAGATGATGGCCGAACTCTTCCAGACGACGGTAGCCAACATCAACGTCCATATCAAAAATATCCTTCAAGAAGCTGAGCTTCAAGAAGAGGGAACTATTAAAGAAATTTTAATAGTTCGAAAAGAAGGCTCGCGAAACGTGCGGCGTCCGGTTAATTTCTACAACCTGGACATGATTCTTTCCGTGGGGTACCGTGTCAACACCCGGCGTGGTACCCAGTTCCGCATCTGGGCCACGCAGAGACTGCGCGAGTACCTGGTTCGGGGTTATGTAGTACATGAAAAGCGATTGCAGCAACTGGGCCAGGTGGTGCAGCTGATGCGTCGTGTGGAAGACCGTCTGGATGCCCACCAAGTGCTGGATGTTGTCGAACATTACAGCAAAGGGCTAGACCTGCTGGATAACTACGACCACCAGTGCCTCACCCGCCCGGCGGGGTCATCCCAATGCTATGTGCTGGAATACGAGGAATGTCGCAGGCTTATCGACCAGATGAAATTCGGCGCGGAATCCGATCTTTTCGGAAAAGAAAAAGACGATTCATTCCAGGGAGCGCTGGGCAATATCTACCAGAGCTTCGCCGGTGTCGACATCTACCCCACCATGGAAGAAAAAGCCGCCCGACTGCTTTACTTCACGGTCAAGAACCATGCATTCTTCGATGGTAACAAGCGCATTGCTGCAGCCGTATTCCTCTACTTCCTGAATCGGAACAACGCGCTGTTTATTAACGGCGCCAAGCGACTGGCCGATGCCACCCTAGTGGCCCTGGTCATCCTCATTGCCGAATCCCGTCCGGATGAGATGGAAACCATCATCTCCGTTATCCTCAACTGCATGCAGCCATGAACGCCTCATCTGCACCACAGCCAGTTACCACCACCGCGCGCGAATACATGCTGAAGCTACCGGATGGCGCCCCCATGGGACCAATAGGGCTGGATATTATAGCCGAGCTGGTCAGGCAGGGGGAAGTGACGGAGGATTACCTGTTTTTGGCTGTCAACGCAGATGAATGGCATTCCATCCGCGAGCTGCCGGGGCTGCCACAAACGGCGTTCAGAGCACCGCGAGCCAACAAAATCAAAGCGGGTAAAGCGGATTTCGGTCAGCTTCTCACCAGCTCACTGGCTGCAGCCGCCACATACACCGCTCTGTTCCTGCCGTTTTCCCTGCTGACACCCCGCAGACATCATCTAGCAGAGTACGAAACCTGGATTGCGATAGCGGTCGGGGTTCTGGTGGTTGGCATGATTCAGGCCCTTATAGCCTTCGCCGTGTTCCGCAATCGCCATCTCCCCCGAATCGGGAAGGAGCTGCTGGTCGTGCTGCTAATCAGTTTCTGGTTCCTTCCCATCATCTTTCTGAAAGCCCTGGCAGGTGAGCTTCATGGGGCATTCTCCTGCCTTGCTGTTATCGTCATGGCCCTGATTACCTTCCCGCTGCCGCTCCTGCTCTGCCTCTTCAACCGCCTCTTTGACCGGAAATTTAATCGGGACTGAAGTCCCGTACTCCGAGAACAACAACGTCCCACTATTGCTCGTTTTTACTCAAACAGCGAGAGCACGGCCTCGGCGGCCTTGGCGGCGGCGCCGCCGTGGCCAAGGGTAGCCATGGATTCCTGCATCTCGGCCAGCACCCTGGCCCGGGATTCAGGCTGTGTGAGACGCTCCAGCTCCGCAATGCAGTTCTCCACGTTGAAATCATCCTGCAGCAGCTCGCGGGTGACCGGCTTGTCCACCAGGATGTTCACCATACCGACATACTTGATGGTGAGCACCATGCGCGCAAACAAATACGTACCATAGGCTACCTTGTATACCAGGGCAAAGGGCAGCTCATGCAGAGCGGCCTCCAGCGTGGCCGTACCGGAGGTGACCAGGGCAGCCTCCGAGCGGTCCATGAGGTCATGGTAGCTGCCGGGGCAGATATTGATGATTTCGGCAGGCATGCCGGCTTCCTCGGCCATGCGGCGCATGACGGCAGCCAGTTTCTCCGAACTGGCAGAAGTCTCGAAGCGCCACTCGGGGTGGCGGGTGCGGAGCTCCTTCACCACATCCAGAAACACGGGGAAGTGGCGTTCCACCTCGCGGTTGCGGCTGCCGGGGAAGAGGCCGATGAGGTTCTTCTCGCGCACATCGGTGCGGCGGGCAGCCAGGATATCATCCACCAGCGGGTGGCCCACAAATTCCGTGCGCAGCCCGGCCTTCTCGAAAAGCGGCTTCTCAAAGGGGAAGGTGCACATCATCAAATCCAGCACCGCGGCCAGCTTGGGGATGCGCCCCTTCTTCCAGGCCCACACCATGGGGGCGATAAACCAGGCAATCTTCGTCCCGGGCGACACCTTGCGCACGCGCTCCGCCAGGCGCTGGTTGAAACCGGGGTAGTCGATGAGCAGGAGGCAATCCGGCTGGTCGGCGGCGATGCGCGCTGTCATCTCCTTGAGCTTGCCAGCAAAGAAACGGATATGGCGCAGCACCTCCACGATGCCGATGACGGCGGCGGCATCGGCCCAGTCCTCCACCCCGGGCGCAAGGGCATGCATGCGGTTGCCGCCAAGGCCCACAATTTCTGCATCCGGACGGCGGCGCAGCAGTTCCTGAATGACCAATGCACCCTGTTTATCGCCGCTCTTCTCACCGGCTACCACGTATATCTTCATACCATTACTCTACCACGCGCGCGAAAAATTGCAAGAAAAGACTTTTAATCCGCGCAAATGTGTGCATAATCC
>JAFVQN010000019.1 GCA_017504805.1 Akkermansia sp. | reverse complement strand
ATTATTGCTCCGGCAATTAAAGAATATTGCTTGGACTCAACGACAAATGGGAATTTGGCGTTGTCGGAGCACGGGACTTTAGTCCCGAAATCACGGTGCATATAACCGGGACTGAAGTCCCGTGCTTCGAAAAGTTTCCCGCCAAATTCCAATTTATTGAGCAGGGGGGCTTCTTCCAAAATGCTGCTGATATTTTAGCCTTGCTTATTTTGGTCTTGGGTGTATAATTTACGCGCGACTCGTTCGTCTGATATGTCTGATTACAGATTTTCAAAAAATACGCCAACCTGTGCAACCTCCAGGAAAGGGTGGTTGTTTTATTTTGCTGTAGCGATGGGGGCCGGTCCTGCGCTGGCGCAGGAACAGGATTTACTGCACTACTGGTGGGTGATGCCGCGGGAGGCACCGGAGCATGCGCCGCGAGTCATCCGCGTGATTGGTGCCAAGGGTGAGGCGTTTGAGGAGGTGTTCGATGAGGAATACCTGGGGTCGCTGAAATCAGACCCGGCTTTGCAGCAGGCGCGACAGGCTCGCCAGACATCCCTGCGACTGGAGGCCCTGGCCCTGGCCGATGAGCTGAAAGCTGCGGGAAAATCGGCAGTTGCCGCTTATGAAGAGGCCTGGACTCGCGTGTACAGCCGTCGCTGGCTGACGGCCGACTGGCGGAAGGGTAGTTCGCGGCTGGAGGACATGCTGAGCCGCCTGGCCAGTGAACATGAGGATTTGCAGCTGACGCCCGAAGAGGAACAGTGGGTGCTGGAGGCACTGCTGGAGGATGATGACCGTCTGGAAACGGAGCAGGGCGTGGAGCTGCTGCGCCGGCTTTCCCGCCGCCTGCGCGCGATGGGGTATGGGCGCTTTTATTCGAACACTGCGGTGCAGGATGAACTCATGGAGCGCTTTGCAGAGTCCCTGCGGCTGGGCAAGGACAGCATGGCGGCTTACCGCGATGCGTTGTTCAAGACGAATCGCGACCGCGTTATGCGGCACACACTTCGGGGGTATGTTGCCCCCTGGGGTATGGGGGCCGGCGGCGTGCGGAGCTACCGTCAGGCACCGCAGAAAATCAGTCTGACAACGGCTACGGCCAACACCCAGGCACCGGCGGTGCTGCTTTCCGGTGTGACCACCGGGAAAAGTTATGCTGCACCCGGCCTGAATGATCTGCCGGCCGCAGAGAAGAATTTCCTGGCTACGGCACCATCCGCCTCCGCTATCGGGGAAGACGAAGAGGAGAAGGATGACGAGAAGGAAGACGAGGAGGAAAAGGAGAAGGAAACGACCAATGCTCTGGCCACGGCTCCAGCAGGTTCGTCCGCAGCACCGCGTATGATGATGCGCTCATTCTCGCTGCGCTCTTCTGCTCCCGCTACTTATGCCGCTGAGGGTGATGATGCCGTGACCCTGCCGGCAAATGCCATCACGAGCAGAACGAACACGACATTCCACACAAACACTTCGGTCAACGGTCATAACCTGACTTACGGCAACCACTATGCCGCCAGCTGGGGAACCCAGAGCCACACTGAGGAAACTGGTACCTTCCTTGGTGGTACTATTAAAGCTACGATTTCATTTGATGCGTGGAACGGGAATACCCAGATAACGGGAACCCCCGACACGTTTACTTTGGCCGGAGGCAATCTGTATCTGGGCTCCGGCTATACGGGTGAGATTTTTGTATCGAAGTCCCATGCCGGGAGCGTGCTGCACGCTGAATCGCTGGAGCATAACAGCGTTACCAAGTGGGGCGGCTTCCTGAACTGGGAAAGTGCCACGGCGCATGCTGTGTACCAGGTGCCAGGCAGCGGAGTGTTCCGCTACGGCAGACTCACTGGCGGCGGTGAACTGAGGCTTTCCAACAATGCAGCCGCCGGGAATGCTGTCATCTACAGTTTCAGTGACAGAGATGGCTCCGGCTGGTTCGCCGGCACGATTCTCTTCGGCGCATCCCGCGAAGGTATCGTGGAGCTGGACCTGGGCGAAGATGCCGCCACGACTGCCTGGCAGAATACCGTCTTTAATCTGACCCCCAAAGAGGTGGGAACGGCTGCTTACAGCATCACCAGCAGCACTAAGCCGGCGGCTACTATCCTGAATATCCGCAATAATGTAACCATCGCCGGTCTGGAAGGCGGTGATGCCACCAGCACGGTGACAAACGAGGCCCCCACGACGGATATTTCGCACACGCTGACACTGGGTGACAGCACGACCAACACGTACACGTACAGTGGCACCTTCAACCGTCCGTACTACAAAACGGCCACCAATGCCATCAGCCCGGCGGCACCGATCAACTTGACTAAAATCGGCAGCAATACCCAGATTATCACGCAGGACGTCGTGGCCGATGTACCCGATAACGCTGCGCTGGATGGCTCGCTGAATGTGCTCACGGTGCAGGCCGGCAGGCTGCAATTCAATGGTGAGCTGGAGGCCACCAAGGTACACGCCACAGGCGGTCAGCTGTACGTCGGCGGGAATCTGACGGTGACCGGTGGTGAGAATACGGGCTCAGATACTGTGGCTCTGCAGATTACGGAAGGGGATAGTCAGACTGAGGTCACTGTGGTCGGCACTACCAGCGCGTATAATGTGAATGTGCTCCGCGGTGCCAGTCTGAAGACCGGCAGTCTCAGTGTTTCGCGAATCCTGCATATTGATTACAGCGGTTCCCGGGTCGAGATCAATGGCGCGGACAGCCAGCCGGGACAGCTCTCCATGGCTCAGCTGTATGTTTCCAATGCCGGCGCACTGGAGGTGCAGGGCAGTCTGAGTGCCACCACGGGTGTGGATATCGGTACCGGAACCGGGGGCGTATCTGCGGTAACTGTTACGGGCGCTTTCACCACCCCGGACCTCCGCCTGCGCAGCAATGCCAGGCTGGAGACCGGCTCCAGTGTGCAGGTGGGGTCCGGTACGCTGCTGAATGGGCAGACACACCTGCACGGCGGGGGTGAATGGAAGATGACCGGTACTGCCAATACCCTGACCGGCACCCTGTATCTCGAAGATACTGCGACCAACGCCTTCACCTTCACCGGCAGCGGTAAGCAATCCGGAGCCGTGGTGCTGACGCTGCCGGGTGTGATTGATTTTGCCCGCAGTGGCTGGGATGGCACGAATGCCACGATGCATCTCAACGGAGTAACGCTCGATTTCAGTCGCGGCGTGCAGCTGGTCAACACCGGCCTGACGCTGAAGGCGGAGCAGACACTCACGCTGGCATCGCTCAGCGTGGGCAGCCTCGGCTGGTATCAGCCGGCAGAGGGCTCGGTCACGGTGTGGGGAAACAACGGCTTGGCGTATCATGCGCTGCTGGGTAAGGATGAGAATCATATCATCCTGACAATTCAGCACGAAATCAAGGTCCCCTTCGAGGTGGGCTCCGGTTCTCTGGTGTATCTGGAGATGTATTCAAATGCCGCATCTCCCGCCTTGCCTTACAAGGCATATACAGGGGCCAAATACAAGAATTCCTCATGGAGTGGCACCAGCGTGGAAGCGTCGCATCTGCTCAAATTCTCTAATATCCAGTTATCCGAAAATGCCGGTATCTACCTGGGTGAACTGGACAAGAATCCGGCTGGTTCCGACTATAAGGCCGACCACCACTTTGGTGGCAATGTGAGCATTGTGGCCACCGATGATGCTTCCGGAGATGCCGCCTCTCTCCACGGGCAGCAGGGTACCTGGGGTAACTGGCTGCTGGATGGTCATCTGGGTGGCAGCGGCACTCTGAAGCTTGTGGCGCACCACGGCAATACCGGTGAGGTGTCAGCTGATACGGCCAACAACGATACCAATAATGATGATTCTACAGAGACCGTGGACGGCGTGACCACAGAAACAACGGTGGTGACCACCGTGCACGGTTCGGCCAGTGTTTTCTCCTTCACCAATGCGGAATCCCCTGCCGACTGGTTCTCCGGTGAATTGGGCCTCGCCAATCCGGAGGGGGGCATCGTGCAGCTCAATGTGGGCAACGTGAACATCGCCGGCAAGGGTGATACCCGCTGGGATGGCGTGGTGCTGGACTTGCAGTGTTCTTCGTATACGGATGCCTCAGATGCTTCCGGCAAGACCGGCACGGCTTCTGCTCAGGTGCTGGGTGTGGTGGGTGATGCCACAGTTGCCGGCCTGCGGGGCAGTGAGGACAGTTCGGTAGTTGCCGGGCGGAGCAGCAACTCGCTGGTTCCGAATCCCACCCTCACCCTTGGCGATGATACGGATGAGACCTATACCTTCGGCGGTTCCATTGGCTCTGGTCGCTTCTACACCGGTGGTCAGGCCTATTCGGTGACCACCACGGTCACCACCACGGATTCTTCTGGCGACACGCTTTCGGAGCCTTCCTCCGTCACCAGGGAGAATAATTTCTATACCTCCCGGCAGGGTGGTCTGAACCTGGTCAAGATTGGCTCCAGCATTCAGGAATTTGCCGGCAGTTCCTGTCTGGACCAGGTGGATGTGCAGGCGGGCACGCTGATATTCAGTGGTTCCGATACGGTAATCAATGACGTCATCGTGCACAAGGGAGCCACCCTGCAGACCGATGCGGTCAGTCTCGGTTCGGCTACTTTGTTTGGCGGTTCCACCTGGATTACTACTGCCGACACGCCGAACAGTTATGAAACGCCGGTGTATCTGGCAGATGTCTTCGGTGCTGGCGGCGCAGTAAGCTCCATCACGCTCGATTCCAATGGTGAGACCTGGACGCCCACCATGTACCTCAACATGCAGGACGCCGGCACGTGGACAGAAAACTCCGGCGCAATCTTCACGCTGAAGTCTGGTACCATGCTTGATGTGAGTAATCCCCGCGTCATTACCAATATGTCGGGTATCTCCGGAGGCTCGAAGATAGCCCTGTACTCCGGGTGGACCGGCACCTCTGACTTTGCAGATAACCTGGTGATGGTGGAGGACACGAGTGGCAACTTCTACGATGCCGATTACAAGCTGGAGAATGGTACCCTCTACCTCCAGTTGGAGGAGCAGCATCTTAGCAGCTTTGGTTATGGTATCAGTATCAATCAACAGCCAGTGCATAAAACCCTCACGGGGTATGTCTGGAGTGGTGAGGATAATGGTACCGTCATTGCAAAGGATGTGCACTACGTGGGCCTTGTGCTCGGCAGTGTCTGGCGGGCAGATGGTTCTGCCGAGAATACCGGCTGGCATGAGCAGCGCGCTGTGGGCAGCACGAATGATGATATCGGCGTTTACGAAAACGGCAATACGGTGTATTTCCTGGATACCAACGTGCATAGAGATGATGAGACGCACCGCAAAGTCATCATCCAGGGGCAGGTGGCACCTGGGGAGATTGTGGTTGATGCCAGACGGAACCTGGGTTACGTAGGCACCGCCGGGCAAGAGGCGCAGATGCAGTATGCCTATGCCTTCGTGGCAGGTGATGATACCGCCTGCATCACTGATTTCGGAAATAAGGCGACCTCCATCACCAAGAAGGGAAAAGGCCTGCTGGTGCTCAACCTGGCCAATACGTTCACCGGTGGTATTGACGTGCAGGATGGTGGTTTGTATCTGGCTGCGGTGAATGCTGCCGGCACCGGTACGCTGACGTTCCACACCGATGAGGATTGGGAGCAGACGGTGGTCGGCTACAGCAGTAAACTCGACGCGGTCCAGAAGCATCATGGCGCTGAGCTGATGGTGTGCTACGCCTTTGATACCAATGCCGTTTCAGCATTCCGCGGTTCGACTCTGGGCAATGATATCAAGTTGACCAGTTCCGACCCCGCAGGCGGTCAGTTCACGGTGTCTTTCGCTTATGCGGGTTATAACTCCGTAGGTGCGGATGACCACGCCAACCTGCCGCGCCACTGGCGTAATCTCACACTTTCCGGCGCGCTGGTGGGTACTGGTGCAGCGCGGGATGTGGATAAACTCGTTCTGACCGGGTATTCTTCCACCTGGTCGAATTGCGATGACCAGAGCTACGTGACCGTACTCACGCTGAATGAGGATACGGCGGGGGCAGCGTTTTGCAACCAGGAGGGCGAGGTGCTCAACCGCTTCAATGGCACCGTGGTGCTCAAGAATACCATCAATACCTCCCCCTTGCCGTCCAATGACCTGGATGACCGCACCGCCGGCACGGTGCAGGTTGTGCTCAAGGGCGATAAATTGAAAGAGGCCCGGCTGGATCTGACACGCGAGCAACACAACATGGGCGCGAGCTTTGAGGAGATAAAGCAGAATCCCTCTTATGCAGATTGGTATCGCCAGACCTACAACAACATCCTGGTGCTCAATGACGATGCGTCTGTGCGCGGCCTTACTGCCGAGTTCCGCGGTATCGGCTGGGATTACCCCGAAACATCAGCCATCAGCGGCGGGGTAACGAAGTATTACAGGGCAGCTATGCCTCAGAATGACGAGGTCTGGCATGTGCGCACGGTGACGAATGGGTTGAATACGCTGCGCATCGGTACCTATGGCGATGCGACGGATACGAATACCTACGTGTACTCCGGCGCCATGGGGTTTGAACAGGCCTATGCCGGCACGGCACAGGGCCACATCCCCTGGGGCGATGGCTTCTTCCAGCTGACCAATGCCAGCTGGAAATACGGCGGTCACAGCATGGGTGTGGCGGAGGCTCTCAGCCTGGTGAAGAGCAGCAAATCCGCCCAGTATATCCACACGGCTCTGCTGAATGATGTTTCGGTCTATGAAGGTACACTGGGCTTCAATAACCTGGAGCTCGCGGGCAACCTGAACCTCGTGGGCGATTCGCGGCTGGAACTGGGAACCACCGGCTCTATGGCCGATGGCACGACCTGGAATAAGATTGAGTCCGATACCGGCTCCGTGATGCAGTCCACGTACGAGAAGGTCCTTACCTCGGACACGGTGGAGGTGCATGCCGACAAGACGATGACAGTCATTACCATGGGAACTGAAACCCTGCCGGATGAGAAGGTTGTTCCCCAGACGGCTGTGGTGCAGGGTAATGTAACCCTCGAGGGGGATGCCAAAGCCCATACAAGCGCGGCCCTGACGTTCCGCCTGAATAATAATGTGTTGCCATATTCTCTGAATATCAACCAGCTGGACGCTCAGGGCAAAGCGACCGGGATTATCAGCACCGCGGACAATGAGGGTAATATCGAACCCCTGCTTACGGTGACCGGTAATCTGACCATTGCCAACCAGGAGGATATAGCCGTCACGCTGACCGGCGCGAATTTCTCCCTGGATCAATATGGCAACAAGAAGTATTACCTGGCCAGGGCCGACGAAATCATCATCGGCTCCAATGGTGACGAAACAGATTTTGTTCAGCGCAACATATCGCTGGGTTACGGTTACTTTGGTATTCTCTATACGGTAGGTGATAAAGGCTCCTCTCTCGCGGGCGATAAGGATAATGCCTCTTCATACGACTACCTGGTGATGTCCATCACAGGTGACCCACGCCGCACCTGGTCCGGGCATGTGACCCAGATTCCTAAGAATGGTGCGCATGATCGCCACGTCTGGTTCAACACAGAGAACAAACCTGCGACTACCGAGTACGACTATCGGTGGAAGGAAAACAAGGCGTTCCAGGAGGCGCATGTCGTGCTGTTCGGCAACCTGTATCAGCCGGTGGAATGGACGGTGCAATCCGAGCTCCTGAGCGATCAGTCCGTCTATGTGAAGAATGATGTGAAGCATGACGGCACAACGGTGCGCGACCGTGGCGGTGACCTTCCCACTGCTGCAGCGGAGTACGATTTCAATATTGACGGCTGCTCGCTGGAAAGCGTGACGGCAGAGCAGGCGGCGGCATACAATCTTGATTACCAGGCCGTTCGGGTGGAGGGAGCCGTGAAGCCGTTCTCCATCATCATCAACTCTGATTACTACCTGTGCAGTGGTGTTGGGTACACTACCAAAGAGCTCACAACGGATGGCACGAACTACTATTTCTACACCACATACAGTAAGGATGCAAACGGCAATATCATCGAGGATTCCATCGGGCGTATAGAGGACGCCAGCCGTGAAAAACTCGAGGCCGCCGGCTTCGATGGCAGCTGGAAGACCATGCTGCACAAGAGTGGTACCGGTACCACGGTCATCGCTCTGGACAACAGCTTCAGCGGCGGTTCCGTGCTGCAGGGTGGCCGCCTGGTGATGCAGCACCGGAATGCCCTGGGTACCGGTGGTATCACCCTCATGAACGGGGCAGCGCTGCAAGGCGATTTCCTGGATGAGAATATGTCCGGTACCGGCAGCTCACTGGGACGCGCCATGGATAGCACCACCATTGCCAACACGGTGACTGTGAACGTCTACGCCGACCCTGACGAGGTAGATTATGATTCCATCGTTGATGGCCGCCTGATTAACAGCTACAACAAGAAGCTGATATTGACAAAACTGGTGGGTGAGTCTGATACGGTGCTGGAGCTCAACGGTGTGGGCTCGTCGACAGGCGATAAGTACCGCTATGGCGTGTTCAAGGTGCTTGACCCGAGCGGATTTGCCGGCACTATTACGATGAGCGGTCATGTGTGGGGCCATGTGGCTATGGATGCAACCATAGGCGGCATGGTGCAGCTTGATATCATGAGTACCACCAAATCTGGTGCCGGGGCTGACTGGACCAAGGCTGTGGTGGACCTCTCGGTGAACACGGGCACCGACCGCACGGTGCTGGCGCTGGATGCCACGGGCGAACTCCCGGACGGCGGTACGTACGAATACTGTGTGCTGGATAGTATCACTGGCAGTATCAATACGTCAACCGGCTCGTCCAGTGTGCTGAATATCAGTGCGCACAATCCCATTACCCTGGTGCTGAAGGGCCTGCGCAACGGTGATTACGATGGCGTGCTGGGCTATGGCGATTTCCAGGTGGCGGTGAACTACGGTGGCTATGCCGAGGCTGAGCAGGGCACCACCAGACACCATTATGGTGCAGTGGGTCATGGCTCACTGAATGTCATCAAGGAAGGTGAAGGTTCAGTGCAGAAGGTGCAGCGCGCCTGGCTGAACGGGCTGACGGTGGAAGGCGGTACCTTCCAGGTGGAGGAGGCGCTGGTGGCCCACGATATCAAGGCCGGTCGAGGCAAGCGCGTGATGGTGGGTAATGCTGATGTATCCTCTCTTTATGCTCTCACCGTGGGAGCCGGTGGCACGCTGGCGATGAACACGACTTTTGCCGAATCCGGGCAGAAACAGGATGCCTGGGAAAAGCTGGAAGGTGGTTCCACGGATGGTGATTCCAACAGGTGGGTGGCCTGGGTGCTTCTGGAGAATGGTGCCACCCTCTCCGCCCGCGAGGACTGGTATACTGCCAGACAGGTGGATATTGCCTCCGGCGCGGGGGTGACCATCAACACGCACAACTTTGCCATTGACCCCTACATCAACGCGGATAACGACCCCTTCGGCAAGTATAAACACTCACACATCATCCAACTGCTGGGTAAGTTGACGGGGCAGAATGTGACGCTCACCCTCAACAACCAGTTGACCAATCCTGCTAATAAGGACGCTGTACGTACGGATGTTGCGTCAGAATATATGGGCTATGTGGCCATCAGGAACCACAATGATTTCACCGGCAGCAACCGCGTGAATGTGGAGGCGATGACGGCCTTGCAGATTCTGGGCAGTAACGATAACGTCGAAGCGGATGTGGATATGACGGTGCGCGGCAGGCATGCCACAGTCCAGGTGGTGGACGGCCTGACCCAGTATATCGACAGCGTGGTGCTCGGTGCCAACAACCTGGACGTTTCCGACGCCGACCCGCTGGGCCGCCCCAACAATGGCCAGATTATCCTCGGTGGTCTGGAGGTTACCACGCTGGCGCCGGATAATACCAACTACCGCAAGGAACCGGACAAGGCCGGCGCCCAGGTGTTCATTGCTGCGCGGCATGATGAGACACCGCTGCAGTTGCAGTCAGATGCCAGGGCTGCTGGCACTACACCCGCCAATCAGGTGGAGGCAGCCATTTCTCATCTGCATATTGATCTGAGCGGTGCTGCGGTGCGCATGGGGGGTGAGGAGGGGCACGCCTCCGTGGCGTCGAATGCGCATGTAGACGTGGTTGATAAGGTCACTACGCATGTCATTCATGATACAGATTTCCTGAATTCCATCATCCACCTGCAGGAGGACTGCTCCATCAATATTGCCGAGGCTGTGCTGCTCGACTACCAGTCTGTCGTGACCGGCTCTGTGGTTAACCAATCCGCTGGTGTGGTGGATCCGCTGGTCGGCCCTGTCGCGGCCACTGGTCAGAATAGCGAGAGCTGGACCAAGGAGGTGACCACCTCCCGTGCCACGACGGTGCAGCTCACGTTTGCCGATGCTCAGAAGGGGGTGTACAAGGTGGGTGACTCAACCGTACTGGTGCTGCAGACCGAGCAGTTCCAGGGTGTAGACCTTACGGATAATTCGCTCAACGGCTTCAGTGGCCTTACCATTCAGCTATACGAGGATATGATAGCCATGGGCTACCAGGCCGGCGCCCAGTACATCGCCCTCATGGTCGATGGAGGCAGCGGCCGCTTCCTCTACGAGCAGGATAACCAGAACTTCGACAAGCTGCTGGGTTCTGAATTCGTGCTTCAGGACCGCAACGGCAACAATATGGAAGGATACTGGATTTCCAGCACCACTGTAGAGAAGGAAACCGGCGCCGCCAACGTATCGATGCACATGCTCTACTTCCGCGTGCCGGAACCGGCTACGACGACGCTCAGTCTGCTGGCTCTGACCGCCCTCTGTGCCCGCCGCCGAAGGAAAAGATAAATGGGAACTTCTAAAAACTCACTAAATGGGAATTTGTCGGGCTGAAAGCCCGAGGAATTCTGAGCCCGATAGGGCGACATATCCATAGCGAGTGGTGGAGCGCGTCACGCGTCAGCGTGGCGGGCGTAACCACTCGTACAAACCCAAAAGAAACCTGAACCCCGACGTAGGTCGGGGTGGCAGAAAGCGATGCAACATATTAAGGCCTCACTTTTCCGTCTCCGGGCTTACGCCCTACGCCGTGACAGTCTGCCGCCCACTCCTGACGTCGGGGCTCTGATTATTCTTTTCGTTTACGAGGGGTTCCGCCGCTGCGCGGCTACACCGCCTCGCTATGGATATGCCGCCCGCTCCGCGGGCTCAAATAGACGCTCGCCGTCGCTCGCAAACTAATCGCCAAATTCCCATTTGCTGGTTAGTTTTGGTTTTTAGAAATCCCTATTTGGTGGCGCCGTGGGCGCGGAGGAGCTGCTCGACCTCGCAGTCCTGGCAATCCACCGCCCAATCGAGCGGGGTGAATCCGCCCAGGTCCGGCAGGTTGGGGTTGGCGCCGGCTTCCAGCAGCAGGCGGGTGCTTTCCGGCTGATTACCGAGCGCTGCCCAGGCCAGGGGGGTATCATCATCCACATCGCACTTGTCGGGGTCGGCTCCATAGCGCAGCAGGAGGCGCACCAGGGGAAGGTACCCGCCCCTGCTGGCATAGTGCAGCGGCCCGCCGTAAAGGGCCACATAGTCCTGCTCATCCGGGTGTACCCCGGCCTCCAGCAGCAGACGCACGATGGCCAGGCCCACGCGCTCCAGCTCCGGGCAGTCGGACCCTTCGGTGTAATTATCCGTCAGCCAGATGGCAGAGGCCACCAGCGGGCTCCAGCCATAATCCACATCAAACCCGAAAAAGTCCAGGGTGTAGCTCACCATATCCTCATCTTCCGCATAGGGCTGCTCCCGGCACACATCTGCCCACACTGTGGCCAGATCCTGCTGCCGGGCGGCATCCTGCGCAGCCCATTCCTGCACCGCTGCCGGTATCCCTGCTGCGCGTAGCCCCGGCCAGGCCGCCGGGTCATGCCCCATCAGCGAGTAGAGGAAATCAATCGTGGGCTGGTGCCTTTCCGGCATGGGTGGTACCATTACGACGGGATGCCGGGCATCTTGAGCTTCTCCACGTACTTGGCAATCATATCGACCTCGATATCAACGATGCTGCCGGGGGCGTAGGTGTGCATGATGGTGCGCTCCCAGGTGTGCGGGGTAATCCAGAACTCCAGCTCGGCGGGGCCGGTGATATTGGCCACGGTGAGGGAGACGCCATCGATGGCGATGCTGCCTTTGTCGATGACATAGCGCATGTATTCCTGCGGGATGGCGATGCGCACCATGTGGTCCTGCCCCACCGGGGTGATGGAGGTGACGCTGCCGGTGGTATCGACATGGCCCATGACGAAGTGCCCGCCGAAGCGGCCGTTGCCACCCATGGCGCGCTCCAGGTTGCAGAGGGAGCCCACCTGCAGCTGCCCCAGGCTGGTGACGCGCAGGGTCTGCGTGAGGAGGTCGAACTCCACGCGCGTGCCCTCTACTTTATCGACGGTGAGGCAGCAGCCGTTCACCGCCACAGAATCCCCCAGTGCAAGCTCTGCCGCAAAGGGAATCTCCACCGCATAGCGCGCGCCCTGTGCTACGGGCGTGCGCTCCAGCACCTTGCCGGTGCATTCCACGAGTCCTGTGAACATAGATCTTTAGTTGCCGAAGTAAATGAAGTTATACAGGCAGAAGATGATGAAGGTGGGCAGCGCGGCCCAGAGGAAGAGCTGCAGGGCGCTGATGCCGTTCTTGAAGTACTTGCCCAGGATGGCCTGACCCGCGGGGTTCGGGGCATTGGCAATCACGGTGAGACCGCCGCCGGTCACGGCACCGGCTACGATGGCGTAGCGGAT